>JAJPIT010000113.1 GCA_021324615.1 Terriglobia bacterium | reverse complement strand
GCGGGCTGGACCGCGCACGTGCTCGAGCAGTATCACAACAATCGTCTGATCCGGCCGCGGGCGGAGTATACGGGCGCGCCCGTCGGGCAGAAGTGGGTCGATATCGATCATCGGTAAACGCCGGCGGTCCCGGGCGGGCCCAGCGGCCGGCGGCCGCGATTCATGTACGATCTCTCTTATTTCCGGAACAACCTGGAGGCGATCGCCAGGCGGCTGGCGGACCGCGGCTACACGCTGCCGGAGGACATCCGGCGCATCGACGCCGAGCGCCGCGCCGCTATCACCGAGTCCGAGCAACTCAAGGCGCAGTTAAACGCCGCCAGCCGCGAGATCGCCGAGCTGCGCCGGGCCGGCGCCGACACCACGGCGCGCCAGCAAGCCTTGCGCGAAACGCGGGCCCGCGCGGCCGAGCTCGAATCGAAAGCCGCCGCCCTCGACGAGCAGTTCCAGCGGCTGCTGGCCGGCGTTCCGAACCTGCCCCATGAGTCGGTTCCCGCCGGAAGGAGCTCGGCCGATAACGTCGAAATCAGGCGCTGGGGCGAGCCCCGGAAATTCGATTTCCCGCCCAAGGCGCACTGGGACCTGGGACCCGCGTTAGGCATTCTCGACTTCGAGCGCGCCGCCAAGATCACCGGGGCGCGGTTTGCGGTCTACTGGGACCTCGGCGCGAAGCTCGAACGCGCGCTCATCAATTTTTTTCTCGACGTGCACACCAAAGAGCACGGCTACCGCGAGGTGCTGCCGCCGTTCATGGTCAATTCGGCGAGCCTGTACGGCACCGGGCAGTTGCCGAAGTTCGCCGCCGATCTTTTTAAACTCGAAGGCGCGGATTATTTTCTGATTCCGACGGCGGAAGTGCCGGTGACGAACCTGTATCGCGAGGAGACGCTCGAAATGGACGCGCTGCCCATTTCGCTGTGCGCCTACACGCCCTGTTTCCGCAGCGAGGCGGGATCCTACGGCCGCGACGTGCGCGGGATCATCCGCCAGCACCAGTTTCAAAAAGTCGAGCTGGTGAAGTTTGCGCGGCCGGATTCCTCCTATCAGGATCTGGAGAAGCTGACACGGGACGCGGAAGATGTTTTGGAGCGGCTGGGGCTGCCCTACCGGCGGGTGGTGCTGTCGACCGGCGATATGGGGTTTGCCTCGGCCAAAACCTACGATCTGGAAGTGTGGCTGCCGGGGTTGAACGAATACAAAGAGATCTCCTCCTGCTCGAACTTTGAAGCGTTTCAGGCGCGGCGAGCCTCGATCCGCGCGCGGGCGGGCAAGAAGACGGAGTTCGTGCATACGCTGAACGGAAGCGGCCTGGCGGTGGGCCTGACCTGGGTGGCGATCGTGGAGAATTACCAGCAGGCCGACGGAAGCGTGGTGATTCCCCAGGCGCTCCGGCCGTATTTGGGGGCCGAGGTGATCCGCGGCGCCAACCTTGACTGAGCACCCGCGGGATTTGCCCGGCGTCCGGGCCGGCCGGTGGCGCTATCCTTCGATCCTGGGAAGCTCAAATCCCGGGCGATAGCCGCGGTCTTCCCCGCGCAGGAGGCGATTGGCCTCCTCGTCGCCGATCACCTGCTCGGTCTGCGGATCGAAGTGCAGCGTGCGTCCGAGCCGGTAGGACACGTTGGCCAGATGAACCAGCGAGGCGGAGATATAGCCCTCCTCGATCGGCGCGTTCAGCTTCGATGCATCGCGGCTGCGCAGGCAATCGATCCAGTTCTGGAAGTTCGTCTCCTGGCCTTCGCCGCTCGGACCTGGTTCTTCGCGCTCGCCCAGGAAGGATTTGTAGCGGGTGTACTCCTCAATCGCCAGATAGCCCTTGGGACCGTAATAAAGATTGCCGATCGTTGCGGGCTTGCCGCTCACCGGTCCCAGGCTGGCCGGGGAGTTTGGTTTCGCCGGAGCCGGCTTCGCATCGGCGGACAGGCCGGCCGGCGGCAGCGCGCTCTTACCCCACGTCCCGATCGCGGCTTCGTGATTCGTGATCCAGTGGCGAACCTCGAATTCGAGGATCTTGCGCTGGCCGCCTTCGTTAAATTCGAAGACGGCGTTCAGGATGTTCGGCGTTTCCTGATCGTCGTCGAACATGACGTGCCCGCCGATGGCGGAAACCTTGGTGGGCCACTTCACGCCGAGCCCCCAGCGCGCCGTGTCCATTTCATGGATGCCCTGGTTGCCGATGTCGCCGTTGCCGGTGTCCCAGAACCAGTGCCAGTTGTAGTGGAAGCGGTTCAGCGTAAAGCCGCGGTCCGGCGCCGGCCCCAGCCACAGATCATAATGCACGCCGGCAGGAACCGCCTGCCTCGGCTGCCGTCCGATCGTGCCGCGCCATTTGTAGCACAGCCCGCGCGACAGATAGACGTCGCCGATCAAGCCGTTTCGCAGATGATTGACCGCCTCTATCGCCGCCGTGCTGGAGCGGCTTTGCGTGCCGTGCTGCACGATCCGGCGGTAGCGCCTGGCCGCGGCGGCGAGCTGTTTTCCTTCATACCAGTTATGGGAGCACGGCTTTTCGACATAGGCGTCCTTGCCCGCCTGGCAGGCCCAGATCCCCAGCAGCGAATGCCAGTGATTCGGCGTGGCGATCGACACCGCGTCGATGGATTTGTCCTCCAGCAGCTTGCGGGCGTCGACGTACGTTTTGGGCTTGGGCATGCCCATCTTTTCCATGTCGCCCAAGCGCTGCGCCATCACGTTTTCGTCGATATCGCACACCGCGGCGACCTCGACGCCGTCGATTTTGTGGAACTCCTTCAAATGATCGCGGCCGCGTCCGCGCAGGCCGATCACGGCGACGCGAATGCGGTCATTGGCGCCCAGAACGTTCGATCCCTGAATGGCGGCGGCGAAAACCGCGCCGGTTTTGAGGAAATCGCGGCGATTGCTTTCCATGAACGTAACTCCTCAGGCTTGGATCACCTTCAACAGACCTTCGAGAGACTCGCGGGTGCTCTCGGTTTTGTTTCCGTCCGGACGGCGATAGTGCGTCTCCAGCGACATCGTTCCGTCATAACGGTCCTTGCGCAGGGCGGCGAACTGCCCCTTGAAATCGATGATTCCGCCGCCCACCGGCGCCCATATGAGCTTGCCGCTTTGGGGATCCCGGCGCGAATCCTTGATATGCATGTGGGTGAACAGGCCGCGCACCGCTTCATAGCCGTCCGGGTAGGGGGTTTCGCCGAGCTCGGTGGCGTTTCCCGGATCCCAGTTGCCGCGCAGGTGCCGCGAATTGATGTCCTTGAGGATCCGGCCCAGCTCTCTGCCGGTTCCCACGTTGCAGGTCATCTCGTTTTCGAGCACAAGCTGGATGTCGTTTTTCGCGGCAAGCTGCGCGGCTTTGCGCAGCCGCTCGGCCACCATCGGATATGCTTTCTTCGGGTCTGCCACGCGCCAGTAGCTGAAGATGCGGACTTTATTCGTGCCGAAGAAACGCGCCAGCCGGAACGATTTTTCCAGCAGCGGATCGGCGTCCGATTCGACGAAACTGGCCTTGTACTCGTCCCGCTTCTCGCCGGCTTTGGCGGGCATCTGCGGCAGATTCCATTTGAAAATCGGCGAGGCGATGACGCTCACCTGAAGCTTGCGGGCGGCCAGCACCTTTTTGGCGCGGTCCAGATCTTCCTGGGGCGAGTTCATCAGGTTCTTGCCCCACATCTGCCGCAGTTCGGCCCAATGCAGGCCGTAGCTTGCGATGAAATCGGCGGCCTGGCCGAGTTCCTCGGTGATTTCGTCGCTGATGATGCCGAGCTTGAAACCGTGCGTTTCCGCGATCGACGCCGCGCCGAGCTTTGCCGCCGGGACAGCGGCCAGCAGAGTCTTCAGAGCCTCTCTTCGTTTCATAGGGATCCTCGATGTGTGTTCCCGGTTGCTGCCACCCCCGACTTTACAACGTCCGGGGGCATGTTCAAAATAGATTGATTCAATTTCTTGAATCGGAAAATACGATGGATCTGCATCAGCTTCGCGTCTTTCACGCCGCCGTCGCCGCGGGCGGATTCACCCGCGCCGGCGAAGAGCTTCATCTTTCGCAGTCGACCGTCAGCCAGCATATCAAGTTATTGGAGGACGAACTGGGCTGCCCGCTGTTTCTCCGCGTGGGAAAACGGGTGCAGGTGACCGAAGCCGGCAGGGTCCTGCTGTCTTACGCCGAACGCATCTTCCGGGACCTCAAGAACGCCGAGATGGCGGTCCGCGAGATGAACGCGCTGCGCCGCGGCACGGTGCGCCTGGGCGTCGGCCCGACCACGCTGACCTACCGGCTGCCGGACGTTCTCGCCGATTACAAGCGCCGGTTTCCGGAAATTGAGCTGATCGTTCTGGCCGGAACCACGGAGTTTCTGCTGCAAGCGCTGCGCGCGCAGCGCCTGGATCTGGCGGTGGTGATGGCCGTCGGCCCGCAGCCGGGCTTGAGCATGAAGCCGCTGGGCCGGGAAGAGATGGTTTTTGTGGTCAGCCAGGATCATCCGCTGGCGCGCCGCCGCACCATCGAACCGCAGGATCTGTCCTCGCTGCGTTTCATTTTGTATGAAAAGAACACGGTCATGCAGAACTTTGTGGACCGCTACTTCGAAGCTTTGGGAATCACCCCCAAGATCATTATGGAAGTCGAGAACAACGAGGCGATCAAGAGCCTGGTGCGGGCCGGCCTGGGATGTTCGCTGCTGCCGCTGTGCGCCGTCGAAAACGAGCCGCCCGAGGCGGGTCTGCGGATCCTCCGCGTACGAGGGAAGCCTCTGATCCGGCGGCTCCGCCTGGCCTCCGCCGGCGCCGAGGTCTTTCCCCGGGCGATCGCCGAACTGGCTCAAGCCATCACCGGGAAGCTGGCCGGTTCGGGAGGATCGAAAAAAACGATGGTTAACAGCGGATGAATCTATTGGACAGATTTAAAGGTTTCGCGTATTTTAACTCAAGCAGTGGAAAGCCACGGTGCTTTCGAGGGGGGTGCCATGTTCCGCCGCAAAATCGCGATTTTTCTGTTCCTGTCTGCGTTTTCTCTGGCGCCGGCGCGGGCGCAGGTGACGGCGACCGCGCAGGTCAGCGGGATCGTAACCGATGCCAGCGGCGCCGCGGTGGTCAACGCGCAGGTTTCCATCACCGAGACCGATAAGTCGGCCACCCGCACCACCACCACTGACGCGGGCGGCTTGTACGTTTTTGCCGAACTTCCCGTCGGTCCCTACCGGCTGGAAGTCAAGGCGCCGGGCTTTAAGGATTATGTGCAGTCCGGAATTGTTCTGGTGGTCAACAACAATATCCGGATCAACGTGGCGATGCAGGTCGGCGCCGTCAACGAAAAGGTGGAGGTCAGCGCCGAGACGAGCCAGGTGGAGACCAAGGAGACCTCGGTCGCCGCGGTCATCGATCAGCAGCGGATCAGTGAACTGCCGCTGAACAACCGCCAGCCCACGCAGTTGATCATCACCCTGGGCGCGGCGGTGTACGCCGATGCGGGCGATACCGGCAGCAAGACTTTCGTCAGCTCGACGCGCATCGCGGTGGCCGGCGGGCAGGGCAACGGCACGGCGTATCTGCTGGACGGCGGCGACTACACCGACGCCATGTCGAACGTGAACATGCCGATTCCGTTCCCGGACGCGCTGGAGGAGTTCAGCATCGAGACCAGCGCGGTTTCCTCCCGCTTCGGGACCCATCCCGGCGCGACGGTGAACGTGGTGACCAAGTCCGGCTCCAACGATCTGCACGGCGATCTTTTCGAGTTTCTGCGCAACGGCGACACCAACGCGCGGAACTTCTTTGCGCCGGTTCACGATCAGTTGAAGCGCAATCAGTTTGGGGGCACCATCGGCGGGCGAATCATCAAGGACAAGCTGTTTTTCTTCGGCGGCTTTCAGGGAACCGAGAATCGCAGCGTTCCTCCCCAGTCCAACACGCATATTCCGACGCAGGCGATGCTCAACGGCGATTTCAGCGCCCTCGGCACGCAGCTCAAGAATCCGGTCGATGGCACCCTTTATAAAAACAATCAGATTCCGGTGACGCAGTTGAGCCCCATTGCCATCGCGCTGACCAAATATCTGCCCGTCAGTCAGGCCGCCGCCAACGGATTCGTGACGTATGCGATTCCTTCTCCCTGGCATGAATTCCAGCCGATCGGCCGCGTCGATTGGGTGCTGAACGAAAAACACTCGATCTACGGACGCTATTTCGCCGACGAGTACGCAGTGCCGGCGCAGTTCGGAGGGAATTTGTTGCTCACGACGGTAGCCGGAAACTCCGAGCTGGCGCAATCGGCGACCATTGGCGACAACTACACGTTTACGCCAAACACGCTGAATGCGTTTCACGTCTCGTTCAACCGCGTTCGCGACAATCGCGGTCCCACCAGCACGCCGATCAACTGGACGCTGCTGGGCTCGCCGATCTATAGCGCCGTGCCGAATTTCCTGCTGATTTCCAGCATGAGCGGCGGATTCACCACCTTCTGCGGCACCTGCGCGCCGGGACACTTCAACTTCAACGGTTACCAGGTGGCCGACGACGTGGATCTGATCCGCGGCAAGCACCAGATCGCGGTTGGATTCAATCTGATCCGCATTCAGAACAACACCATTTCCGGATTCGACGAAAATGGCGCGCCGACCTTCAACGGTTCATTCACCGGGGCCGGTCTGGCGGACTTCATGCTCGGCTACATGAGCGATTTCCACCAGACCAACGCCACGCCCGACGACCTGCGGCAATGGGTGATGAGCTTCTACGCGCAGGACAGCTACAAAATCTCGCGCAATTTCGTGCTGAACTATGGAATCCGCTGGGAGCCGACCTTTCCCGATCCGGATAAGTACGGGCGCGGCACGTCCTTCAGCCAGGCCGCGTTTTTGGCGAACCAGGTCAGCAAGGTGAATCCGACGGCGCCACCCGGATTATTCTTCAAAGGCGATCAGGGTATCCCCGCCGCGATGTGGAACGGCAGCAAGGGCAATTTCGGACCGCGCGTGGGCGTGGTTTGGGATCCGAAGGGCGACGGCAAGCAGACGCTGCGCGCCGGTGGCGCGATTCTCTACGATTCGGTCGAAACGTGGTTTAACGAGCGTGAAACGACCAATCCGCCGTACGGCAACGATATCGATGTGGGCTCCACGGGCACGCTCGCCAATCCCTGGGGCGGCTATCCGGGCGGCAATCCGTTCCCGCAGCGGCCCGGCGCCCTGTTCTTCCCGCAGTTCGGCACGTACATCAACATGCCGATCAATCCGGCGCCGACCTACGTCGAGCAGTGGAACGTCACCTATCAGCGGCAGCTTCCCTCCAACTGGCTGGTTTCGCTGAGCTATCTCGGCAATCACACCACGCATCTGTGGATCGCCGAGGAACGCAATCCGGCGATCTACAATCCGGCGGCGAGCTGCGCCATCGCGGGCGTGCTCTACACGCCGTGCTCGAGCACCAAGAACACCAACCAGCGCCGCCTGCTGTATCCCTATCCCGGCGGCTCCTATTACGCCAGCATCGACACCATGGACGACGGCGCGGTGGCGCGCTATCAGGGCCTGCTGATCTCCACCACGCATCGCTTCAGCCAGCACTATCAGGTGAACGCCAACTTCACCGATTCCTACTGCCTGTCGGATTACGACTTCGGCGCCGCGCTGGCCGGCTCGACCAACTCGCGACTGTTCAATCGCCACGCCGACTGGGGTCCGTGCATCTCCGATACCCGCTATAACTTCAACCTGACCGGCGTGGCCGTCAGCTCCTTGGCGGGCGACGGCTGGGCCCATAAAATCCTGAGCGACTGGCAGTTGGCGCCGCTGCTCCAGGCCCGCAGCGGGCAGCCGCTGGGCGGGATCAACATCGGCACCGACAACTCGCTCACCGGTTTGAATAACGACCGGCCGGTGCAGATCCTGCCGAACGTGTACGCGACCAACTCCAGTTGCTCGCCCGCTCCGTGCGTGCAGTGGCTGAATAAGGCGGCGTTTGCGGTGCCCGGTTCGGCGCAGGACCCGGTGGGGTCCTATGGAAACGTCGGCCGCAACGCGATTCGCGGCCCGCATTTGGTGAACTTCGATGTTTCCCTGGTCCGCACCTTCAAGATGACGGAGCGCTACAGCCTGCAAGTACGCGCGGAGGCTTTCAATCTTTTCAATCACCCCAACTTCGTGGGAGGCTACGCTCCCTCGGGCCTGTACGCCGGCCAGAGTTACGGGACGCTGTCGCAAAGCCTGAATGCCGCCAACTTCGGCGCGATCACCGGAGCCTATGACCCGCGCATCATGCAGTTTGCGATGAAGCTTTTCTTCTGACTCACCGCGGGCGGGATCCAGCGGGAGCTCAGGCGCGGTTTGCCTCGCTGTCCTGGAACACGCGGCCGACGTGCTGCACCGCGCTCATCACCCGCCCGTAGTTCATGCGCATGGGCCCGAGCACGGCGACCACGCCGGAGAGGCCGTTTTGCAACGCCACCGGCAGCCCGATCAGCGACAACTCGCGCATCGACGGATGCGCTTCGGCCAAACCGACATGCACGGCGATTTCGCCCGCCGGCTGCTCCAGGAACCGGTCGAGCAGGCGCAGCACACGCTTTTTCTCCTCCAGCGCCCGGAACAGCTCGCGCATTTTTTCTTTGGTCAGATGCAAGTCCAGGCCCACCAAATTGCTGGCGCCCTCCATGTGCACTTCCGGATCGGCGTCGAACTCGAGCAGGCCGCGCGAATAAAGCAGCGTCAGCTTTCGCAGAATCTGATCGTAGGCCGCGCTGGCCTGCTCGAGGCGGTGAGCCAGCTCGGCGCGAATCTGCTCCAGCGTCCAGCCCGCGAAATTGCGATTGATGTAATTGCGGATGGAGAGCAGTTCGTCGGCGGTCAGCGGCTCATCGATCGCGACGACTTCATTGCGCACCTGATGGTCGCGCGTGATCACCACCATCAGGACCCGGCGGTCGGGCAGGGCGATCAGCTCAATCTGATCCAGTTCCGGCCGCGCCTGCCGGATGGCCGCCGCGATACCGACGCCCTGGGTCATCTCCGTCAGGCGGCGCGAGGTGTGCTCGATCCGCGCCTCCACCGTGCTCAGCCGGCCGAACTCCGCGCGCAGACGGTCCAGCTCCTCCGCCGCCATTCTGCGCAGCGTGAGCGACTGGATATAGCTGCGAAAGGCCTTCGCCGTCGGAATCCGCCCGGCCGAGGTGTGCGGCTGCGACAGAAATCCCTGATCCGCCAGATCAGCCATCACGTTGCGAATCGAAGCGGCGCTCAGCGGGTCGCGGTGGCGGCGCGCGATCGAACGCGAGGCCACTGGCTCGCCGGTTTCGATGTACGCTTCTACAATTTCGTGAAGGATCTCCCGCTCGCGCGGAGTCATACGCTCTAACTACAATCTTACGGACCAGTTACGCGGCGGTCAAGAACTTCGGCCAGCCGCGGCGCCTCAGGCCGCGGTAAAGGCGGTAAACAAGGACTGCTGCTCGGCCCGGCGAGCCCCGAAACTCTCCAGCTCCACCGGGTAGCGCCGCCGGAGCTCGGCAGGAACCGGCGCGCGGACGCCGGCGATCCTCGCCTGGAGCTGGAGCGCGTTCACGATGCTTTTGGCGCCCGCGTCATTGCAGAAGATCACAAACATCCGCTCGGCATAGCGGCCGGCCTTTTCGATCCGCCGGGTCCACTCCGCCAGCTCCGCCTCAGAGTATAGATGCCCCGGCCCGCGGCCGTGCAGTCGCGCGTAGCCGATTCCGGAGGTGAGAAACGCCGTCGGAGGCATGGCCCGGATCGCTTCAGGCTGATCGATGTTGCAGAATCCCACCCGATAATCGAGAAATGTTCCGATCGCCTCCTCCGCCATCCAACTGCTGTGCCGCATCTCGGCCACCAGCGGAAATTCATGGAACTGGCGGCGCAGGCGGATAAAAAATTCGCGGTTTTCCGCCGTGAAGCGAAAGGCCCAGGGAAACTGCATCAACAGCGCGCCTAATCGCCCGGCCCGCAGCAGCGGCCGCAAGCCCTCCTTGAACTGCTCCACCTCGCCGTCCTCCAGGATGCGGGCATGGGTGAATCGTTGGAACATCTTGGCGGTGAAGCGGAAGCGCGGATTGCGCTGGATCTTGTTCACCCACAGTTGCGCCACCTCGGGTTTAAGCGGCTGATAAAAAGAGCTGTTGATCTCCACCACATCGAACTGCCTGGCCAGCGCTTCCAGCGGATGCGCGCCGGCGGCGGGATAAACCACACCCTTCCATTGAGGATAGGACCACCCTGCGGGACCGATGCGTAGTCCTGACATATTCGCCTTTTCTTCAAAATCAGGATAGGGAAGAAAAGGAGAAATGTCAATACTCTTGCCGCGCGCCTCTCCCTGGAGGTCTTTTTTTCACTGCTTTCATGGCAGACTAGAACAATCGGGTCCCTAAATACCACGAGGAGTCAGGCAGGGTGAAGAGCTGGCGGGTACATGGCTGGGGTGAACCGGAGTCGATGGCACTGGAGGAAATCCCGGTTCCCGAGCCGGGGCGCGGCGAGATTCGCATCCGCAATCGCGCCGCCGCGCTGAATTTTTTCGACATTTTGCAGATCCAGGGAAAATATCAGGTGAAGCCGCCGTTCCCGTTTACCCCGGGCGCGGAAGTTGCGGGCGTGGTGGACGCGGTAGGCGATGACGTCAAGCAGTTCCGCCCGGGCGATCGTGTTTCGGCGATGCCGCAGGGCGGCGGATTCGCCGAATACTCCATCGCGCCGCTCTCCCGGGTGTTCCCGATCCCGGAAAAGATGAGCTTCGAGGAAGCCGCGGCCATGCCGATCGTCTACCATACGTCCTATTTCGCGCTGGCGCATCGCACTGTGTTGCGGTCCGGCGAGTGGCTTCTGGTGCAGGCCGGGGCCAGCGGGGTGGGAATGTCGGCGATTCAAATCGGCAAGGCCCTGGGAGCGCGCGTGATCGCCACCGCGGGAAACGAGGCCAAACGCAGATTCGCGGCTGAGCAAGGCGCCGATCAGGTGCTCGACTATTCGGACCCGTCCTGGGTGGAGGAAGTGAAGCGGATCACCGGCGGCGGCGCCGATGCGATCTACGACCCGGTCGGCGGCGATATTTTCGACCTGTCGACCAAGTGCATCGCGCCGGAAGGCCGCCTGCTGGTGATAGGATTCGCGGGCGGGCGGATTCCCTCCATCGCGGCCAACCGCATTTTGCTCAAAAATATCTCCGTTATCGGCGTGTTATGGGGAGGTTACGTGCAGTCGCACCCCGATTATCCGCGCAGGGTGCATGATGCACTGCTGGAGATGTACGCGGCCGGCGAAATCCGCCCCTGCGTCGGAGCGGCTTATTCGCTCGCCGATGCGCCCCGCGGGCTGCGCGATCTGGCGGAACGGAAAGTCGCGGGCAAGGCCGTCATATGCCTGTGACGCCTCTGCGGGACTCGTCCTGCGCCGGGCCGCGCTGGCGCTAGTCGATCCGCAGGCCGAATTCGCGCAACAGCTCGCCGCTGGAGGTGCTGAGACGCACCCAGTGCACTCCCGGCGCCAGCGTTTTCCCGACCGCGACCCGCAGTGTCGTGCCGGACGCCCCACCCTCGCCGCTCCACTCCTGGCGGCCCGCCGAGTCCACCACCTGCACCCGGTAGCCGGCCGGCGCCGCCAGATCGGAAACATCGATGGAGAGATTCACCGGACGGCCCGCCGGCGCGTGCGCCATCTCCGCGCTCCGGAAGGCGAACAGCTCGATTTGCGCCGGCTGCTTGGCCGGTCTTCGCGGATTCACCCAAGACACGGCGGCAAGGCAGCAGGCCGCGGCCAATCCCGCCCATCCGAATCCCCGCGCGAGTGCATTTTCGGCCGGCTTACCGGACGCGTTCGTTTGAAACTGGCTCGCCGTCGCCTTCATCAGCCGGATGTATTCGTCGACCGCCGCCAGCCGATCCTGGCAGAGCGAACAGATAAGAAGATGCTCTTCCAGCGGCGCGGCTTCGTCTTCCGCCAGCCGGTTAAACGCGTACTCCTCGAGCGTGTCCTCCCCCGGATGTCCGCCCGACTCAGGATGCGCTGTCACAGTACTCTCCGAAGACCCTATCCGACCAACCGATCCCGATCTGGGTATCCCGATCTGGGTATCCCGATCTGGGAGCGTATAGTTTCTTAGTGGGAAATCGGAGGAGAAGTTCTCAAAAAAATAGTACTCAAAGCGCGGTGACTCAGCTTTTTCTTACCCAGTTCGCCAAATCGGGCCTTGGCGCGCGATTTCAAGAGCCGGAATTGGGTCTCGGTCAACGCCATTTCGGAACAGATCTGTTCCTGGCCCTGCTCGCGAAGGTAGAAGCGCGTCAAGATTTCGCGGTCCCGCTCGCCCAGCTCGCTGAGTACGCGGTGGATCAGTTGGGTGCGCTGCCGGAAAATCGCGCTTTCCTCGGGATTTTCCGATGGGTCGGGGATCCGGACGGTGGACTCCATATCCATCTGCTCGCGCCGGACATGCACCAGCTTATCGATGTGCGCGGCCACCTGGCGGCGCACGATGGTCCGAATAAATCCCATCAATCGTTCCGGTTCCCGCAGCTCGCCGCGGCGGATCGCCTGCACCACCACCAGGAACGTGTCGTGGACCTTATCCTCCAGCTCCTGCGGCCCGAGCTGCCGGCACAGATAAAAGCGGATGCCTTTGGAAAACAGCTCGTACAGCTCCCGCATGCCGTCGGTTTCCCCGCTCCGGATACGTTCCACCAGCGCCGCCCAGGCCGCATAGGCCTGGGTTTCACCCGCAATCTCCGTCTGCGGGCTATACCGGCTGGAAAGCGCGGCTTTGGCGCGCGCCGCCTTGAATCTCATCTGCCCAAACTTCCCCCAGTTAACTGATATGCCGCCCAGTAGCGCGGCTGCGCGCGCCAGGTGCCGGACCGGATCATCTCCACCTGGCTTTGGCGCAGCGCCTCTGCCGCAGGCAGGCTTCTCAAGCGGCGATAAAATCCCGGGAACAGACCTTCGGAGGAGTCCTTGACCGGCCACAGAGTGGAGACGACCGCGGACGCTCCGGCCACCTGCCAGGCGCGCGTCAAGCCGATCAGCCCCGCGCCCGCCAGCGCTTGGCCGCTTCCGCTCTCGCACCCGGTCATGACCACCACCGCGCCGGGAACATGGAGCATCCCCACATCGGCCGTACTCAAATAGCCGAGCCGGCCGGAAGGCTCCAGGCCGAAGGCGATCTCGGCGCCGGCGTGCGCAACCGCCGGCGTCAAAACATGGGTCGCCAGATGGATCACCGCGGGAGACCGGGCGGCAAGCGCCAGAAAGTTTCCACGCCGCGCCTGGACTCCGTTCAGAATCACGTCGCCCGGGGCGTCCCAGCTTCGCTCGCTTGCCGCGACCTCGTTCGCACTGGCCACCAGGCGGTTCAGCTCCAGAGCGTCCGCCGCCTGAGCAAACCACGGCAGCCTCAAGGCCGCAGCCCGGCGCGGATCGGCGGTGTTGTAAACCGGATCACTGACGCCCAGAAACCAGCCGCACGCCTGGCGGCATTCGCCGGACGCTTCTTTTCCCCGCTCGCCCGCCATCCACAGCGCCCCCGGAATCATTGTTAATGAGTGCGATTCAATCAAAAAGCGTCCTTCTGTGCGCAATGCGGAAAGCGGCGCTTCAAATAACGCGTCATCGAGCGACAACAGCCAGCGCGGCTGATTCGATTCGGCGGGCGAGAGCGCCCCAAAGAGATCCCGATACAAATTTGATCCGGAAAGGCCGTCCTCGCGGCCACCGCGGATGTCATTCCGAAACTCCTCGATTTCCTCACGAATTCGCGCGGACGGCGCCAGTGCGTACAAATTCAGCGAGTGCCGGGTCAACGCCCAGAGATAGCTCCGCTGGCTTCCGAGATGAAAACTCAGAAGCAGGTCGGAATCACTTAATCCATGTCGTAAAGATATAAGTGAAGTCTGATGCCGAAAATTCTCGTTCTGATTTGCAATGCCCGACAATCCCGCTTCGGCTTCCATTTCGGTGAGCTTTGAATTCAGATCGCGGCGGGCGTCTTCGGTCCGGGCGCCGCGCAGATCGCCGAGCGTTTGCCAGTACTCCGGCGGCAGCCTTTTGCGCCAAACTTCGGCCAAGCCGACGGTTTCGCGGAGGCTTTGCGCCCGGTTCCATTCCATCGCCTGGAACGCCTCCGCCGCTAGCCCGGGACGGTGTTTGGCGACCGCTTCCTCCGCGGCCGTCTCCACGAAGGAATCGAAAATCCGCTTTTCCAGTCCGGAATTGGTTGCCGCCAGAACGGAAGAAGCCGGCAGCACCTCGCGCCGCCAGGCGATCGCCTGTTCCACCGCGGCGCGAAAATCGGCGATCGCTCCCGCGCGATCCCCCCGCGCCAGACGAATCCTGCCGCGCTGGTCAAGCAGCAGATACTCGGGAAACATCGACTGGCCTCTTTGGCCGGCTTGCATCGCCAGATCCGTAAGACGGGCCGCACCGGGCAGATCGCCTTCGGCCAGCTTTAACTCACCCAGCCGCGCGTAGGAGGAGCGTAGATCTTTTTTTACCCACAAGACGCGGATTCGAAACGCCTCCAAAAAAGCGCGTTCCGCATCGGCGAACTGCTCCCGCCTCCGCCATTCATCGCCCAGATAATCCCACCCGGCGGCTTCCTGAACGGGATCGCCCTGCTGGCGCGCGGCTTCGATTCCCTCTTGCAGGAACGCCTCGGCGCGTCCGTCGGCCAGCACCTGATGCAGGCGTCCGGCCTGGAGCAGCGCCGAATGGCGGTAATACGTTTTGGCGATCCCCTGGCTTGCCGCGACCCCCTCGGCCGCGGCGGAAAGCGCCGCATCCACATCCCACATCTGGAGGTAGAGGCTCGAAAGGTTGATATCGACCGCGCCCAGATCCAGGCGGTCGCCGATCGATTGAGCGAGCCGGCGAGCCTCGGCCAGCGACGCCAGCGCCGCCTGATAATGGCGCCGCCAAACGCGCACGCCCCCCACGCCCAAAAGACACCGGACGACTGCCACCGCATCGCGCTTTTCGCGCGCCATCCGCAGTTGCTGTTCATAGAGGGATTCGGCCGCGGCGTAGTCCCCGGCCGCACATAACCGCGCGGCTTGCCTGGCGAATTGCTGGAATTCCCTGGTGCCCCACCAGGCGCCCGGTTGCAGCGATCCGGAGCCGACGGCGGCCGGCTGGCGCGAGCCGCCTATCCACAGCGTGAGGACCAAGCAAAGGCATAGGAAAAATCTAGCCATTTGCCGTAACGCTGCTATTTTTGCTAAATATTACCAGAAAAATAGGAGGTATGCCAGCGCTTCAGGCGCGAATTCCCACCGCGCGCGGCCGCAAAGTCCAGGACGCGCGCGGCGGGTTTTGCATCTTAATTGCTCGGAGGAAGAACGATAATTGGGTCTCCCATAACTGCACCTCCCTGCGGCCGCAACATAACGGGCGAATCGTTATCTACAGGCCGTCTGGAAGCGGCAAAAAGTTGATAAAACAGCGAAAATTACAGGTATTTCCGGCGCAATCACGATTCGCGGCGCAGCAGGACCGCCGGATCGGCCCAGGAGGTTTTTTGCGCCGGAATCAGAAACGCCGGGAGGCTGGCCAGCAAAACAAGCCCGGCGGCCAGCGCCGGACTGGCGGGCGATAACGGAACCGGCAGAAGGTGGACGAGCAGCCGCTGCGCGCCCGCGCCCATCGCCCCGCCTGCGGCAATCCCGGAAACCAGCGCCTTCAGCCCATCCACCGCCAGCAGACGGAGGATCGCGGGCCGCCGCGCCCCCACAGCAATCCGAATGGCGATCTCCCGCCGGCGGCGCGCGCCCGCCTGGGCGGCAATGCCCGCCAGGCCGCTGAGCGCCAGCAGCACCGCAGCGGCCGCCGCCGATCCCAGCACGCGCAGCGCGATTCGCGCCGGAAACATCGCGCCCTGGTCAAGGTAGCCGCTCAAGGGGCGGACTTCGCTGATCGGCTGTGCGGGATCCAGACGATGGATTTCGTCGGCGGCGGCATGCGCCATCGCCGCCGGATCGCCTTCCGTTTCGATGTGCAGAATCATGCGCGCCGCGTAGTTCTGCGAAAACGGCAAGTAAAGATACGGCCGGGGCGGCTCGTTCGGCGAAAAGTAGGCGATCGTGCGCGCCACGCCGATCACCCGCACCCGGCGCCCGTTCATCCGGAACACGCAGCCGAGGCCGCAGCGCCGGGCCAGTTCCTGATTGACGATGGCGACCGCGGCGGAGGACATCGAGTCGCCGCCGGTGAATCCGCGGCCCTCCACGATCGGCAGATGGAGCAGATCGAAGTATCCGGTCCCGACAATGTTTGCCCACAGCGTCAGCGTTTCTTCTCCCATCACGATTTGCCGCTGCGCCGCCGTGTATCCGAGCGGAACCGATAGCGCCAGCTCCGCCGAACGGACGCCGCTCATCGCCCGCACGCGGGCCAGCGCCTGATCGTAGAAGGCGCGCGCCCGCGCTTCGCCGAATCCCACCTGCGACGGATCAAGCGCCATAACCAAAACATGCCCGGTCCGGTAGCCTGGATCGGCGCGCGTGATCGCCATAAGGCCGCCCCGCAGGGACGCGGAGCAGGCGATGAGCGCGGTGGCCAGCGCGATCTCCAGCGCCGCCAGGACATGCCGGCCGCCTCCCGCCGCGCGCCTCGGCCCAAGGCAGGCGCCAGCGGCGGCCGGCAGAAGGCCGGCGGCGGCGAGCGCCAGAAACACACGCGCATCGAGCTGCGGTTCGATGGAAAAGCGAATGTCGGTGGGCAGAACCGCCGTCTTCGCCAGAACCTGCTCACCGGCATAGGCGATCGGAACAGCCAGCGCCGCTCCGGCCGCGATGACCGCGGCGATTTCACTCAAGGTTTCCCGGAGCAGACGGCCCGGCGGCGCGCCCAGCGCGGCGCGGATCCAAATCTCCCGGGCGCGGGCTTGGGTGCGCGCGACAAGCACCAGCGCCAGATTCGCGGATCCGGCCATCGTGGTGAGTCCCGCCAACGCCGCCAGCAGCGCGGCCAGCGCCGGCAGGGTCCGATCCTTTGAAACACGCGCCGCAAGTTCGGTCAAAACCGCGGCGCGCCTGGCGCGGTCCTCCGGATACTGCGCTGCAAGGCGCCGGGCGATCGCGGCGATTTCGGCGTGCGCCTGGGAAACGCTCGCGCCGTTCGCCAGACGCGCGTACACGCTCAGATAGCGCCGCGAACGGTCCGGAAGCGGGTTGCCGCTGCCGGGCAGCAGCCCCACCGCATAGACCCCCATCGGGAAGTAAAAATCCTCATGGCTGAAGCGGTCCAGTCCGAAATCTTTGGGCGCCACTCCGATGATCGTGAACGGCGCACCGCGCAGCAGAATGGTTTTGCCGATGACGCGCGCGTCGCCCCCGAATCGCGACTGCCAGAAATCGTAGGCGAGCACGGCCACCGCATCGCGCGCTTCCCCGGCGGCGAAGCCGCGGCCGGGCGACACGCGCACTCCGAGCAGATCGAAGTAGTTTACCGTGACCGCCAGCCCCATCCGCATCTCGGCCGGCGCGTTGCCCACCGCCAGCAGAACCTGGCTTTGGGCGGCCATTCCAACAAGGGCGCGCGCGGAGGCGCGAAAGTCCTCAAAATCGGGATAGGAAACCGGGCCCAGCGGCTGAGCCTCCGATACCGTGAAGACGCGGACAATCTCCCCGGCGCGCGCCACCGGCAGCGGGCGGAACAGAATGGCCTGGGCGGCGGAAGCCAGCGCGGCGGCCAGCCCGAGAGCCGCGGCAACCGTAAGAGTCGCGGCGGCCGCCAGCGGCCGGTGATGGGTGTAGAAGCGCCAGGCGGTTCGCATCGCGACCGAGAAATAGCCCGCCGGCGCGCTCCGGCTCGCGCCACGCAACCGGCAAATCGCTGGCGGCCTTGCGGTAACCGGGGCCCACGGCAAGTGACCCGCTGGTCAGGCCGCGCGGAATTCCGCTAGAATCAGAGTTCATGGCCGACGACAAGACCTATCACGCCGAATACCAGGGCAGCGGCACGTTTATCATCAGCAAGCCGAAGCGCAAAGCCCGCAAGATCCGCCAGTCCAGGCTGAAAGCTCCACGGCGCGGCGCCCGCAAAGGCTGACTCCGCTCTCGCGCCGGAGCTTTCGCGCGGCTGCCGTGTTCTACGGTAAACTCGTGCTTTATGAAACTCTCGCTCCGGCTCCTCGTGTTGTTGGTCCCAGCCGCGCTGCTGACCGCCCAGCCCGCTCCGAAAATCACCACCCCCAAGGAAGCTCTCGGCTTCAACATCGGCGACGACTACATGATGGCCAGCTACGCGCAGCTTGAGTCGTACTGGAAAAAGATCGCCTCCGAGTGCGACCGCTGCAAGCTGGTGGACATCGGCCCCACCGAAGAGGGCCGCCGGCAGTACATGATGATCATTTCTTCTCCAGCCAATATGAAAAAGCTGGAGCATTACCGGGAAATCAACGCGCGCCTGGCGCATGCCGAGGGACTCACCGACGAGCAGGCCCACGCGCTGGCCCGCGAGGGCAAAGTGGTGGTGTGGATCGACGGAGGTTTGCACGCCAGCGAAACGGTCGGCTCGCAGCAGTTAATGGAGATGGTCTATGAAATGGCCAGCCGCACCGATCCGGAAACCATGCGCCTGCTGGACGACACCATCCAGCTTTACGTGCAGGTGAATCCGGACGGTCAGGACATCGTCGCCAACTGGTACATGCGCGAATCCGACCCGCTCAAGCGCAGTCTGAATGGCCTGCCGCGCCTGTGGGCCAAGTATATCGGCCACGACGACAACCGCGACTTCTTCATGTCGGCGATGAAGGAGACCACCAACATCAACAAGGTCCTGTGGACGGAGTGGTTTCCGGAAATCCTCTACAACCATCATCAGACCGGGCCGGCCGGCGGCGTGATTTTCATGCCCCCCTTCCGCGATCCGTTCAACTTTAATTTCGATCCGCTGATCCCGCTGGGCATCGAAATGGTGGGGACAGCCATGCACACCCGGCTGGTGGAGCATGGGCTGGGCGGATCGGAGATGCGCAGCGGCGCGAATTATTCCACCTGGTGGAACGGCGGCCTGCGCACCATCGCCTACTTCCACAACTCCATCGGACTGCTGACGGAAATTATCGGCAGCCCGACGCCGATCGACATTCCGCTGGTCCCGGAAAAGCAGTTGCCCACCGGGGACTGGCCGCTGCCGGTGGCGCCCACCACCGGTACGCAGAAGTGGCACTATCGCCAGTCGATCGAGTATGAAATGCAGAATAACCGCGCGGTGCTGGACGTGGCCTCGCGCTACCGCGAAGTGTGGCTTTACAACATGTATCAGATGGGCCGCAACGCGATTCAGAAAGGCAGCCAGGATAGCTGGACCATCACGCCCAAGCGCATCGCAGCGCTGGAGGAAGCGGCGGCAAAGCTCGCGCCGGCCGGCGGCCGTGGAGGACGCGGCGGCGGAGGACGCGGCGCGGCGGCCGAACTGCCTGCCGGATTGAGCGCCGGCGGATTGGGCGCGCGCCAGGTCCCCGCGGAGCTCTACAACACCGTTCTGCACGATCCCAAGATGCGCGACGCGCGCGGCTACATCATTCCTTCCGATCAGCCCGACTTCCCGACCGCCACGGAATTTATCAACGCGCTGTTGAAAAACGGCATCGACGTGCTGCGCGCCACGCAGCCTTTCACGGTGGCCGGCAAAAGCTATCCCGCCGGATCCTACGTGGTCAAAACCGCGCAGGCCTTCCGCGCGCACGTGCTCGATATGTTCGAGCCGCAGGATCATCCCAACGATTTTCTCTATCCCGGCGGTCCTCCCAAGCCGCCCTACGATATCGCCGGCTGGACGCTGGCTTATCAGATGGGCGTGAAGTTCGACCGCATTTTGGACGGTTTTGACGGTCCGTTCACTAAGATCAACGGCCTTCTGCCGCCGCCGCCGAGCTCGATTACCGGGGCGGGCGGCGCGGGATGGCTGGTGAGCCATCAGGTGAACAACTCCTTTATTCTGACCAATCGTTTGCTGAAGGCCGGAGTCGATGTGTTCTGGCTGAAGTCGAAGGATCAGTCGGGCGAGATCTGGATCCCGCAAAACCCCGCCGCCCGGCCGATTCTCGAGCAGGCCGCGCGGCAGTTAGGCGTGCCGGTGCGCGCGGTGGCCACCGCGCCCAAAGGCGAGGCCCTGAAACTCAATCCGATCCGGGTCGGCCTCTACGATCAGTACGGCGGCCTGATGCCTTCCGGCTGGATCCGCTGGCTCTTTGAAAACTACGAGGTGCCGTTCCAGGTGGTGTATCCGCAGACGCTCGACGCCGGGGATCTCAAATCGAAATTCGACGTGCTGGTGTTCAGCGACGGCGCCTACCGGCGTCCGGGCGCGGGCGGCCGCGGAGGCGGATTCTTCAATCAGGCGCCGCCCGCCGATCTGCCGGCCGAGTATCAGGGCTGGACGGGCCGCATCACCGAAGAAAAAACTCTGCCGCAGTTGAAGAAATTCGTCGAGGCCGGCGGATCGGTCATCACCATCGGCAGTTCCACCGCCATGGCCGAAGAACTGGGCGTGCCGGTCAAAAATTACCTGACCGAAATGGGCCCCGACGGGCACGAGCGTCCCCTGCCTTCGACCAAGTTCTATATTCCCGGATCGCTGATCCGCGCGCAGATCGACAATACCAATCCCATCGCCTACGGCATGCCCTCCAGCGTCGATGTGTTCTTCGATAACAGCCCGGTGTTCAAGATGGCGCCGGATTCCGAGCAAAGGAAAACCTCGGCGGTGGCCTGGTACAGCGGAACCAATACGCTGGATAGCGGCTGGGCCTGGGGCCAGCAATATCTCGATGGAGGCACGGCCGCGGTGGAGGCCAGCGTGGGCGAAGGCAAAGTGGTTCTGCTGGGACCCGAGGTGACCTTCCGTTCGCAGCCGCACGCGACCTATAAGCTGCTGTTCAACGGGCTTTATTTCGCCAACGCCAAAGACGCGGCGCTGCAATAACCGGCGTCGCGCTCCGGGGGGAATTTCAATGAAACTGGCATTACTGACGCTGCTCGGAGGTCTCGCCTTCGGGCAAAGCGGATGGAACACGCCGTTCCCCCCGCATAAGGTCATCGGCAACGTCTACTTTGTCGGAACCGCGCAGCTCGGATCGTTTCTGATCGCCACTCCGCAAGGCCACATTCTCATCAACAGCGATTTCGAATCGACGGTCCCGCTGATCCGGCAGTCGGTCGAAAAGCTGGGCTTCCAGTTCACCGATATCAAGATCCTGCTGGCAGCCACGCGCACGCCGATCATATGGAAGGCGACGCGATGGTGAAGGAGCTGACCGGCGCGAAAGTCATGGCCATGGATCGTGATGTCCCCGCACTTCGCCTGATGAAGCCCGGCGGCAAGGAGCATCCGATCGACCGCATTTTGCACGACGGGGATAAAGTCGAGCTCGGCGGCACGGCGCTGGTGGCGCATTTGACCGCCGGGCACACCAAGGGCTGCACGAGCTGGACCTTTCAAACCACCGAGGACGGCAAACGCTACGACGTGATTGTGCTCGGCAGCGTCGGATGGAACCCCGGCTACGTTCTGGTGAACAACAAGGATTATCCGCAGATCGCCGACGATTACGTCCGCAGCTTCAAAACGCTCCGGGCGCTGCACGTCGATGTGTTTCTGGCCGCGCACGGCGCTTTTTACAATCTGGAGGAGAAGTATCCCAAGCTCGGCAAAGGTCCCAACCCGTTTATCGATCCAGCCGGCTATCAGGCCCACATCGATCTAAAAGAAAAACAGTTTTACGCGGAACTGGAGCGGCAAAAGAACGCCCTGCGCTGAGAGCCGGCTTGTTTTCATCGCTCGAAGATCGCGCGGGCGCGCGCGAAAACGGCCCGCAGCATTTCCGCGCTCAGCTTTCCGGTGGAGGTGTTCTGCTGGCTCGGATGATAAGAGCTGATCAGCACCGGGCCGCCCGGCGAAACTCGATGTTCCACGCCGTGACCGAAGATAAACGCCGCGCGGCTGCGAATGATTCCGCGGTCGCGCAGGATCGAAAGATAGGTATCGAAGGCGATCCGCCCCAAGGCGACCACCACCTGGACGTTCTTCAGTAAATCGAGCTCGCGTTCCAGATACGGCCGGCAGTTTTGAAATTCCACGGGCAGCGGCTTGTTCTCCGGCGGAGCGCAGCGAACCGCCGCCGTGATATAAACTCCGCTCAGCTTCATGCCGTCGCCGCGCGAGACGCTGTGCGGCTGCGAGGCGAACCCATTTTCATACAGGGCGCGGAACAGGAAATCGCCGGAGCGGTCGCCGGTGAACATGCGGCCGGTGCGGTTGCCGCCGTGGGCCGCGGGAGCCAGGCCGATCACCAGCAGGCGCGCCGCCGGATCGCCGAAGGGAGGCACCGGCTTGCCCCAGTACGTCTGATCGCGAAACGCCCGGCGCTTTTCGCGCGCCACGCGTTCGCAGTACCGGCGCAGCCGCGGGCAGCGCTCGCAGGCGGCCACTTCGCGCGCCAGCTTTTCAAGTTTTGTCACCGCTTCGCATTCTAAACGAAACCGGCGCCGGAAGGAGGTTCGCTAGAATGAGGAACGATGATGGCGAAAGTCCGAAAGGCGGTTTTTCCCGCCGCGGGGCTGGGGACCCGTTTTCTTCCGGCCACAAAAGCTCAACCCAAAGAGATGTTGCCGCTGGTGGATAAGCCGTTGATCCAGTATGGCGTCGAGGAAGCGATGCAATCGGGGGTGCGCAACATCCTGATCGTCACCGGCCGCGGCAAAACCGCCATCGAGGACCATTTCGACGTCAGCTTCGAGCTGGAGCATCTGCTCGAAACGCGCCATAAAAAGGATCTGCTGGCGACGGTGCGCGCCGTCTCCGACATGATCGACGTCTCCTACGTGCGGCAGAAGGAAGCCCTGGGGTTGGGCCACGCGGTCCTGCGCGCGCGCGAGCTGGTGGGCGAGGAGCCCTTCGCGGTGGTTCTCTCCGACGACGTGATCGACGCCGAGGTGCCCTGCCTGCGCCAGTTGCTGGACGTCTACGAGTTTTACAACGCCCCCGTGGTCGCCCTCATGGAGGTCCCGGACGAAAGCATTTCCGCCTACGGCGTGGTGGACGCCGAACCGGTGGCGCACAACGGCGGCCGCGACCGGCTCTACCGCATCCGCAACATGGTCGAGAAACCCAAAGCCAGCGAGGCGCCCTCCCGGCTGGCCATCATTGGCCGCTACGTCCTCACGCCGGAAATTTTCTCCTCGCTCGAAGCGATCGGGCCCGGCAGCGGCGGCGAGATTCAATTGACCGACGGCCTCAAACACGTGCTGCGCTGCCGGCCGATCTACGGCTATAAGTTCGAAGGCAAGCGCTACGACGCCGGCGATAAGCTGGGCTTTCTCAAGGCCACCGTGGAGTTCGCGCTCAAAAGGTTCGATTTAGGCCAGGAATTCCGCCAGTATCTGAAGACCTTGCCGATCTGATTCCGGTCTTTTGGCGGCCCGCGGCCGCCGCCGGGCGGGCTTTGCATCCGCGATCGGGCGGTGTATAGTTTGACAGAACCCCCGTCGGTTCCAGGAGACCCGCAGATGGAGATCGATCGCAGATTGTTTCTCGCCGGCCTGGGCGGTGCGGCGGCCGTGGCCGCCATGGGCCCGGAGGCCAAGGCCGACGCCATTGAAGATTACCTGATCGAGGAACTCGCCGCCGAGGATACCCCGAAGTTTCCCACCGTGGCCGAAATCGACGCGCAGATCGAGACGCGTCCCTACCGCCGCGGAGCGGGCAGCCTGTTCGTCGCCGGCCGCGGAAACGTCAAAAAGCTCGATCCCATGCCGGAGAAACCCACACTGATTGATTTCTACAATCACCGCTTCGGCGGCGTGGTCCGGCACTGCCTGCAAAGCGCCCATCACGCGCAAAAGACGGGAATGCCGGAAGAGATCGTTTTCGCCTGCCTGCTCCATGACGTGGTGCAAAGCCTGATCAAGACCGACCACGGCTGGTGGGGCGCGCAGCTCTTCGAGCCCTACGTCTCGGAAAAGGTTGCCTTCGCCATCCGCTACCACGCCGCGCTGCGCTTCTATCCCGATCCCTCGGTCGGCTACGAATATCCGGATCTGTACAAACGCATCTGGGGCGAGGATTACAAGCCGCCAGCCTATGTGGAGGCCACCTACAAGATGGTGCGCAAGCACAAATGGTACATGGCGCCGAGAATGGTCACGGTGAACGATCTTTACGCCTTCGATCCGGACCTCCAGGTGACGCTCGATCCGTTCGTCGACATTATCGGGCGCAATTTCAAACAGCCGAAGGAGGGTCTGGGGAACGATAACAGTCCGGTGGCGCACATGTGGCGGACCATTATCAATCCGGACGCGCCGCTGTGACGCCGTTCCCCCGGAAGGCGGAAAATCAGGAGAATAGGATCATGTCAGCAACAGGATGGTTTGCCATCGCCGTAGCCGGGTGCGCGCTGGTGGCCCCCACGGCTTCCGCCCAGCTCGCCCAGCAGCCGGCGGAAAAGTACATCGACGCGATGAACCGGCTGGAGCGCGGCATCGAGCAGAAGATTCCCGAGGTGATCGAAAAACTGCGCTTAAAGCCGGGCGACATCGTCGCCGACATCGGCTCCGGTTCGGGGAGCTTTTCGATCCCCATGGCCAAGGCGATCGCGCCCAACGGAATTCTATACGCCGTGGACATCGATCAGAAGATGCTCGATTATGTCGCCGAACGCGCGAAAAAAGAGGGCGTGACGAATTTGCGAACCGTGCTGGGCGCCAATGACGATCCCAAGCTGCCGGTGAAGGACGTCGACGTGGCGTTCTTCCACCGTGTGCTGCACATGATCGAGCACCGCCAGGCTTATTTGAACGCCACGGCCACCTATCTCAAGCCGGACGGCCGGATCGTGGTCATCGACAAGAACCCGGATCAGTCGCGCGACTGGATGTGGCTGAAGCAGTCCGATGTGGACAACTGGATGGCGGCGATCGCGTTTTATCCCGCCGAGACGTTCGACGTGTTCACGGACCGGTACTTCGTCAGTTATCAGCGGCCCTATGGCAACAGCGTGCTGCTGAAGCATCCGGCCAGGAAACAGTAGAGGCCTTGGGCGTGCCAGTTCGCCTCACGGCGGGGACTGCGCGCGGGACCACAGCTCGGAGACCAGCAGTCCAGCCCGCGCGCGCTCTTCGCGGATCAGACGGAATCCGCACTCGGCCAGCAGCGGCCGGTGATCGGAGAGCCGCGATGTTTTGAGCCCCGTCGTGACCCGGAAAAACCAGTACAGCATCCGGACCACGGCGCGGGCCCACGCCGACGGCTCGCGGAACTCCGATACCAGCCAGCGCGCGTCCGGGCGGGCGGCTCGCGCGGCGCGCCCGATGAGCCTGGTTAATTCGGCGGGTTCGAAGCAGTCGAGAAAAAAATGAGTGACGATCAGGTCGTACTCGCTCTCCGGAAGCGGGATAGTGAGCGCGTCGCCCTGGCGATAGTTTACGCCATCTCCGGCACGGCGCGCCCGCTCGAGCATTCGCCGGCTCAGATCCACGTAGTCGATGGAAGCGCCGCGGTTCTGCCGGACCAGCTCCACCAGAAAGCGCCCGTCGCCTTCGCCCAGCAGCAGCACGCGCCTTGCATCGGCGACGTCGCGCAAAAACGCGGTGCGGCGCCGTTGCAGCGCGCCCCCGAATCCGGCGTATTCAAGCCAGCGATACCAGCGCGCGATCGGATCGCAATTCAAAGCACGATTCCGGCGATGGGAAGAAACAGCAGCGGGCTCAGCAGGGCGGCGTCGGCCAGAACGCGAAGCGCGTCGGGCGACAAACGCTCGCGGGCGTGATCGAGCGCGACGAAGGCCAGAGCGCTGGCCGCCTCGGCGCCGCTGAGCACCGGGCGATGAGCGTAGAGGAACAGCATGGCCACCAGCGCCACCAGAGCCGCCGCGCCGCGCACCGGCCAGGCCGCGCCGCCGCCGCGCTCCCAGGTCTCGATGGCGGCGCAGTTGATCCAGCACAGGCAGGAGAACAAAACGATGGTCGCCACGTCGCCCGGCGATCGCACTTTTTCCCACGCCGCAAGCGATGCGCCGAGCGCGAACAGCACGGCCACCGCCAGCTCCTTGGGCCGACTCCACCGCAGACGGTGAACCATGAAGAAATACAGCGCCACCGCGCCAGCCAGTCCGGCGCCCCGCGCGAAAATACCCGCCGGCAGCCGGGTGCAGGCGAGCCAGGCCGCCAGCGCCAGCACGCCGATCCAGACCGGCGTCACCACCCCGCCATAGCGGCGGTAGAATTCGTGCCGGGGAAGGCGCGCCCGGCTCGCGCCGCGGACATCCAGGAGGCGGTCCGCGGCGTAGATCAGCCATACGGCGAGAACCAGCAGCACGGCCGACATCGCGCTGACCGCGGCGTGAAAGCATCGCGCGAACAAAAGCTGCCAGAGCAGCGCGACCAGCGGAGCGTCGATGCTCAGCAGGTTGGGCCAGAGCCATGCCGGCCCGGTTCGCGGTTCGGAACGGGAAAGCGTCGCATGAGGCGGCATGCGGTGATTCGCCGGCGGAAGGGCGGCGTCCTCTTCATGCTACCCGATTCCACAGCCGGATCACATGCGTTGCATTCTCAATCGCCAGCACGCTGACCGAGGCCGTACTTAGGGAAAAAAATCGCCCGTATTGCGGCGGCAAATCGAGCCACCGGGCGGCCAGCACCCGCAGCATGTGGCCGTGCCCGAACAGCGCCACCGGGCCGGAAGCCCGCAGCGCTTCGGCGATCACGCGGTCGGCGCGGGCGGCCACCTCCCCGGCGGTCTCGCCATGCGGAGGAGTCGAGGTCCATATGGACCAGTCCGGGGCGGATTGCCGGATTTGCGCCGAGGTCAAACCTTCATAGTCGCCGTATTGCCATTCGCGCAGATCAGCGCAGGTTTCCGGATGAAATCCGGCCAGGCGCGCGGTATCCACGGCGCGGCGCAGCGGGCTGGAAAGCACGCGCGCGAAATTTGTGCCGGCGAGAATTTCGCGCAACGCCCGCGCGCGCCGCTCGCCTTCGGCCAGCAGCGGCAGATCCGTCCGCGAGGTGTGCTGGCCGGAAAGGCTCCATTCCGTTTCGCCGTGGCGGATCAGCCACAATTCGCAGCTCATGGTGAATCCGTAGTTTGCCACAACTCCGCCCGGCTTTCCGGGCTGGTGAGGCTCCGCAAGGAAGGGAACATTCCGGCCGCCGCTGGCGTTATACTTTGTGAGACAAGCAACCGGAGGACACACCCCATGGCGCTCCGCGATTTTATCGCCAGACAATGGATCTCCGTCATCCAGTACACGGAGCCGGAGGATGGCATCCTCAGCTATCGCTTCCCCATGAACAACATGGAAATCATGAATGGCGGGAAGCTGACCGTGCGCGACTCGCAGATGGCGGTTTTCGTCAACGAAGGGCGCGTCGCCGACGTGTTCGGCCCGGGATTATACACGCTCACTACGGAAAATCTGCCCATCCTCACGGATCTGATGAATTGGGACAAGAAGTTCAACTCGCCGTTTAAAAGCGACGTTTATTTCTTCTCCACCCGCATCCAGACCGATCAGCGCTGGGGCACCGCCACGCCCATCACCATTCGCGACAAGGAGTTCGGCGCGGTGCGGCTGCGCGGCTACGGAATCTATCCCTGGCACATCGCCGACCCGCGCGTGTTTTACAGCAAGGTGAGCGGAACGCGCGAAATCTACCGCGTGCCCGACATCGAAGGCCAGCTTCGCAACACCATCATCGGACGCATGACCAGCGCGTTCGCCGAATCGGCGCTGCCGTTTCTCGATATGGCGGCGAATCAGACCGAACTCGGCAACCGCATCGGCGAGGGGTTGAAGCCGGTTTTCGCCGATCTCGGCCTGGCGCTCGATAGCTTCGTTGTCGAGAATCTTTCCCTGCCC
This sequence comes from Terriglobia bacterium, assembly GCA_021324615.1. Taxonomy (GTDB): domain Bacteria; phylum Acidobacteriota; class Terriglobia; order Bryobacterales; family Bryobacteraceae; genus Palsa-187. The sequence goes on along the minus strand of JAJPIT010000113.1, from coordinate 104,073 downwards.
GAAGAGCTGCAAAAGCTGCTCGACACCAGAATCGGCATGAATATGCTGGGCGACATGGGCAAGTACACGCAGTATCAGGTGGCCAATTCGATGCCCATCGCGGCGGCGAATGAAGGCGGAATCGCGGGAATCGGCGCGGGTTTAGGCGCGGGATTCACGATGGCGCAGACCATGGCGAACGCGCTGCGTCCGGGCGAGCAGCCTCCGCCGGCGGCGCCCGCGGCGCCGGCAGGTGGTCCGGCGGCGCCCGCGGCGACGGCAGGTGGTCCGGCGGCGCCGGCTCCCGCGACGCCGGCGGCCGAGACAAAGTTCTGCATCAACTGCGGCAAATCGATTCCGAAAAGCGCGAAATTTTGTCCGGAGTGCGGAAGCTCGCAAGGCTGATGGTCCGCACCTCCGAGCGAGCGAAGAGCATGGGGATGTCGGGATGCGAGTGGATCATCGAGGCGCACGGCTGCGATCCCGCAGCGCTGTCCGACCGCGGGGCGTTGGCCGCGCTGTTCAGCCGCCTGATCGAAGGACTCAATTTGCATCCCGCCGCTGAAGCTCAGTGGCACCAGTTCTCGGGCGGCGGCATCACCGGGCTCGCCTTGCTTCAGGAATCGCATCTGGCGTGCCATACCTTCCCCGAGTTTCAGTCGCTGTGCCTGAACGTATTCTGCTGCCGCCCGCGTCCCGACTGGGGTTTTGAAGACGAGCTGAAAAACCGGTTCGGCGCGGGTTCCGTGGAGGTGCGGAAGCTGGATCGTCCGTATTGCCGATGACCCGCGGAGCGAATTGTCCCAACTGCGGCGCTCCGGTCCAGTTCCGCTGGTCGGGCGCGGTGCAGGCCGCCTGCCCTTTCTGCCAATCGATTCTGATCCGCTCCGATCTGGATCTGAAAACCGTGGGCAAAGTCGCCGATCTTCCGCCCGATCCCTCGCCCATCCAACTGCTCACCGAGGGTGTGTACAAGGGAAAGAAATTTCAGGTCACTGGACGGCTGGTTTATCAGTGGGAGCAGGGCGGATGGAACGAATGGCACATCGTGATGGCCGACGGGCAGAGCGGATGGCTGTCAGACGCGCAACTGCAATACGCGGTGTCGTTTCTGGCCGGCGGCGTTCCGCTTCCGGACGAGCAGCAGATCTCGCGCGGCAAGCGCCTGCGCTATCAAGACACCGACTTCGAGGTGTCCACCGTCACCGTGGCGGTCTACAAGGGCTTCGAAGGCGAGCTGCCGTTCCCCTATTATGAGAAGTCCGCCATGCGCTTCGCCGATCTGCGGACCTCCGGGGCGGCGTTTGCGACCATCGATTACAGTGAAACTCCGCCGCTGTTTTTCGCCGGGGAGTGGGTGGAGTTCGAAGCTCTGCAATTGAAGAATCTGCGCCAGTTCGAGGGATGGAAGTGATTCCGGTTTCGCGTCAAGGCCCAAGGCAATGGCATCGCCGCTAGTCACCCCCCCGCTGGTCAAGACTCGCGCGCTCAACTGCCCGAACTGCGGCGCGGCCTTGGCTCTGCGCGGCTTCGGCCACACCCTCACCGTGGTCTGCCCGAACTGCCTGGCCGCGCTCGATACTTCAGAGCCGGACATTAAAATCCTGGGGCAGATTCAGGAAGCGCAGCGCTGCGATTTGAAAATTCCGCTGGGAACCCGCGGCAAGCTCGCCGGCGCGGAATGGGAAGCGATCGGGTTTCAGCAGCGGGTGGTCGTCGAAGAAGGCGACTCCTGGGACGAATATCTCCTGTTCAATCCTTACAAAGGATTCCGCTATCTCACCGAATATCAGGGCCATTGGAACTTCGTGACGCCGCTGGAGCCGATGCCGCAGCGGCTGGCGCTCGGCGGGCGCCCCGCCGTCTCCTTCGAAGGCCGGATTTTCAGGCATTTTTCCGGCTGCCAGGCCGTGACGTCCTTCGTGCTCGGCGAATTTCCGTGGCGCGTGCAGGCGGGCGAAAAGGTGATCTGCGACGATTTCATCCATCCGCCCTTTGTGCTTTCCTCGGAAACCACGCAGGATGAAATCACCTGGTCGCGCGGCGAATACACGCCGGCGGCCGCGATCTGGCAGGCATTCTCGCTTCCCGGCAAGCCCGAGCGCCCGCGCGGCGTCTACCTGAATCAGCCGTCGCCCTATCAGGGCCGGTCCAGCATGTGGCCGGTGTGTTTCCTGATGCTGCTGCTGCTGGCCGGATTAGCGATGTTTTTCGCGGTTTTTAGCCGCGAAAACGTCGTTTTTCGCAACTCTTATCACTTTTCGACGCTTCAGCCGGAGCCATCCTTCGTCACTCCGGTGTTCAACATCGACGGCCGCCCGAGCGGGCTGCAACTGACCGTTCACGCCGATGTCAACAACAACTGGGTGTATTTTAACTTCGCCCTGATCAACGACGACACCGGCTCGGCTTACGATTTCGGCCGCGAAGTGAGCTATTACCACGGCGCGGATAGCGACGGCTCCTGGAGCGAAGGCGGCCAAACTTCGACCGCGTATCTGCCGTCGGTGCCGCCGGGCCGCTACTATCTGCGCGTCGAGCCGGAGATGGACCCCGCCGGGCCGTATCGCAATGGAACGAAGAAGTACAACGCCGTCGCGTATGATATTACGATCCGCCACGAGGTTCCCAATTACGCCTGGTTCTGGATCGCAGGAGTTCTGCTGCTGGTCCCGCCGGTGATTTCGAGCCTTCGCCGGCGGTCTTTCGAACAGCAGCGCTGGGCGCAAAGCGGCGGACCAGTGACACCCTCGTCGATGCTGATGAGTGCTGTGGGATCCGTGATCGAGAGCATAGGGGAATAAGGATGCGCTACACCGCTTATTTTGTTTACTCGCTGCTGCTGCTGACCGGAACCACCTGGGCCGAGTACCGGGGCTGGTCGCTCACGCCGGTGAATCAGTTGAAGAACGTTCCGAAAACGGTGCGCGATAATCGCGGCGCGTACCGCTCCCATTACGGCTTTTATCCACGCTATGTCGGAGGGAAATAACCTTCGGAGGAAATCAACTCATGGATCAATTCCAACCCGGGCAGTTTCTGAATGCGGTGGTTTACGCGCTTTTAGGCATTGTGATCTTCATGCTGGCCTTTCTGATCGTCGACAAGATGACGCCATATCATCTCTGGAACGAGATCGTGAAGGACAAAAACGTCGCGCTGGCGATCCTGATCGGCGCCATTTCGCTCGGCATGTGCATTATCATCGCGGCGGCGGTGCACTGAGGCCCGGACGGCGCGGGCCGGAGCGCCGCGAGGGTTTATCCTGAAGGCGAACGCTTTCCGACTTTCATGGCCGTCGTTCTTTTCCTTTCCGTCCTGCTGATCGCCGCCTGCGGGCTGATCTATGAGCTGATCGCGGGAACCCTTGCCAGTTATCTGCTGGGCGACAGCGTCCTCCAGTTTTCGACGGTGATCGGCGCGTATCTGTTCGCCATGGGGCTGGGAAGCGCGGCTTCGCGCTACCTGGGCCGCTCGCTGATCGCGCGATTCGTGGAGATCGAGCTGATGGTGGCGGTCGTCGGCGGATTTTCTTCCTCGCTGTTGTTCCTCGCCTTCGCCTATACCCACGCCTTCGATCTCGCGCTTTATCTGCTGGTGATCGCGGTTGGAATTCTGGTGGGCCTGGAGATCCCGCTGCTGATGCGGATTCTGGAGGGGCGATTTCATCTGCGCGATCTGGTTTCGCACGTGCTGACGTTCGATTATCTGGGCGCGCTGGGCGCCTCCATCGCCTTTCCGCTGTGGCTGGTGCCCAAGCTCGGTCTGGTTCGCGCGGCGCTTCTGTTCGGAGGGATCAACGCGGCGGTCGCCTTGTGGTCCACCTTTCTGTTTGGCGATCAACTGCGGTCGCGGGCGGGACTGCGGGCGGCGTGCGTCGCCGTGCTGCTGCTGCTCGGCGGAGGAATGGCCGCCTCCAACTGGATTCAATCGCAGGCCGACAACCAGCTTTTCGCCGACGAGGTGATTTTCGAGCGCCAGACGCGCTACCAGCGCATCGTGGTGACGCGCTGGAAAGACGATATACGCCTGTTTCTCAACTCCCATTTGCAGTTCAGCTCGCGCGACGAGTACCGCTATCACGAATCGCTGGTGCATCCGGGATTGTCGTCGCTGCCCTGGGCGCGCCGCGCGCTGGTGCTGGGCGGCGGCGACGGGCTGGCGGTTCGAGAGCTGCTGAAATATCCGAATCTGGAGTCGATTACGCTGGTCGATCTGGATCCGGAGATGATCCGCTTATTCACGGATCATCCCCTGCTTGCGCCGCTCAACGGTTTTTCCTTTCGCAATCCGCGGGTTCACGTGATCAACGCCGACGCGTTTCCCTGGCTCGATGAAAATCCGGGCGTGTGGGACTTCGTGGTGGTCGATTTTCCCGATCCCACCAGCTATTCGCTCGGCAAGCTGTATACTTCCGCGTTTTACCGGCTGCTCCGGAAACATGTCGCCCAACACGGGCTGGCGGTCGTGCAGAGCACCTCGCCGATGTTTTCGCGCCAGAGCTACTGGTGCGTGGTCGAGACGCTTCAGCAAGCCGGATTTCAGACCTGGCCGTACCACGTCTACGTTCCGAGCTTCGGCGAGTGGGGCTTCACGCTGGCGGGTAGCCAGTGGCATCCGCCATCGACGCTGCCCGCGGGCATGAAGTTTTTAACCGTCTCCACGATTCCGCAGTTGTTCGATTTTCCGGAAGACATGAAGCCGGTGCAGGCGGAGGTGAATCGGCTAAACGATCAGATTCTGGTCCGCTATTACGAACGGGAGTGGAAAGATATCGCCCGGTAAAGCGGACGAGCCGCAGAGGCGCGGCGCCGGCGCTGGTTTTTCCCGCCCGCCGGGGCGGTTTTACGCTTCACGGGCCAGAACGTTAGTACCTTTTCACCGGACGATGATTGTGCTTTACTTTAAGAGTGATGTCAAGCCGTAAATTACTGAGGCTACTGCCTCTAGTCGTAATTTTGGCGTCGTGCAGCCGGGATCCGAAGGCCCAGGCGCAACGCTACCTGGAAAACGGGAACAAGTTCTTCGCCAAGGGCAAGTACAAAGAAGCGTCGATTATGTATCGCAAGGCCCTGCAAAAGGACCTGCGCTTCGGCGAGGCGTACTACCGGCTGGGCCTCACCGATCTGAAGCTGGCCAATTACGGGGACGCCGTGCATCAGCTCCAGCGCGCGGTATCATTGCAGCCCGATAATACCGACGCGATGGTCAAGCTGTGCGACATTTATCTGGTAGCGGCGGCGCAGGATCCCCGGCACCGGCCGCAGATCGCCACCGACCTGGACGACCTTACGGCGAAGCTTCTGAAGAAGGATCCCAACTCGTTCGACGGCCATCGCATCAAAGGGCAGTTGGCCCTGATTTCGGGAAAACCGGCCGAGGCGGTGCCGGAGTTTGAAAAGGCCAACGCCGCCAAGCCGCTGGAGCCGGAGCTGGTGATCTCCTACTTCGAGGCGCTGGCCTTCACCAACCGCATGCCGGAGGCGGAAAAGCTGGCGCATGATGTGATCGCCAGCCACAAGAACTTTGCCCCGATGTACGACCTGCTCTACATCCAGTACATGCGGCAGAAGAGAACGGACGAAGCCGAGCAGGTGCTGAAGCAGAAGATCGACGCCAATCCGAACCAGGCGCAGTACCTGCTGCAACTGGCGCAGCATTATTACGTTCTCCAGCGCCGGCCGGAGCTGGACGCGGTGATCCAGCGGCTGAGCGATGAAAAGAAGTTTCCGGAAGGCCATCTGCTGGCCGGCGACTTCTTCCTGTTCCGCGCGCATGAATACGACCGCGCCAAGGAGCAGTATCAGATCGCGATGAAGGACTTTCCCAAGGACAAGGCGCTGTACCAGAAGCGCATGGTGGAGCTGTACGCGGCGCACGGCGACAACCAGGACGCGCGGTCGATGCTGAACACGGTGCTCAAGGAGAACCCCAAGGATGTGGACGCGATCGCCATGCGGGCAGCGCTGATGCTGACCACCGGCGACCGCGAGCAGATCAATATCGCCGCCAATGATTTGCAGTCGCTGGTTTCCAAATCGCCGCAGAATCATCTGTACCGCTTCAATTACGCGCGCGCGCTGATCGCCAAAACGCCGCCCGATATCGACGCCGCGCGGCTTCAGTTGGAAGAGGCCATCAAGATCCGGCCCGATTTCATCGCCGGAAGGGAGCTGCTGGCCAAAATTTATCTTTCCAAGAACGACTCCGGCAAGGCGCTCAAGGCCGCCGACGACATTCTGAGCATCGACCAAAATAATTTGCAGGCCCATCTGCTGCGGTCAAGCGCGCTGTTGATCATGGGCGATAAGGACAAAGCGCGGCAGGAGATCGATTACATCAGCAAGGCGTTTCCGCAGAACGTGGAAGCCCGCTATCAGGCGGGATATCTGGCCTGGCAGGACAAAGATTATAAGCGCGCCGAACAGATTTTCGCCGAATTGAACAAGTCCAATCCCAACGATCATCGCGGTTTGGGCGGGCTCACCGAAGCGCTGGTGAGCGAGGGGCGCATGTCGGAGGCGATCAAGGAAGCGCAGAACGCCGTCAACCGGGAGCCGCAGCGCGGTGATCTGAAGCTGTTCCTGGCTCATCTGGACGTGCGCGCCGAGCGCTATGACGAGGCGATCGCGATTTATAATGAGCTGCTGGCCAAGGAGCCCAAGTCGCCCAGCCTGCTGTTCCAGTTGGGCGAGACACAGCGCCGCAAGGGCGATTTGAACTCGGCCATCGACTCCTTCCGCCGCTGCACCCAGGAGGCGCCCAACAGCACGTCCTGTCTGCTGCAACTGGCCCTGCTGATGGATGGCACCGGCAAGCGCGAGCAGGCCAAGCCCATCTACGAGCAGATCCTTAAAATCGAGCCCGACCATCCGGTGGCTCTGAACAATCTGGCGTTCATTAAAGCTGAGGAGGGCAACGATCTCGACCAGGCTTTGACCATGGCGCAGCGAGCGCGGCAGAAGGCGCCCGCCTCCTTCGATATCGCCGATACGCTGGGCTGGATCTACATCAAGAAAAACATGAGCGAGGACGCCGTGCGCGTGTTCACGGATCTGGTTCAGAAGGATCCGCACAACCCCACTTTCCATTTCCATTACGGAATGGCGCTGCTTCAAAAAGGGGACCGGTCGGCGGCCCGGCGCGAATTCGAGACCGCGCTCAAGGACAATCCTTCCACCGACGAGAAGAGCAAGATTCAGGACTTGCTTCAGCACAGCGATTGACTGCATTCCGCCGCCGCGCCGCGGTTGCTGGATCGGCGCCCTATGTCGCGCCGTTTGCCGTCTTCATGGCGATTCTCTCGCTGCGCGGTTTTGTTCCCATCGCTTTGCTGGCGCGGGAGGCGGCGTTTCTCGCGGTGATGCTGGCGCTGACGGCGGTGATCGCGCATCCGGTGCTGGATTTTTCCATGCGCGCGCCGCTGGCGAGCGCCGCGGTCGGCGTAGTGGTGTTCGTCCTGTGGATCACGCCGGATCTGCTGCTGCCGGGATATCGCCATCATCTGGAGAACTCAATCATGGGAACCATGCAGTCAACGTTTCCGGCGGCGGCGCGGCTGAGCGTGCCGCTGCTGGCGCTGCGCACGGTCCGCGCGGTGATCGTGGTGCCCGTCATCGAAGAACTTTTCTGGCGCGCGTGGCTGATGCGCTGGATCATTTCGCCCGACTTTCAGAAAGTTCCGCTCGGCGCCTACACTCCGTTTTCCTTCTGGATGGTCGCCTTGCTGTTTGCCTCCGAACACGGCCCGTATTGGGACGTGGGGCTTGCCGCCGGCATCCTCTACAACTGGTGGATGGTGAGAACGCGCAGCCTGGGGGATCTGATTTTCGCGCACGCCGTCACCAACGCCTGCCTGAGCGCCTATGTGATCGCGGCGGGAAAATGGGAGTATTGGTTGTAAGTGGGGAACCTCCCCGCGCCCGCTTGACGAATGATTGAATCCATCCGCTCCGTTTCCGCCGCCCGCGCGCGCGCCGTGGTGTTCGACTTTGACGGCACCCTGTCCCTGATCCGCTCCGGCTGGGTCGAGGTGATGGTGCCGATGATGGTGGAGATTCTCCTGGACCTGAACAGCGGGGAGAGCGAAGCCGAGCTGCGCTCGATCGTCGAGGATTTCGTCTGGCGTCTCACCGGAAAGGAGACGATTTACCAGATGATGGAGTTCGCCGAACACGTGCGCAAGCGCGGCGGCCGCGCGCTCGATCCGCTGGAGTATAAGAAAATGTACCTGGACCGGCTGTGGACGCGCATTCACGGCCGCATCGAGGATCTGCGGCAAGGGCGGGTTGCGCCGGAGCGCTATCTGGTGCCAGGCGCGCGGGCGCTGCTTGAATCCCTCAAATCGCGCGGCTTGACCCTGTATCTGGCCAGCGGCACGGACGAGGTTTATATGAAGGAAGAAGCGCGGCTGCTCGACGTGGCGCGCTATTTCGACGGCGGCGTCTATGGCGCGCAGGACGACTACAAAAGCTTTTCGAAAAAGATTCTGATCCAGCGCATCCTCACCACCACCGGCGTCCGGGGCGGCGAAATTTTGGGCTTCGGCGACGGCTATGTGGAGATCGAGGAAGTAAAGCTGGTCGGGGGCGTGGCGGTGGGGGTGGCCACCGCCGAGCCCGAGTGCCGGGCCATCGACGAATGGAAACGCCGGCGGCTGATCGGCGTCGGCGCCGATTATATCGTGCCGAATTACCTCTGCGCCGACGAGCTGATGGCGGCGCTGTTCGCCGGACGGCAAGTGGCCAATTCTTGAGGAGCGCCCTCATGCGCCGGCTGGCGATCGACATCGGCGGGACGAAGTTCCAGGCTGCGCTGTTTGAAGAACAGCGCATCGCCGCCAAGGAAACGCGCCCCACCGACCGCGCGGCGGGGCCCGAACCGATGATCGCCGAGCTGCTTTCGATCGCCGGCCGCTGGCGGTTCGAGCGCTGCGGCGTGGGCTTCGGCGGCCCGGTCGATTTCGCCGGCCAGCGCGTGGCTCTTTCCACCCACGCCGCCGGCTGGAGGGATTTTCCGCTGGCCGGGCGTCTACAATCCGCCCTTGGCGTGCCGGTGGTGATCGACAACGACGCCAACGCCGGCGCGCTCGGCGAGGCTCGGTTCGGCGCGGGCCGCGGTCATCTGCCGATGTTCTACATGACCCTTTCCACCGGCATCGGCGGCGGGATCGTTCTCGAAAACGGCGAGCTTTATCGAGGCGCCGACTCCTGGGCGGGCGAGCTGGGGCATATCGCCATACGACCGGACGGTCCCCCGTGCCTGTGCGGCGCCCGCGGATGTTTCGAGCGAATCTGCTGCGGCCTTTGGCTGGAACGCGACTACGGCAAGCCCGCGCGCGAGCTGCTTGGCGAGGCTTCCTTCACCCGCCGTTACGCCGCCGATCTGGCCGCCGGACTGAAGGCCGCGGTCATGCTTTTGAATCCGGCGCGGATCGTCATCGGAGGAGGAATCGCCAAGGCCGGTGACGCGCTTTTCGTTCCGCTGCGCGAGGAACTGCGGCGGCAGGTTACGGCGTGGTCGGGCGCCCGTCTGGACGTACAGCCGGCGGCGCTGGGGGACGACAGCGTCCTGTGGGGCGCCGCTATTCTGGCTTCTTAAACAGGCTATCGAAGAGGGCCCGCGCGTCGGTGGCGCTCTTGGGAGCCGGCACATTGGGCAGCGCGGAGCCGCCGTTGCCGTTGCCGATGCCAAAAACGTGGCCCGCGGCCGGCGCATCGCGCGCCACCGTCACGCGCGGGCTGAACAGATCGCAGTGATTGGCCTGGTCCTTGGGGGAGATGCGCGCCGGAACCGGCTTCAGGCATTGGAATCGCGTGGAGGGCTCAAAGTGCGCGCATTGCTTGCAGCAGTGCAGCGCGGCTCCGCATTTGGGGCAGTTTCCCCGCCAATCGATGTCGGAGGGCAGCGTGGCGGCGCAGTTATAGCACCGCGCCGCCGCCACCGCCTGCACCATTCGCGGCAGGCGTGGGCCGGTGACATCGATGGGAAGCCGTGGACCCTGCGGGCGTGGGCGCTCCTCGCGCCGCGTCCCGCCGTTTCCGGAATAGTCGCGGCCGGAGTCCAAATAGCCGCGTTGCCGGTACTTGCGATCGCCTTCCATAGAGTTGTATCTGAAGCGGATGCTGCTCCTTTGTGAAACCGTTACCGTACAAAGCTTCGGGAGATGCTTCGAGAGATTTCGGGAGACCGCCGGGCGCCTGCAAGAAGCGGTTCCACCAGCGCCCGCGAGTGTCTAAACCACTATGTACCACGAACTGGCCGCGGAATCCAGTGAAATCTTCACCCGGCCCGGTCTTCTATCGGTGATTTTCCGCCGTCCCTTTAGTTAGACGCCCGCTCCGGCCCATTTCACCGGAGAATTACACGGCCTGTTTAAGGGATCGTCATAATGATTCGGACTCACCCGCAGCGAATAGCCCAACCTCCCGGTCGTGAACGGAGCAAAATCCCTTCCAAACAGAAACACCGTTCCCTGTTGCTCCAGCGGCGCCAGCGTCAGTACCTGCGTTTCCTCCAGTTCTCCATGGGCGCCCACCCGGCCGACCACCGCCTCCACACGAACGTCCTGCGGATCTAGACCGGCTAGGTCCACCCGGGCGCGCAGTGGCACCGGCGAGCCGGTGACCACCGCGCCGGCCGATTCGAGGGTGGAGTCGAGGAACGCCACCCGGTCCCAGCTCTCGCTCACCTTGCGCTGCCACCGGGCGCGCTCCCGCGCCGGATGGAACTGATCCCGCATGACGGCCTCGAAGGCGCGATGCGCCGGCTCGTACAACTGCGACCGGTATTCGTTGACCATCCTCTGGCAGTTGAAATGCGCGCTGACGAACCTCAGCGACTTTTTGACGCGCCGCATCCACTCCACCGGTACGCCCTGTTCCCGCCCTTCGTAGTACAGCGGCACCACTTCGCTTTCCAGCAGGGAATAGATGGCGGCGGCGTGCGCGTCGTCGCGCTCCGGCGAGTACGGCTCGCGGTCGCCGATGGCCCATCCGCCGGTCTTTTCGGCGGCTTCGTCGAACCAGCCGTCCAGAATGCTCATGTTCAGCACGCCGTTGATGCCGGCCTTCATGCCGCTGGTGCCGCAGGCCTCCTCGCCGCGCCGCGGCGTGTTCAACCACACATCGACGCCCTGCACCAGCTCCCGCGCCACCTGAATCCCGTAGTCCTCAACGAAGATAATATGACCGGCCAGTTCGGGAAGCTTTGAAAACTGGACGATTTCGCGAATCAGGGCCTTGCCCGGAACGTCCTGCGGATGGGCCTTGCCGGCGATGACCATCTGGACCGGCATGCGCGGATTGGTTAGGATCTTTTTCAGCCGCTCCAGATCGCGGAAGATCAGCGTGGCGCGCTTATACGTCGCGAAACGCCGCGCGAAGCCGAGCGTCAGCGTCTCCGGATCGAGAATCTCCTGCAATCGCCGCACCTCGGGCGACGGAGCATTCCGCTCCATGGCCGCCGCGGCGGCGCGCTCGCGAATGAAGTTGATGAGCCGCCGCTTCCTCCGGCGGTGCGCTTCCCACAGCTCCGCGTCGGGAATTTCCGCGATCTGATCCCACATCTTGGGCTCGGCGTGTCCCTCGCGCCAGTCCGGAGCCAGATACTGATCGTAAATTCCGGCCAGGTCGCCGTTCACCCAACTGGTAAGATGTACGCCGTTGGTGATGGAGGTGATCGGAACTTCCCACACCGGAAGGTTCGGCCACAATCCCTCCCACATCTGCTGCGAGACGCGGCGATGCAGGCGGCTGACGGCGTTGCGGTAGGCCGATGTTTTAAACGCCGCGATGGCCATCGAAAACGGCTCCTGCGGATCGGCCGGCTCACGCCGCCCCAGCGCGAGCAGTTCGTCGAAGCTGATTCCCAGCTCCCGGGCGTAATCCTGAAAATACGCGTACATCATGGCCGAGTCGAACAGGTCGATTCCGGCCGGCACCGAGGTGTGGGTGGTGAAAATATTATTCGTCCGGGCCGCGTCCAGCGCCTCGGCGAAACTTAAGTGATTTTCTGTCATCAAAACGCGGATCCGTTCCAGCGCCAGAAACGCCGAATGACCCTCGTTCATGTGATACACAGTGGGCTGAAATCCCAGCTCCTTCAAAGCGCGCAAACCGCCGATTCCCAAGGCGATTTCCTGGCGAATGCGGTGGTGACGGTCTCCGCCGTATAGCTGGCTGGTGATCTCCCGATGCTCCGCGCTGGCGTTGTGCGGATTGTTGCTGTCTAACAGATACAATTTGACGCGGCCCACGTCGATCCGCCACACCTTGAGAAACACCGGCGTGCCGGCCAGCGTCACCGTCACCAGAAGCTCGCTGCCGTCGGCGCGCGTTTCCGGCGTCAGAGGAAGGGAGTAAAAATCGTTGACCGGCGTCCGTTCCTGCTGCCAGCCATCCGGACCCAGCGTTTGTTGCAGATACCCTTTTTGATACAACAGCCCGATGCCGACCAGCGGCAGCATCGCGTCGCTTGAGGCCTTCAGGTGATCTCCGGAAAGCACGCCGAGGCCGCCGGAGTAGATCGGCATGCAGTCCAGCAAGCCGTACTCCATCGAGAAATAGGCGACCAGCATGTTGGAGGGAGCGTTGCCCCGGGCGCTCAGATAGTTGTCGTGAATCTCGCAGGCACGGCGATAGAGCGCCAGAAACCGCGGATCGGCCGCGGCGCGCTCCAGCGTGGCCTGTGGAATCCGCCCCAGCATCACCACCGGATTGTGGTTGGACTGCTTCCAGATCAGCGGATCCAGCCGCCGGAACAGACTGCGGATCGTGTGATCCCAGCTCCACAACAGGTTGTAGCCGATTTCGGAAAGTCTGGAGAGCTTTTCCGGCAGCGCCGGGCGAACGAGGAACTCCCTCAAAGGGCGAATCTGAAACGACATCAAGCTCCGTGCACGTTTCAGAATAGCAAGCTAGGGAGGTATGCGCCATGACGCTCTGGCGCGCCGCCGGATCGCGGTGATCAAGCGCCGGAGCTTGCCGCGGATGGCATTCCTCCGGCACGGAGCTTCGGCCCGCCAGCCCCGCCCTTAAAAAACCAGCCGCAGCGCGAACTGGATCTGACGCGAAGTCAGACGCGGGTCCTGGACCCCGGCCGAAGTGACGCGCCCGAAGGTCGCGCTGGTTTGCGTCACCGTCGGGTTGTCGAAGTTGGGATGATTCAGCACGTTGAAGAACTCGCCGCGGAACTGCACGTAGTGGCCTTCATGGAACAGCGGGAAATTCTTCAGCAGCGAAACGTCGAAGTCTTTGGTGTTGGGCCCGATGATCACGTTACGGCCCGAATCGCCGAAGCGGGCAAGGAAGTTGCGCGAGAAGCAGGCCGTGTTAAACCAATCGGCGGGATCGTGCGGGAAGTTGTTCGGGTCGCAGCCGGCGACCACGTCGGGACGGGTGTTGGAATTGGTTCCCGTCAGCGTGGTCAGGCCAACCAGCGGATCCAGGGGATTGCCCGATTGAATGGTCAGGATTCCGTTGGTCTGCCATCCGCCCAACAGAGCCTGCCCGACCCCGTTCATGTGCGAACCGAGCGCATGCCCTTTTCCTACCGGCAAATCGTAGGTGTAGCTGGCGACGAAGCGGTTCCGCGTATCGAAGCTCGAAAGGCCGCGCTCCGCTTTAAAGTTGAACGGATTGACGATGGACGCATTCCAGGCCGAACCGGTGTCGATCGATTTGGAATAGGTGTAGGCGATCAGATAGCTGAGGCCGTGCGAGTACTTCTTCTCCACCGAAGCCTGCAAAGCGTTGTAGTTGGAAACGGCGGAAGCCGAGTCGACCGTGACATTGGTGAAGTTCGGCCAGGGCCGGTTGGCCTGGCTGAACAGCGGCGAGGGGTGCGGCAGGTTGTCGTTATAGGAGTGGTCCAGGTGCGTGCCCTTCGATCCGACATAGCCCACGGTGACGCCCATATCGGTGGGAAGCTGGCGCTGCACGTTGAAGCTCCACTGCTGGAGATAGCCGTTGCGGAAGGGAGTTTCGAGCCAGGTCGCACTGGGGAAGCTGCTGCCAGCCTGCCCGCCGAAGGGATTGGCCAGGCTGATGTTCGGAATACCGTTGCCGGATTGCGGAAAGGTCAGCGGTATGACGAAGGGCGGGCTCAGCGTGGGACCCAGAAGAACGTTGAGCAGCCGCTCATCCCAATAAACGCCGTAGCCGCCGCGAAATACGGTCTTCTCATTGAAGGGCGTGTAGGCGAATCCGAAGCGCGGCGCAAACTGCGCCTTGGGCGCCGTATAGAGATTCGGCTTCTGCGGCGTCGCGGTGCGGATGTCGCCGGGAACCGTGGGGTCAAACGTCGCCAGGTGGTTGTACTTTTCGGTAACCGGCGTGTTGTACTCCCAGCGCAGGCCGAGATTCAGGGTCAGATGCGAGGTGACCCGCCAGTCGTCCTGGCCGAAGAAGTTAAGCGACTTGGTTCGCTGCGCGCCGATGTCGGGAGCATTGAGCCCGGCAAGCGACCGGCTGACCGAAGCAGTGGTCGGGTAGCCGAGCAGAAGTTCCGCGATGGAGCTTCCTCCGGAGTTCGAATTCGCCGCGGCGGTGGTGTAGAACGGCTGGAAGACCAGGCTGCCGCGCGAGGTGGTGTCGAAGAGAATGTTCAACTGGAAGGCGCGGAAATCCTCGCCAAACTTGAAGTTGTGCTTGCCGCGCGTCCAGGAAAACGTTTCCGTGACCTGATAGGTATTGTCCTTGCGGTCCTGCGGCAGATTGGTGGCGTCGCCTTCGGTATCGTAGCCGGAAGGCGAAATCAGCGGCGTCCCGAAGTCCAGCGGATAACGCGAGGTGCCCATAATCCCCAGGGCCGTGGAGTTGTCGGTGGCCTGATCCTGCTGGAAGATCCCCCCGCGCGTGCGATTGTAGCCCAGGCGCAGCTCGTTGATCTTGTCGGCGCCGAACAGGTGAATCTCCCCGAGCAAAAATCCCTGCCCGCCGTTCAGCGTGTTGCATCCATAGCCGGGCAGGTTGTGCGATCCGGCGCAGAAGGGATCGAAGGTGTTGAAGCGGTTCTCGTCGCTGAAGGTGTAGCGGCCGAACAGGCTGTCGGCGTCGCTGAAGCGGTGATCGATGCGCCCGGTGTACTGATTGAAGTCATCTCTCAGCGGCTGGGTGGAGGTGAACAGGCCGCTGGCGGCGTTGTTGGGCGCGTTGGGCAGCGGATAGAGATTCAGCACCGCCACGCCCACGCTGTTGAAATCCGCCTTGGGGATGATGTTGCCGCTGAACGGCGACCGCTGGCCCGCGCTGTTGATCGAATTGGGATCGTAGATCACAGTGTTGGGCAGCAGCGCCGAGAAATCCCCGTTGTGCATCGCCGCCGTGGGCACCGTGCCGACCTTGGTGATGGACTGGCGGATGCGCGTGCTTTCCCAGTTGAAGAAGAAAAACGTCTTGTCCTTCTTGATCGGGCCGCCCAGGGAGGTGCCGAACTGGTTGCGCTTGTAAGGCGGGATCGGGCCGGGCTTGTCGAAGAAATTTTTCGCGTCCACGTCGGCGTTGCGCAGGTATTCGTAGAGCACTCCATGAAAGTTGTTGCTGCCGCTGCGGGTGATGTAGTTGATCTGCGCGCCGCCGCTGCGGCCGTACTCGGCCGTATAGGTGCTCTCGCCGACCTTGAACTCCATCATCGCTTCGGTGGAGATGGCCACGGAATACTGGTTGATCGCCAGATCGTTATTATCCACGCCGTCCAGCAGGAAGTTGTTGGCCTGCTCGCGCGCGCCGTTCACCGAGATGGATCCGCCCTGGGTCTGGTTCTGCGATCCCTTGACGCCGAAATTGGCGCCCGGCACCAGCAGCGTCAGTTGCAGGGGATTGCGGCCGTTCAGCGGAAGCTCGGTGACCTGCTTGTTGTCGATGACGTTGCCGACGGTCGCCGAATCCGTGCTGATCACCGGCGCGGAGGCTTCCACCGCCAGCGTCTCCGTTACCTGGCCGACGGTGAGCGTAAAATCCTCGCGCACGCGGGCGTCCACCTCGAGCAGAACATTTTCGCGCGTCTCTGTTTTAAAGCCGCTCTGCTCGGCGGTCACTGTGTAGGTGCCGACGGGAAGCTCGGTGAACAGATAATCGCCGGTGTCGCTGGTGGTTTTGGTTTGGGTCAACCCTGTAGCGGGCTGCTTAACCGTGACTTTCGCGCCGCTGACCACCGCGCCGGTGGCGTCGCGGACCGTTCCCAGAATGGTGCCGCGGATGTTCTGTCCAAACGAGAGGGAAACCAGCGCCAGCACAGCCGCCGCGCACTTCCACATTCCATTTTTCATAACGAACTCCCTTTTCCACCGAATTACGACATGCGAGGATAGCGGAATTATATCACCAGACCCCGATGTAGATCTTTGGACGCGCCCGGCGTGGTTTGGTTAGCCGGCGGCGCGGCGGGAGAGCGCGTTGCCATCACTCATAGCGCGCCAATTCGAGCTTGGCGACCGTTTCGGTGTGCACTTCATCGGGACCGTCGGCCAGGCGCAGCGTGCGGCTGTTGGCCCACATGGCGGCCAGCTCGAAGTCCTGGCTGACGCCGGCGCCGCCGTGGGCTTGAATGGCGCGGTCGATGACGCGCAGCGCCATGTTGGGCGCGACCACTTTGATCATGGCGATTTCGGCGCGGGCAGCCTTGTTGCCGGCGGTATCCATCATGTGCGCGGCTTTGAGCACCAGCAGCCGGGCCTGCTCGATTTCCATGCGGGAATGCGCGATATCGGCGCGAATGGTGCCCATTTCGGCGATTTTTTTGCCGAAAGCGGTGCGGCATTGGACACGGCGGCACATCGCTTCCAGAGCCCGCTCGGCCTGCCCGATCAGCCGCATGCAGTGATGGATGCGGCCGGGGCCCAGGCGGCCCTGCGCGATTTCGAAGCCGCGGCCTTCCCCGAGCAGGATATTGGAGGCAGGCACGCGGACATTGGTGAAGGTCATTTCCGCGTGGCCGTGCGGGGCGTGATCGTAGCCGAAAACGGTGAGCAGGCGCTCGATCTTGACGCCGGGGGTGTCGAGCGGGACTAAAATCATCGACTGCTGTTTATGTTTTGGCGCGGAGGGATCGGTTTTGCCCATGAAAATGGAGATTTTGCAGCGCGGATCGCCCGCCCCGCTCGACCACCATTTGCGGCCGTTGATGACATAATGATCCCCGTCGCGCACGATGCTGGCCCGGATGTTGGTGGCGTCGGAGGAGGCCACGTCTTTTTCGGTCATCGAGAAGCACGAGCGGATCTCCCCCGCAAGCAGCGGCTTCAACCATTTTTCCTTTTGCTCCTCGGTGCCGTAGCGATGGAGGACCTCCATGTTGCCGGTGTCCGGCGCCGAGCAGTTGAAGACTTCCGGGGCCATCGCCGAACGGCCCATGATCTCGCACAGGGGAGCATAGTCCAGGTTGCTGAGCTCTAGAAACAGGTTCCAGAGCCCGGCGGCGCGGGCCTTGGGCTTGAGCTCTTCGATGATGGGAACCGGCCGCCAGCGGTCCTGCTGGATTTGGGCGTGGTAGAGGCGCTCGTTGGGATAGATATGATCGCGCATGAAGGCCTCCAGGCGGGATTGCAGGTCGCGGGATTTCGGCGAGAAGTCGAAGGGCATAGCGGTTTCTATTATCGGCGGTTTCCGGGCGGCGATGTTGACACGGCGCGGCGGGAAACGACACAGTGAAGGAGATGAGACTCTCGATCGCTCTGAGCGCCGCGCTGTTGCTGGCGGCCTGCTCGGAAACGCCCGCTCCCGCGGCCAAGAAGGCGCCGGAGCCGCCGGCCGCGCCGATCACCGGACGGCAGGCGTTTCAAATGACGTATCCGCAGGCGCGGAGCTGGGCGGCGGATTGCCAGCCGATGCGCATCCGGAGCTTCAATCTGCCGGAGCCGAAGTCGGCCGACGGCAAGGCCGGCGCGTGGGAGATTTTATGGGTCTCGGCGGCCAAAGGGCGCCAGCGGATTTACACCTGGTCGGCGGTAGAGGCCGAGGGCAACCTGCATAAAGGCGTTTTCGCCGGACTGGAGGACGCCTGGCGCGGGCCGCAGGGTCAGGAAAAGCCGTTTCCGGTGGCGGCCTTGCAAATCGACACCCCCGAGGCGTATCGAACCGCGGTGGCCAAAAGCGCGGAGTATTTGAAAAAACCGGGCGGCAAGCCGGAGGTGACGTTTCTGTGCGAGTTCACGCCCCGCTTCCCCAATCCGGCCTGGCGGGTGATGTGGGGCCAGTCAGCGTCGTCGGCGGAGTGGTCCGTTTTCGTCGACGCGAGCACGGGCCAGTATCTGGGGCATTAAGCGGAAGCGGGTTGATTTCACCGTGCCCGCCGCGAGACTACCCGCGTTTTACCGCCAGGCGCTGGGCGAACCGTTCGATGTTTACGATGTAGCGGTCGTGGGTTCCCTCGGCGATCTTTTCCCTTTCGTCGAACGCCTCCACTTTAAAGCGGACCGTGCGGCCGTTGACTTGGACGACTTCGCTGTGAAGGGTGACCTGCATTCCGAGGGGCGTGGCCGCCAGGTGCCGGACGTGGACCTCCGTGCCCACCGAATCGAAACCCGCCTCGAGCAGCGGCACGATGGAGTCGCGGGCCGTCATTTCAAGCTGCATGATCAGGGCCGGCGTCGCCAGCACGCGCGCCGCCTCGACTCCAAGAAAGTTTATCGCCAGCTCGGGGGTTACGACCATCCGATGCTCGCCGCGCGTCCCTACCGGAATGGAAGACATTCTGAATCTATGTTATCTTGACGGTGTATGTCCATCCCGAACGTGAAGCGGTATCGCATCAGCAGCCCGGACGGATCCATGACGGCCACGCTGATGGCGGTGCTGCCGAAAAATATCGACGTGAATCAGTACCTGTCCGAAGCGGCGCAGCGCTTTGACTGGAAGGCGCACCAGGAAGCGCAGCAGAAACAGTTCAAAGTCCGCGTCGGCCAGCAGAAGCAGAAGAAGGCGAAGTAGTTTCTTCGGCGGCCGCGCCGGTTTCGGCGGTCTCCTCCGCCGGGTGGATTTCGTAGGAGCTCACGATCTCCACGGTGGGGCGCAAGGAGGCCGCCACGCCGCAGTACTTGGTGTTGGACAACTCGATTGCCTGCTCCACCGCCGCGGGAGAGAGCGCGTGGCCGCGCAGGATGTGGCGCACTTCCATGCGGCGGAAGCTTTTGGGATACTCCTCGCGGCGCTCGCCGCGCACTTCGACGCGATATTCGGTGACCCGCTGGCGTTTTTTCCTCAAGATCGAGATGACGTCGGCGCCGGTGCATCCGCCCAGGGCGACCAGCAACAGCTCCAGCGGGCTGGAAGCGTCGCTTCGCGCGCCGTCCATATCCAGGGCAATGGCGTGCCCGCGCGGGGGGACGGCCACGAAATAGTCGTTTCCAGCGTACTGCACGGTGGCAAAATCACGTTTCATTTCTTCAAGGTAGCTGGTTTAAACTGAAGAGTCCATGTCTGACGCTCTTTCTCTGGCGCAGATTCAAGCGGCGCGGCAACGCATCGCGCCCTGCGTGCGCCGAACCCCGCTCACCCCCAGCGCGACGCTCAGCGAACGCCTGCGGACCAACGTATACGTCAAACTCGAGCTGTTTCAAAAAACCGGATCATTCAAGGTCCGCGGCGCATTTAATAAAGCCCTGAGCCTGCGGCCGGAAGAGCGCGGGCGCGGCATCGTCGGGGTCAGCGGCGGCAATCACGCGCAGGCCGTCGCCTACGTGGCCCGTGCCTTGGGATTGAAGGCGCTGCTGCTGATGCCGGAATCGACGCCGCGAAATTACGTCGAGGCCACCCGCGGCTACGGCGCCGAGGTGAAGTTCGCGCCGAACGCCAGTGCGGCTTTCGCCGCCGTGAGCGAGTACGAGAAAGACGGCTGGGCCTATATTCATCCCTTTGACGATCCGCTGGTGATGGCCGGACAAGGCACGGCCGGACTGGAGATTCTGGAGGACGCGCCGCAGGTGACCGATGTGATCGTCAGCATCGGCGGCGGAGGATTCATGGGAGGCATCGCCACCGCGGTGAAGTCGCTCAAGCCGTCAGTTCGCGTTTGGGGCGTCGAGACCGAAGGCGCCGATTGCATGTCGAAGTCGCTGGCGGCGGGACGGATCGTCACGCTGGACAGCATCGCTTCGGTGGCGCGGACGCTGGGCGCGCCAGCCCCCTCCGAGCGGACGCTGGAGATGGCCAGGCGGCTTCTGGAAAGCGTCACCGTAGTGCCGGATCGCGAAGCGGTTGCGGCTATGAAGCTGATCCTGGAACGGATGAAGGTGCTGACCGAGCCCGCCGCGTCCTGCACTTTGGCCGCGGCCGAGCGCCTGAAGGACAATTTTTCCTCCGAACGCCACGTGGTGCTGGTTTTCTGCGGCGGAAATATTTCCTGCGAAGATTTCGCGCGCATCCAGTCGATGGGCTGATGCGATGCGCCGATTTTTGGAGCTGGCGGGCGTCCTGGCGTTCTTAACGCTCGCCGCCGCCGCCGCCGTGCGCTACTCGCTGGCCCGCGGCTACACGCTTTACGACGGCGACGCCGAGGCGCATCTGAACATCGCCCGGCGGATTCTCGATTCGCGCACGCCGGGTCCGGAGCAGATCGGCACGGTGTGGCTGCCCTTGCCGCACATCCTGATGATTCCCGCCGCAATGCACGGCGGATGGTGGCAGTCCGGAGCCGCCGGCGCGGTCGTTTCGCCGGTGGCGCTCGTTCTGGCCGGAGCGTTTCTGTTCGCCGCCGCGCGGCGCGTTTATCTTTCCGCGGCGGCGGCCTTTGCCGCGGTCCTGATCTTCGCGTTGAATCCGAACGTGCTGTATCTGGGATCGACGGCGATGACGGAGCTGCCGTTTGCCGCCTGCTCCGCCGCGCTGCTGTGGTCGACGGTCTGGTTTCGCGATTCGCAATCGATTTTCGCGATTCTTTTCGCCGGAATCGCCGCCTTCGCCGCTTCCCTGACGCGTTATGAAGGATGGTTTTTCATCCCGTTTGTGGCGATCTATTTTCTGTTTATCGCCCGGCGGAAATGGCACGCCGTGCTGTTCGGCGCGATCGCATTGCTCGGGCCGCTGGCCTGGCTGGCGCACAATCGTTATTATTACGGCGACGCGCTCGAGTTTTATCACGGGCCGTGGTCCGCGCTGGCGATTTACCAGCGGCAGCGGGCGGCGGGAAGGAGCCCGTATCCCGGCGATCACGATTGGCGCAAGGCCTGCCAATATTACTTCGCCGCCGCGCGGCTTGTTTGTGGGCCCATCGCGATTGTGCTGGGAGCGGCCGGCGCGATCCTTGCTTTGTTGCGCAAGGCGGCCTGGCCGCTGTTGTTTTTATCCCTGGCGCCGATATTTTTCGTTTTAAGCATGCATTCTTCGGGAACGCCGATTTTCGTGCCCGGCCTTTGGCCGTACAGTTTTTACAATACGCGCTACGCCCTGGCGGTGGTGATGCTGGCGGCGTTCGCGGCCGGCGCCATCGTGACGCTGCTGGAGGCTCCCCGGCCCCGGAGCCCGGCCGCGATTGGCTCCGCGCCGGCGCGGAAGGGCGCGATCCTCGCTGCCATTGTGTGCGGGCTGGCTCCGCTTGCGTTCTGGATTTCGCACCGGCCGGTCTGCCTGGAGGAAGCCGAGCGCAACTCCCGGGCCCGGCGCGAGTGGATCCGGCAGGCCGCCGAATTTCTCCAAACGAATTATCGCCGCGGCTCGGGAATCCTTTTTTCCTTCGGCGATCTGACAGGAGCTTTGCGCCAGGCCGGCATCCCGCTGCGCGAGGGCCTTCACTCGGGAAATGGACCCGCCTGGAACGCAGCCCTCATCCGGCCCGATCTGTTCCTGCGCGAGGAATGGGCGCTGGGCTTTGCCGGCGACGAGGTGGCGGGCGCCGCGCGGCGCGCTCATTACCGATTGCGGAAACGGATCGCGACAACGGGAGCCGTCATCGAAATTTACCAGCGCCCATGAAAATTCCTTTCACCAAAGCCCACGGCGACCGCAACGATTTTCTGATCACGCGGCGCGAAGAGATCCCCGCCGGCGCCGATTGCGCCGCTCTGTCCATAGCGATTTGCGACCGCCACACCGGGGTCGGCGCCGATGGCTGGATCCTGGTTTCGCAGTCGGGCGAAGCCGATGCCGCCATCGAGCTCTACAACTCCGACGGCAGCCGCAGCGAGCTTTCCGGCAACGGCACCCGCTGCGTGGCGCTTTATCTTTTGGACCAGCGCCCGGCCGGAACGCTGCGCATTTTGACCGGCGCCGGTCTGAAGACGCTGCGCCTGCTGGCCACGCGCGGCCGCAGCCACATCTTCGAGATGAACATGGGCCGCGCGCGGATCGAGGAGTTGCGGGCGAACGTCGAATCCGCCGACGCGACCCTGGCCAACGTGGGCAATCCTCAATGCGCCGTTTTCGTTCCCCATTTCGAACTTGACTGGCGCGATCTGGGAAAGAGAATCGAGCATCATCCTCGTTTCCCCAACCGCACCAACGTTTCCTTTGTCCTGGTACTGGACCCACATACGATTGAAGTACGATTCTGGGAGCGCGGCGCGGGTGAGACAATGAGTTCTGGCACCGGCTCGGCGGGCGCCGCCGCTGCGGCCGCCGCCCGCGGCCTGGTGCGCAACCCGGTGGAAGTGCGGACCCCGGCCGGCTCGCTTCAGGTTCGCTGGGAAAACGACGAAATTTTTCTCGCCGGCCCGGCCGAGATCGTCGCCCGCGGGGAGTTTTTTGCGGAAGGAGAATCGAGTTGAACTATCAAACGGAACTGCGGCGCAAGATCGAGGCGCGCCAGGCGCGTGTCGGCGTCGTGGGGCTCGGCTACGTCGGCTTGCCGCTGGCGATGGAGTTCGCGCACGCCGGTTTCAGCGTCACCGGCATCGATATCGACGGGCAGAAGGTCGCCATGCTCAACCGCGGCGTCTCCTACGTGCAGGACGTGCCGGCGGCCGCGCTGGCGCCCATGGTGGAAGCCGGAAAATTCCGCGCCACCACCGATTTTTCGGCGGTGGAAGCGCTGGACACGATCAATATCGCCGTGCCGACGCCGCTGCGCAAGACCAAAGATCCGGACATGAGCTACATCGTCAACGCCTGCCAGGAGATCGCCAAACATTTCCACCCCGGCTTGTTGATGATCCTGGAATCGACGACGTACCCGGGCACCACCGATGAGTTGATGCTGCCGATGTTCGAAAAGCCGGAGCTGAAGGTCGGCGAGGATTTTTTCCTGTGCTTTTCGCCCGAGCGCGTGGATCCCGGAAATCCGAAGTTTCAGACCAAAAACATTCCCAAGGTGGTCGGCGGAATTACCGCGGCCTGCACCGAGCTGGGCGCGCTGTTTTATTCACAGGCGCTGGAGCGCGTGGTGCCGGTGAGCTCGACGCGCGTGGCGGAGATGGTGAAACTGCTCGAAAATACCTTCCGCATGATCAATATCGGGCTGGTGAATGAAATCGCGCTGATGTGCGACCGGATGGGCATCAATGTGTGGGAAGTGATCGAAGCCGCCGCCACCAAGCCGTTCGGCTTTATGCCCTTCTATCCCGGTCCGGGGCTGGGCGGCCATTGCATTCCGATCGATCCGTTCTATCTTTCCTGGAAGACGAAACAGAGCGGCATCGAAGCGCGGTTCATCGAGCTTGCCGGATACATCAACGGCCAGATGCCGCACTTCGTGGTGGACAAGATCCAGAACGCGCTGAACGATCATTGCAAACCTCTGAAGGGCTCGCGCGTGCACCTGCTGGGCGTGGCCTACAAGCGCGATATCGACGACGTCCGCGAATCGCCGGCTCTGGATATTATTCATCTGCTTGAAAAGCGCGGCGCCCAGGTGAGCTACAGCGATCCGTTCGTTCCGCGCCTGCGCGCCGATGGATTCCTTCGGCACGCCATGGAGGCGCTTGACGCCGGGGAGGGCTGCGCGCAAGCCGACTGCGTGGTGATCGTCACCGACCACCGGTCGTTTGATTACGCCGCGGTGGTGGAGCGCTCGCGCCTGATCGTGGATACGCGCAATGCGCTCAAAGGCTGCGTGTCGCCGAAGATCGTGCGGCTCTGAGCCCGCCGGCGGACGGCTATAATTTGGGCATGGCGGTGACACGGCGCGAGTGGGCCGGGATTGTGGTTGCGGCGGCGGCGGAAGCAGCGGGAGCGCCCCAGCAGGCCGATGAGGAGACGCGCTCGGCGCGGGAGGCGATGGAAGAGAACGCCCGGCAGCTCGACGGGGTTCCGCTGCCCATGTCGGCCGAGCCGGCCTTCTCCTTCAAGCCCTAAACGCGCATGGCGACCGTCAATGAGGACGTCTTCTTCGCCGGCATCGCCGATCTCACCAAGGCACTTCGCGCCCGCGAGTTTTCCGCCGTGGAGCTGGCGCACGCCTTCTGCGCGCGCCTGGAGAAGCTCGGGCCGCGCTACAACGCGCTGGCCTGTTCGCTCAAAAAGCTGGCCATTCGCCAGGCCAAGAACGCCGATGAGGAGATCCGGCGCGGGCGCTACCGGCCGCTGCAAGGCATCCCTTACGGCGTAAAAGATCTGATTGCGGTGGCGAAATATCCGACCACGTGGGGAGCCCGGCCCTATGCCGCTCAGGTCTTCGAGGAGAACGCCACGGTGGTGAACAAGCTGAACAAAGCCGGAGCGGTTTGTATCGGGAAGCTGGCCATGGTGGAGCTGGCCGGCGGCGGGGGATATCGTTATGCTTCGGCTTCGCTGACCGGGCCGGGGCTGAACCCGTGGGATCGGGCGCGGTGGAGCGGCGGTTCGTCCAGCGGATCGGGAATCGCCGTCGCCGCGGGACTGGTGACGTTCGCGCTCGGTTCGGAGACCTCGGGCTCGATCCTCACGCCGAGCGCTTTCTGCGGCGTCACGGGACTGCGCCCGACCTACGGCCTAGTAAGCCGCCACGGATGCATGGCGCTGTCGTGGACCCTCGATAAGATCGGGCCGATGTGCCGGTCCGCCGAGGATTGCGGCCTGGTTTTGCAGGCCATTTCCGGCGGCGATTACGAGGACCCGGGCTCGGGCGGCCGGAGCTTTTACTACTCGCCGCGCTTCGCCCGGCCGGCCAAGGATCTGGTGATCGGATACGCGCCGGCGGATTTCGAAGAGTGGGCGGAGCCTTCGGCGCGTCCGGATTTGCAGGGTGCGCTGGCCGCGGTGAAGTCCATGGGCGCGCGGATGAAGGAAGTCGAGCTGCCCGATTTTCCCTATGGCGCGATCCTTTCGACGGTCCTTAACGGCGAGATGGGATCCGTCTTCGAGAAGCTGATCCGCAGCGGGCGCGTGAACGAGCTGGCCGACAAGCGGCAGATCGCGGGACTGAAAGCGTCGCTCGATTTGCCGGCGAGCGAATATCTGAAGGCGATGCGAGCGCGCGCGCTGGTGCAGGAGGCGATCCGGCGCCTGTTTCTCGACGTCGATCTGCTGCTGGCGCCCTCCCGCATGGGCCCGGCGCCGAAAATTACGGATCGGCTGGATGCGCCGCCCGCCCGGGAGCGGCCGAAATCGCGCGGGTTGAACGGAATTATTCCGATGGGCAATTTGGTGGGCTATCCCGCGCTTTCGCTGCCGTGCGGGTTTGCGGAAAAAATGCCGGTGGCGATCAGTTTTGTGAGCCGGCCGTGGTTTGAAAATCAGCTCATCGCGCTGGGCGTGGAGTTTCAGTCGCGGACGGACTGGCACAAGCGCCGCCCGCCCGCGGCCTGAAATCGGGCGGCTCTAGGCGCGCGCGCCGGCGTGCAGGGCTTCTCTTTCCCGGTCGTAGTCCTCAAAGGTCTTGCCTTCCCGCGCGAGCCTCTGAAGCAGCGGCGCCGGAGCCCAAAACTCGGCGCCATGGCGCTTTTCGAACTCCTCGATCTTCGCCAAAACATTTTTTAGGCCGATTGTATCGGCATAAAACATCGGACCGCCGCGCCAGGCGGGGAAGCCGTAGCCGTTGAGATAAACGATATCGATATCGACGGCGCGCAGCGCGATTCCTTCTTCCAGGATGCGCGCCCCTTCGTTGACCAGCGCGTAAATCGTGCGCTCGATGATCTCCTCGTTGCCGATCTTGCGGCGCTCGATGCCGGCCTCGCGCGCGGCTTTCTCAATCAGCGCCGCGACCTCGGGATCGGGCGACGGCTTCCGGTTGGCGTCGTAGAGGTACCATCCCTTGCCGGTCTTCTGGCCATAGCGGCCCATTTCGCAGAGCAGATCGGGGATCCTCATGGCCTTGCGGACGCCCGGTTTTTCCAGGTGCTTGAACTCCTGCCGGATTCGCCAGCCCACATCGAGGCCGGCCAGATCGCCCATGGCCAGCGGACCCATGGCCATTCCGAAGTCGTACAGCGCGCTATCCACCTGCTCCGGCGCCGCGCCTTCCTCCACCAGAAAGACGGCTTCGCGCGCGTAGCAGTGGATCATCCGGTTGCCGATAAATCCCTTGCAATTTCCCGCCAAAACGCCGATTTTGCCCAGCTTTTTGGCGAGATTCATAGAGGTCGCAATCACCTCCTTCGAAGTCGCTTTGCCGCGCACGATTTCAAGCAGCTTCATCACATTGGCGGGGCTGAAAAAATGATGGCCGATGACCATCTGCGGCCGCCGGGTGGCGGAAGCGATCTCGTCAATCGACAGCGTCGATGTATTGGTCGCCAGCACGCAATCCGGCTTGGCGATGTTGTCGATCTCCGAAAAAATCTGCTTCTTCAGCGCCATCCCCTCGAACACCGCCTCGACGATGATGTCGGCCTGCTCGAAGCCGTCGTAGGTCAACTGCGGGGTGATCAGGGCCATCCGCTGATCCATCACGGCCTGCGAAAACCGGCCCTTCTTCACGGAATTTTCGTAATTTTTACGGATCGTGGCCATGCCGCGGTCCAGCGCTTCCTGCGACGCTTCCTTGACGATCACCGGAATGCCGGCGTTGGCGTAGTTCATGGCGATCCCGCCGCCCATGGTGCCGGCGCCGATGATCGCCGCGCGGCGAATGTCGTAGGTTTTCGTCTCCTTGGGAATGTCGGGGATCTTGGCGACGGTGCGTTCGCCGAAAAAGGCGTGGATCAGCGCCTTCGATTGCGTCGAAAACAGGCAGACGCGGAAAAGCTCCGCTTCGCGTTCGATGCCTTTCTCGAAGGGCAGCTTGGTTGCCGCCTCCACGGCGTCGATGGCGGCCAGCGGAGCCGTCTGGCCGCGGCGCGTTTTGCGCGCCTGTTCCCGCGCGAGCGCGAAAATCGCCGTATTTCCGGCGGCGTCCTGCAGTTTTTCATTGCGATCGCGCGTTTTAAGCGCCGGCTTGCCGGCGATGCTCCGTGCGAACTCCAGCGCTCCCTGAAGCAGATCGCCGTCGATAATTTTGTCGAGGATGCCGGCGGCGAGCGCGGTTTTGGCGTCCACCGGCTCGCCGAAGGCGCACATCTCCACCGCTTTGGCCACCCCGGCCAGCCGCGGCAGCCGCTGCGTCCCGCCCGCGCCGGGAATGATGCCGAGCTTCACCTCCGGCTGGCCGACCTGCGCGGTGGCCAGCGCGACGCGGTAATGCCCCGACATCGCCGTCTCCAGGCCGCCGCCGAAGGCCGTGCCATGAATCGCCATCACCACCGGCTTTTTCGAATCCTCGATTTTGTTCATCAGCGGATAAAGCGCGATGCGCTCTTTTTGTCCGGCCGTGATCTTTCCAAATTCGCGGATATCGGCGCCGGCGATGAAGGTCCGGCCGCCGCCGATCACCACCACGGCGCGGACTTCCGGATCGGCTTCCGCCTTTTCGATCCCTTCGATAATGCCCTCCGGAACTCCCGGACTGAGTGCGTTCACCGGCGGATTATTGATCGTGATGACGCCAATGTCGCCCTGGCGCGCGTAGGCTACAAGTTCGCTCATAAGTCTTCATGGTATCGCTACCCTGCCGGGTTCGCGCGGGATTGGGCGCCGTTCAAAGAATTCGGCCGGGCCACTATCATGAGGAAAGGTGCCCGCCCACACCCTTACTGTCCGGCAATTTTTCGCCAAACGCGGCCTGCTCTCCGACTGGCACCCGAATTTCGAGTTTCGCGCCGGCCAGTTGGAGATGGCCGAAGCGGTGGAGGCCGCGCTCCGCGAAAACAAGCATCTGATCGTGGAGGCGGGAACGGGCACCGGCAAGACGCTCGCCTATCTGGTGCCGGCGATTCTGTCCGGGCGCCGCGTGGTGATCTCCACCGGGACGAAAAACCTTCAGGAACAGCTTTTTTTCAAGGATATTCCTTTCCTGGAAAAGAACCTGGGCCCGCTGCGCGCCTGCTATATGAAGGGCCGCAACAACTACGCCTGCCGGCAGAAGATCTATGACGCCGAAAGGGAGCCGGTGCTGGAAGGCCTGGAAGAGGCCGCCGATTTTCAGATCATTCGCGAAGGGGAAAAGACCACCGAAACCGGGGACCGCGCCGAGATTCGCTCGCTTCCGGAAGCGAGCACGGTTTGGGCTAAGCTCGACGCGCGCCCGGAGCGCTGCGCCGGACAACAGTGCCGCCAGTTTGAGCGGTGTTTTATCACGCGTATGCATCAGAAGGCGCAGGAAAGCGATCTGATCATCGTCAATCATCATCTTTTCTTCGCCGATCTGGCGGTGCGGGAAGGCGACCGCGGCGGTATTCTTCCCGAATACGGCGCGGTGATTTTCGATGAGGCGCACGAACTGGAGGACGTCGCCGGGCAGTACTTCGGGGTTTCCGTCACGAGCTATCAGTTCGATGAATTGGTCCGCGACGTTACCTCGGTTTCGCACCGCAAGGATTTTTCCAGCGCGGAGCTGGGCCGCATTTTGCTGATGTTGAGCGATCGCGCCGCGCATTTTCTCGGCCTTTTTGAAGCCGCCGACGGGCGCACCGGGTTCCGCTCGCAGGAGGCGTTCCTGATCAAGCACGAGGAGGTTTATCGCGACGTGCTCGCCGGGCTGGAGCTGGTGGCGCTTCAGCTTGAGCTGATCAAGTCCGCGCCGGAGGAGGCGATTCCGCTTGTCGCCCGCGCGCGCGATCTGGCGCGCCGGCTGGAATTTTGGATGGAAGCCAGGGATCGGCGCTTCGTATATTGGATCGAGCGGCGCGGGCGCGGAACTTTTTTGCAAGCCACGCCCATCGACGTTTCGCGGATTCTCGAGGATAAGCTGTTCGATCGCGTCGATTCGGTGATCCTGACCTCGGCCACGCTGGCCGTCGCCGGCGATTTCGAGTTCACCAAGGCTCGCCTGGGTTTGCGCGCCGCGCGCACTCTGGTGGTGCCGAGCCATTTCGATTACCGCCGCCAGGCACTGCTCTATGTGCCCCAGAATCTGCCGGACCCGCGCAGCCCGGCGTTTGCGGCCGCCGCCGCGCGGGAAATCATCGAGCTGCTGTTTCTCAGCCGCGGCCGCGCCTTCGTCTTATTCACCAGCTACCAGCAGATGCGCCTGATCCACGATCGCGTCTCGCTCGAAGTGCCGTTTCAGACCCTGCTCCAGGGGACCGGCCCGCGCGGCGCGCTGCTTGAAGAGTTTCGCGCCACTCCCCACGCGGTGTTGTTCGCCACCGCTTCTTTCTGGCAAGGTGTAGATGTGCCGGGCGAGCAGTTGAGCTGCGTGATCATCGACAAGCTTCCCTTCGCGGTGCCCAGCGACCCGGTGGTGGAAGCCCGCGCCGCGGCGATTCGGGCCGAAGGCGGCGAGCCGTTTCACGATTATCATCTGCCGCAAGCGGCGATCGCGCTGAAGCAGGGCTTCGGCCGGCTCATCCGCGGCCGCGGCGACCGCGGGGTTCTGGCGCTGCTCGATCACCGCATCACGCGGATGCGCTACGGTCAGGTGTTCTTCGACAGCCTGCCCCACTACGGGTTCACAACGAAGCGGGAAGACGTGGAGAAATTTTTCAATGTTTGAAGTTGCCGTTGAACAGACCTTCGCCGCCGGACATGCGCTGCGGAATTACAAAGGAAAATGCGAGAACGTGCACGGTCACAATTTCCGCGTGCAGGTGATCCTCGAAGGCGAGCGCCTGGATGAGACCGGCCTTCTGGTCGATTTCATCGAGGTCCGGGACGCCCTGCGCGCGATTATCGCCCGTCTGGACCACGTTTTCCTGAACGATGTCCCGCCTTTTGACGTAAAGAATCCGTCGGCGGAAAATCTCGCCGAGTATTTTTACCGGGAGATCTCCGGAACCTTGAGATCGGCCGTGCCGGTTCGCGTCCGCGAGGTGAGGGTGTGGGAAACCGAGATTCAGAGCGCGGCGTACCGCGGTTAGCGCCGCAGAGCCGCGTTGTTGAGGGCATTGCGGACCGACCCGGCCGCGTTTGACACCCTTTTGACCGGCGTGGGCGCCGGGAGGGCAGCGGCCGCGGCTGCCTTGAGGAGCGGCAGGATCGATTCTGGCGCGGGCCGGCGCGTTTCGAGAAAATCGATGCCCTCGACGGTAATCTGCAAGCTGCTTTTGTCGTCCGTGGCCACCAGGCCGCGCTGTTTGAGATACCACAGGGCGAAGTTCAGCTCTTCGCTGGTGGTCTCCAGGAGGTTTTCAAGCTGCCGCACCGCAAGGCTGGGGTGAACGGCCGCAACCGTCGGCGGTCGTAGAGCACGCACAGCAGCGCCAGGCGCAAATTCACGCCGCGGCTGAGCTCAGAAAAGAAAGCGGATCCGGTGAATTGGAATTCGGGGTCCTGATCGAGGCCTTTGAGTTTATCGAATTCGCGCCGGAGGCTGCCATCGGAGAGGACTTCGTAGGCCAGATTGATGGCTTCGAATTTTTCGGAATCTCCGGTCTCCGGATTGTCCGGGCGATACTTTTCGGCGAGCCTGGAGTAGGCGCGTTGGATGACTTCCGAAGTGGCCTTCGCGTCCACGCCCAGGATGGCGTAGTGGTCCTGGAATTTTCCGGCCGAAGCTGCGGACATACTCTAGTTCAGTGAATCGGCGGTAGCGGCAAATTCGAGTAGAATCGCCGGAGGGGTCAGCGTCCGAAAAACGCCGCGTTCTTCTGAGCGTAATCGGCCCATTTTTCCGGGAGATCGTCGAGGGCGAAGATCGCCGAAACCGGGCAAACCGGAACACAGGCGCCGCAATCGATGCACTCGACCGGATCGATGTACAGCATCTGCTCGTTGGAGAACTTTTCGGAATCCTTTTTCGGATGAATGCAATCGACCGGGCACGCATCGACGCATGCCGTGTCTTTCACTCCCACGCACGGTTCCGCAATTACATAGGCCATAGAAAGTATCCGCTGGCAGCCTGGATCAGGCCAGTTGGGGCAAATTTCATTTAAGCATATCGGAGCTGCCCGGATAAAGCGCGTTGCAGCAAATGGCGACTTCGGCGCTTGAACGGTGGTAGGGACGGGCGGATTTGAACCGCCGGCCTGTCGCTTAGGAGGCGACCGCTCTATCCAACTGAGCTACGTCCCCGCAGCCTCGATTGTAGCAGGCGGCCAGCGTTTCAAGCCCTTCCGGCCAATGTCGCGGCGATACTGCATGCCCTCGAAACGGATCGCCTGCACCCCAGCGTAGGCGTTCTGAATGGCCGATGAAAGATCGCGTCCCGAAGCGGTGATCCCCAGCACGCGCCCCCCCGCCGTTTCGATGCCGCCAGCACCGCTTCGCGTGCCGGCGTGGAATACCTGCGCGGGGCACTCGGCGAGGCCGTGGATGGGATCGCCGGTGCGCGGTTTGCCGGGATAACCCGCAGCAGCCAGCACCACGCAAACCGAGGGATCAGCTTTGGAGCGCAATGTTTCCCGTAAAGAACCGGTCGCCGACTGGAGCAGCGCGGCGGCGAAGTCGGTGGCCTCGTCGAGCCGGTGCAGAAGGGCCTGGGCTTCCGGATCGCCCAGCCGCGCGTTGAACTCGAGAACCTTGGGGCCGGCGGAAGTCATCATGAGCCCGGCGTAGAGGAATCCGGTGAAGCCGGTGGTGGAAATCACCGGCTCGATGATGGTGTCGAGGATGCGCTGAACCTGGGATGAATCCAGAATGCGGCCGTCGCTATATGCGCCCATGCCGCCGGTGTTCGGCCCGGTGTCGCCCTCGCCGAGCGTCTTGTGATCTTGCGAGGCTTCAAAGGCGGTGAAGCGCCGGCCATCGGAAAGAACGATGAAACTGGCTTCTTCTCCGCTGAGAAACTCCTCGATGACGAGCCGCGGCCCGAGCTTTCGCACTGCGACTTCGGCCTGCTCGCGGTTCCGCGCGATGATGACGCCTTTGCCGGTGGCGAGGCCGTCCGCCTTAATGGCGACCGGCAGATCGAATTGGGAAAGCGCGGCGATTCCGGCTTCGGCGCTTTCGACCTGAACAAATCGCGCCGTGGGAATGCCCAGCCTTTCCATGAGCAGTTTTGCATGAATCTTGCTCGCCTCAAGCCGCGCCATTTCGCGCGTTGGTCCGACGATGGGCAGGCCGGCGGCGCGGAACTGGTCGACGATTCCTTCGGCGAGCGGGGCTTCGGGTCCGACTACGGTCAAAGCGGGATGGACGGCCTTGGCTGCTTCCAGGCCGGTGGTGTTCAAGTTGATGCCGATCTGCGCGATTCCGGGATTTCCGGGCGCCGCGTAGATCTGGTGACCTTCTTTGGCGAGACGCCAGGCGATCGCATGCTCGCGGCCGCCGCCGCCGATGATGAGAATTTTCACGCCGAAATGCCAGTTTAGCGCGGCGGGTTAGAATGTTGTTGAAATGCCGAATCGTTATGACGTGATCGTGATCGGCGGCGGGCACGCTGGTTGCGAGGCGGCGCGCGCCTGCGCACGATTGGGTCTGAGCACCGCGATGGTCACGATGAACCTTGACCTCATCGCGCAGATGTCCTGCAATCCGGCCGTGGGCGGAATTGCCAAGGGGCATCTGGTGCGCGAGATTGATGCGCTGGGCGGCATTATGGGCGAGATCACGGACGCGGCCGGCATCCAGTTCCGCTTGCTGAACACCAGCCGTGGTCCGGCGGTGCGATCGCCGCGTGCGCAGTGCGACAAGAAGCAGTACCGGCTGCTCATGCGGGAAGCGTTAGAAAAGGAGCCGAATCTCCGGATACTACAGTCGGAGGTGGCTGAGCTTATCATCTTGGGGTCAGGGTCCGGGAGCCGTCGTGTCGAAGGCGTTCGGCTGCGCGATGGACGATCCATAGCGGCCGATGCGGTGGTGGTGACAACAGGTACATTTTTGAATGGTTTGGCGCACGTTGGCGAGTACAAATACAGTTGTGGGAGGAACGGCGAAGCGCCGTCGAATCTGCTTGGCGAGCAGTTACGCACGCTCGGCTTGGAATGGAAGCGCCTGAAGACGGGCACGCCACCGCGGCTCGATGGCCGCACCATTGACTGGTCGCGTTTTGAGCCTCAATACGGCGATCCGGACCCGACGCCGTTTTCCTTCCTCACGGATCGGATAGACCGCGAGCAAGTTGCTTGTTTTCTGGCGTATACAACCGAAGAAACGCACCGGATTCTGCGGGAGAATATCGGGCGCTCGCCGCTCTATAGCGGGCAGATTGAAGGTCTTGGGCCGAGGTACTGTCCTTCGATTGAAGATAAGATTGTAAAGTTTCCCGACAAAGCTCGTCACCAGATTTTTCTTGAGCCGGAGGGCCTCGACACGAACGAGATTTACGTAAATGGGCTGTCGACAAGCATGCCCATCGATGTACAAACGAGGGTTGTGGCGTCGATTCCGGGGCTGGAAGGCGCTGAAATGATTCGCCCTGGCTATGCGATCGAGTATGACGCAATTGACCCCAGGGAACTGACTCATTCTTTAGAGCTTAAGTCGCTAAGGGGATTGTTTCTGGCGGGCCAGATCAACGGAACCTCCGGCTACGAAGAGGCCGCTTGCCAAGGCTTAATGGCTGGACTGAATGCGGCGAGGCGGTGCGGAGGGTTGCCTCCAGTTATTATCGGACGGACGGACGGTTACATTGGAATCTTAATCAGCGATCTGGT
The DNA here is from genome assembly GCA_021324615.1 of Terriglobia bacterium. Taxonomy (GTDB): domain Bacteria; phylum Acidobacteriota; class Terriglobia; order Bryobacterales; family Bryobacteraceae; genus Palsa-187. Next base: position 70,235 of record JAJPIT010000113.1, on the reverse strand, counting down.
GACGCAGGGGGCCGACGAACCGTATCGGATGTTCACCTCGCGCGCGGAATTCCGCCTAAATCTGCGGATCGACAACGCTGACGAACGGTTAACGCCGGTAGGGCGTGCGGCGGGTTTGGTTTCCGACGCAAGATGGGCGATCTTCGAACGAAAGATGTCCCAAAAACGATTGCTGCGCGAAGTTGTGGAGCGCGCCAGGGTAGATCCGTCGCTTGTGGGTCTGGCTGTCGATGACCATCCCACGATAGCGGGTTGGCTGCGCCGGCCGGAGGCGCGGATCGAGCGGATCCGTGAGGCGCTGGAGCGGGAAGCCGGGGCGGAGCTGATGCGTGGCGTTCTCGATACACTAGAAACGGAGATTAAGTACTCCGGATACATCGCCCAGCAGGAGCGTCAAGTCGAGCGTCTGCGTGCTTCTGGAAGTCGCAGGATTCCGGATCAGTTCAGTTATACCTCACTACCTGGCCTTTCCAATGAGGTTCGGGAGAAGCTTCAGCGGGTCCGGCCGGAAACCCTGGAACAAGCGGCGAGAATTCCCGGCGTTACGCCAGCCGCAATTGCCCTGCTGGATGTTTTTCTCAGCGTAGGGCGATGACTTTTCGGGAGTCGCTGGTTCGGGCGTGCGCCGGCAACCAGCTCAGTCCTGTGCAACTCGCGCAGTTGGAGCGGCATTGCGAGTTATTGTATAAGTGGAACCGCAGGTTGAATTTGACCAGAATCGGATCACTTTCCGATGTGGTTCGGCTGCACTACTGTGAGTCTCTGTTCCTGGGGTCCGTTCTGCCAGGTGGCGATCTGCGCATCGTGGATGTGGGCTCTGGCGGAGGCTTTCCTGGGATTCCCCTCGCGATCGCGCGCCCTGGCTGCAAAGTTACCTTGGTCGAAGCGCATGGACGCAAGGGAGTTTTCTTGAGAGAGGCCGCTCGCGGTTTAGATAATGTCTCTGTTGTCGTGGGGCGGGTGGAGTCGATTGGAGAAAGGTTCGACTGGCTGGTTAGCCGGGCTGTTCGTCCATCCGATCTTCTTTCTCTCGACATAGCTTCGCATTCGGCCATTCTATTGACCGCTAGAGAACTTCCTCTTTTGCCCCAGGCGGACCGGGTTGTTCCGGTTCCCGGAACCCGGCATAGAGTTATTGCTCTGTTCCACGTGGAACGTGATAAGATCCAGTGAAGTGGCAAAGGTAATCGCGATTACAAATCAGAAAGGCGGGGTCGGCAAAACCACGACTGCGATCAATCTGGGAGCTTCCCTTGCAGCGAACGACCTCCGAATTCTGCTGATTGACTCAGATCCGCAAGGGAACTGCACAACGGGCCTCGGAGTCGAAAAATCAAGTGAGAAACCGACCTTCTATCAGACACTATTAAATGGTGTGGACGCCAGGGAAACCATACAGCAGACCGCATACGATGGCCTCTCAATTATCCCCGCGGATAAAAATTTGGTCGCTGCCAATCTGGATCTCGTTGACCTCGATGACCGCGAATATCGCCTCTCTAAAGCGCTTCAGCCAGTCCTCGATCAGTATGACTATATACTGATCGATTGTCCACCAGCCCTTGATCTCTTGACGTTAAACGCCCTCATCGCCGCCGATTCGGTGCTGATTCCGATTCAATGCGAATTCTTCGCGCTGGAAGGAATCTCCCAACTTATGGATACCATCGACCGCGTTCGCGATGCCTTCTCACATCCCATCCAGATCGAGGGCATCCTCCTCACCATGTACGACGACCGCACAAACTTAACACGTCAAGTGGCGGACGACCTCAAAGAGTTCTTTGAGCAGGATGTGCTGTCGACCGTGATCCCACGCAGTGTCAGGCTGGCCGAGGCTCCCAGCTTCGGCAAACCCATCCTGTTTTACGATCCCCGATCACGGGGAGCGGAAAGCTACATAAAACTCGCGAAGGAGATCCTTGAGAATGAACGTCGCCGGCGACAAGCAACGCAAAGCGCTCGGTAAGGGACTTTCCGCGCTCCTCCCAGCACGACCGCAATCGCCGCCGCAACCACATAAGCCGGAAACGACCGCGCTGAGCCTGCCAATTACACAAATTGAGCCAAATCCAGCTCAACCTCGCACGATCTTCCAGGCCGACCGACTCGAGGAACTCGCAACGTCGATCCGCGCCAACGGCATCATTCAGCCCCTGATCGTCCGCCGCTCCGGAACAGCCTATCAGATTGTGGCAGGAGAGCGCCGATGGCGCGCCGCGCAGATCGCGGGATTAACCGAGGTCCCCGTCGTCGTCCAGGACGTTGCCGACACACACCTCCTCGAGCTCGCTCTGATCGAAAACCTCCAGCGAGAGGACCTGAATCCCATTGAAATCGCCCACGCCTACGAACGCCTCCACCGTGAAATGGGACTCTCTCATGAGGAGATCGCACGCCGCACCGGAAAGGACCGGACCTCGGTCGTAAACACGCTTCGATTGCTGAAGCTCCCGCAAGACGTTCAAAGTCTTCTGATCGCTCAACGAATCTCCATGGGACACGCCCGGGCCATCCTGGCTTTGGCGACAGCCGAGAGCCAAATCGAGGTCGCCGAAAAAGCAGCCGCCCAGGGTATGTCTGTGCGTCAGGTCGAAGCCCTCGTGCAGAATCTCACCGCCGAACGGCCGGCCAAAGGCCGCGCGAAATCGCCCGCCAAACAGGATCCAAACATAAAAGCGGCGGCAGAGCAGCTTGAGCGGGCTCTAGGAACACGCGTCCGCATCGTTGAGTTGACAGAACAACGCGGCCGTATCGAAATTGAGTACTATTCCCAGGCTGAGTTGGATAGGATTTTTCAGCACATCAGCGGCGAGAGCCACTGAAAACCTGGTGCCGGCGGCAGGAGTCGAACCTGCGACCTACGGATTATGAGACCGTCGCTCTAACCACCTGAGCTACACCGGCGTTAGCTACCAGCGTATGCGGCAGCCGCCAACTCTGTCAAGTATACAGACAACCGGGTCCGATTCTTAGAATTGCCCGGTGCGCTCTTCGCGCCTTACAATCGCAGTAGTGCCCGCCGTCGAATTCTCCCAGGTTTCGAAGAGTTATTCGATCTACGCTTCCTCGGGCGACCGGCTCAAGGAACTCGCCACTTTTCAGCGCCGACAGTTCCATACCGACTATTGGGCCCTCCGCGACGTCTCTTTCCAAGTCGAAGCCGGCACCACGTTTTGCATCGTCGGAGAAAACGGTTCGGGAAAAAGCACCCTTCTGCAAATCTGCGCCGGCATTCTTCAGCCCACCGCCGGAGAGGTGAAGGTCAACGGGCGAGTCGCCGCACTGCTCGAACTCGGCTCCGGCTTCGACCCGGAGTTTTCCGGACGCGATAACGTTTATCTCAACGGCGCAATCCTCGGCCTCTCCACCAAGGAGATGGATCGCCGCTTTCCCCAGATCGAAGCCTTTGCCGAAATCGGCGATTTCATCCACCAGCCCGTCAAGACGTATTCGAGCGGAATGGTGGTCCGCCTGGCATTTTCCGTCGCCATTCATCTCGATCCCGAAATCCTGCTCGTCGACGAAGCTCTTTCGGTGGGCGACATCTACTTCCGGCAGCGCTGTATGAGAAAAGTTCACGAACTCCGCTCCCGCGGCATCACCATTCTGTTCGTTTCCCACTCAACCGGCGATGTTAAAGCGCTGGGCGACCGGGCCATGTGGCTGGAGCGAGGCCGCGTCATGGCCATCGGAAAAACGGACCTGGTGGTCGCTCAATACACCGCCGCCATGGCGGCCAAAGACGACCGCTACCGGGATCACGCGCCCGTCACAGCAGCCGCGGCCTACAAACCACCGCCCGAAATCGTCACCGGGATTCCCAATATCGATCACCGCTTCGGCGACGGCCGCGCCGAAATCCTGGGAATCGCCGTCCTGGATGAGTCCGGCCAAAAAATCAGCGAACTTCAGCCCGCCTCCACTGTGGTAGTCCGGATTAGCGCGCGCGCCAAAGCCAACTTGGACCGCCCTATCATCGGTTTCATGTTCCGGAATCACCTGGGCGTCGATTTCGCCGGCACCAATACGGAGCGCGAGGGATATTCTCTGCCACCGCTGCCGGCCGGAGAAGTCTGCACCGTCGATTTTTACATCGAGCTTCCCGCGCTTTACGCGGCGCCCTTTTCCTTTTCCCCGGCCATCGCCGACGGCACGCTTGAACACTATTCAATGTGCGATTGGATCGATAACGCGGTCGTGCTTCAAATGGCCCGTTCCGGCGCGCCGATATACGGGCAGTTCCACTTTCCCTGCCGCGTGGAGATCAATTCCAGGATCTCCACCGGAGCCGCCGCGCTGTGATCGAATTTACCGGCGAGCGGGTGATTCCCGGGGAGGTCTCCGACGACCTTTGGGCGGAACACGCCGCGCGCTATGCCTTCGCCCTCCGCTATGCGCATCACTGCCGGGCGCTGGACGTCGGCTGCGGCTCCGGCTACGGCGTCGCCGAAATCGCCGGACGCGCCCGCTCCGCCGTCGGAATCGATTCCTCGCAGGAAGCGGTCGCCTACGCGCAGTCCCACTATAACAGCCCCCACATCCGCTTTCTTCAGGCCTCTGCCGCCAGCCTGCCGTTCGCCGACCGCTCCTTTGAACTCATCACGGCGTTCGAAGTGATCGAGCATCTGGCCGCCTGGCCGGATTTTCTTCGCGAAGCCGCGCGCGTCCTCCATGAGCGGGGTGTATTTCTGGTTTCCACTCCGAACAAACTGTACTACACTCAATCCCGCGGCGAGCACGGGCCCAATCCGTTTCACGTCCATGAATTCGAGTTCGAAGAGTTTCACGACGCCCTTTCCCGGCACTTTTCGAGCGTCGTGATCTTTCTCCAAAACCGGCAGGAATCCTTTACCTTCGCGCCTTCCCCGCCCGGCGCCGGCCAAGCCGAGGCGCATTTGCACAGCGCCGCCTCGCGCCCCGACGAAGCGAACTTCTTCGTCGCCCTCTGTTCCGCCGGCCCGCCGGTCGACGCGCGGCCTTTCGTCTACGTTCCGCGCGCCGCCAATCTGCTGCGAGAACGCGAGCAGCACATTACGCTGCTCCAAGGCGAGCTGGCCCAAACCAAAAAGTGGCTCGACGATTTGATCGCCGATCATCAGGCCTTGCAAGAGGCGCACCTCGAGCAGACCCGCCACCTGGAAGCGCAGAATCGCTGGGCCCTGGATCTCGACGCGAAGTGGCGATCCGCCATGGATCGCGTCACCGCGCTGCAAGACGAATTGAAAGCCGAACAGGCCAACGCCGCGCTCATTGTTGAGCAGTACAACGCGAAAATCAGCGAATTGGAGGAAGAAAACCGCGCCCGGGCGCAATGGGCCATCGATACGGAAACGCGGCTGGGCGCCGAGCTCGCCGCGAAGTCCGCCGAGCTGGCCCAGGCCGTCCGCCTGCTCGACCAAGCCGAAGCCACCGTCATCGAACGCACGGAATGGGCGCAAAGTCTTCAAAAGCGCATCGATTTTTTGGAAACGCAGCTCGCCATGGTCCGCCAGTCGCGATGGGTCAGGCTAGGCCGGCTGGCCGGGCTCGGTCCGCGGGTGACGGAGTAATGCGCCGGTCGTTGCAGGCCGCCTGGCGCATCGTCAAGAATTTACCACTCGCGTTTTTGACCCCTTTTTTGCTGATTTTCAGCGGAATTGCGCTGTTTTGTTCCGATTTGCTGCTCCGTCTGCTTCCCCGCAAGCCCCCGCCCGGCGACACCGCTCCCCGCCCCGGCGCGGCCAGCATCGTCATCCCCAACTGGATCGGCCGCGACCTGCTCGAAAAATATCTGCCCTCGGTGCTCGCCGCGGCCGAGCAGTGCCCGGGCAGCGAAGTCATCGTCGTGGATAACGGGTCGACGGATGGCAGCGCGCCATTCCTGCTTGAACGTTTTCCTTCCGTGCGGCTGATCGCGCTCGAACGAAACCTGGGCTTCGGCGGAGGAGCGAACGAAGGCGTGCGCCACGCGCGACACGATATCGTCGTTCTCCTCAACAGCGACATGCGGGTGGAGCGCGATTTTTTAAAACCACTGCTTGCCGGCTTCACCGACGAGCAGGTCTTTGCCGTCTCCTGCCAGATTTACTTTTCCGACCCCAACAAAAAGCGCGAGGAAACCGGCCTCACCGAAGGATGGTGGCAGCAGGGCGCGCTGCGCGTGGCGCACCGCATCGAGCCGGGCATCACCGAACCGTATCCGTGCTTTTATGGAGGCGGCGGGTCCTGCGCCTTCGACCGCAAGAAATTTCTTTCCCTCGGCGGCTTCGACGAACTGCTGCGGCCTTTTTATCTGGAAGACACCGACCTCGGATATCTCGCCTGGAAGCGCGGCTGGAAGGTTCTGTATCAGCCGGCGAGCGTCGTCTATCACGAGCATCGCGGCACCATCGGCCGCCGCTTCCGCGACGCCTATATTCAATCGGTCCTCAAAAAAAACTTCATTTTGTTCGCCTGGAAAAACATCCATGAACCGGCGCGGCTGCTTTCCCATTTCTTCTTTATCTGGTCGACCTCGATGGTCAGTTGGATCGCCGGGGATTCGCCGGAGCGCTCGAATTTCGCCGCCATCGCGCGCGCCGCACTCCAGCTCCCGCGGGCGATCCGCTCCCGCGCCCGCGCGCGATCGCTCGCCGTCATCTCTGATACCGAAGCTTTTCGCCGGCCGCTTGGCGGGCATTTTCGCGACACCTTCGCGCGCCTGGATCCCGAACCGCTGCGCGTCCTTTTCGTTTCGCCTTACCCGATCTGCCCGCCGACTCATGGCGGCGGCGTGTTCATGTATCAAACCGTGCGCGAGCTGGCCCGTTTATGCGAACTGCATCTGATCGTCCTGCTCGATTACGCGCGCGAGCAGGAAGCACACGCCGAGCTCGAACAAATCTGTGCTTCCGTCGAATATGTCGTTCGAACCGAGCCCCGGCAAAAGGCGATCGGATCGCCGGAGCCGCACGCGGTGCGCGAATTCCGCACCCGCGATCTCGCCTGGCTTATTCACCGCCAGATCTACCTGAAGCGGATCGACGTTTTGCAGCTTGAATACACCGTGCTCGGCCAGTACGCCGGCCGTTTCCGCCGCATCCCCAGCATTCTGTTCGAGCACGACGTCTACTTCCAATCGATCGCCCGCCGGCTTCCCTTCATCAAATCGCCCGGCGAAAGGCTCCAGGCCTGCTGGGAGTATCTGCGCGCGATCCGCTACGAGCTGCGCATGCTGACGCGCCCGGACCGGGTCCAGGTTTGCAGCAAGGAAAACGCGGATTACCTGGAATCGTTTTTGCCGGAGCTTCGCGGCCGGATCGACTGGCAATTCCGCGCCGGCATCGACACCTCGCGCTACGAATTCCGCCCCTCCGGCCGCGAGCCGTTCACCATGCTGTTTCTGGGCAGCTTCCGGCATCTGCCGAACGTGGAGGCGCTCGACTGGTTCCTAAAGCGCGTGCTGCCGAAAATCCGGGCGGCGGAGCCCCGCGCGCGGCTGGTGGTCATCGGCAGCGATCCTCCGCCGCGGCATTCGCTCCCCGGCTCCGAAGCGGTGGAGCTGATCGGTTTCGTCGAAGACGTGCGCGAGCCCCTTGCGCGCTACTCCGTATTCGTCTGCCCGATTCTCAGCGGATCCGGCGTCCGGGTGAAGCTGCTGGAGGCTTTCGCCGCCGGAATTCCCGTCGTCTCCACCCGGCTCGGCGCCGAAGGCCTGGCGGCGGAAGATGGCGAGATCTGCGCCCTGGCCGACGATCCGGAGGGATTCGCCGGGCGTGTGATCGGACTCCTCCAGCATCCCGACAAAGCCGCGGAACTGGCGCGCCGCGCCCGTGCCCACGTGGCGGCCACGCGAGACATGCGGGCGATGACGGCGAAACTCATCGAATCGTACCGCCGGGAACTCGAACGCATGCGGGGGAGAAGCGGAATCCTCCGCTAGGGTGACGGCGCCGCCAGCGACTCCAGCTCGCTCACCGCCCGGGCCAGCTCCTCGGCCGGAGGCGCCGGAGGATCGCTCAGCACTTCCACCAGCGCGCGATAATACCACAGCGTTCCTTCCCGCCCGCCGGTGAAGCGCGACCAGACCGCTTCGCCGCAGACTCGATAATCCCGAGCCATGGCCCGCGCATTGTGCAGCTTGTCACAGGCAACCACCAGCCGCACCTCCCCCGGCGCGGCGCGCAATTCCCTCAAAAAGCGCTCCTTGCGCGGCCGCCAGGGAGGCCTCGGCTCCTGATCCGTATCCGTGCAGCCATCGACGATCGCGGTGACCCGCGGCCCGAATCGCTTCAAAATCCCGGAGCGGGCCCGCGCGCCGCCCTGATCCTCCACCGCATCGTGCAACAACCCGGCGATCGCTTCGTCCTCTCCGCCGCCGTATTCAAGCACCAGCGAGGCGACGCCCAGCAGATGCGAGATATAGGGAATCGTGGATCCCTTGCGCTTCTGCGCCGCGTGCAGGCGGGCGGCGTAGACCAGGGCGTCCTCAAAGCGCGCCGTCAGCACGCCTATTTGGCCTTTAGATCCTTGGCCAGCCGGGCGCTGATCTTTTCGGCGGTGCGGTTCAGATCGCCGGGCGAGGTGGTCTTCGGCGGATCATAGACGCTCCACAGCACGTTGCGCGTTTTCCGATCGATCAGAAAGATGGTCCCGCGCGCGTGGGAAATCGCCTGCACCACCGGCCGCGGAGCGTCCATCAGATTCTTGGAGTCCGGCGCGGCATTGGCATTGCCGTAAAGCTCATTCAGCTTGTCGTCGAGCGCCGCGCCGATGCGGTCGCACAGAATCGCGTCGGCTTTCTTGGGATCGGTCACCACCTGCAAAACATTGCCGGAGGTCAGGTGAGTGGCCAGGTACTGATCGAGCGAGCTGGACATCGGCAGCAGGTACACCGTCTTCACCTCGCCGATCGCCGCCGCCTGCGCGCCCAGCGCCGCAATCATCAAAGCGGGAAGCAACTTCATAGAATTCATCATACACGTCCGGCACGCTATGCTATGGATTTGTTTCCGCGCGATGTATAAAGGCCAGCGCATCACCGTCATCATTCCCTGCCTGAACGAAGAACAGGGAATCGAGTCGGTGCTGAAACGAATGCCCGAATTTGTCGATCAGGTCATCGTGGTCGATAACGGCTCGACCGACCGCACCTCCGAGGTCGCCCGAAGTCTGGGCGCCCAGGTCATCCGTGAAGACGTGCGCGGCTATGGACGCAGCTACAAGACCGGATTCGCACGGGCCACCGGCGATCTGATCGTGACGCTGGACGGCGATCACAGCTATCCGCCCGACGCGATTTCCTATCTGCTCGAAGCGTTTCTTCATCTGGATGTCGATTTTCTGAACGCCTCGCGGTTTCCGGTGCGCGATCCGCGGGCGATGAGCTTCAAACATAAACTCGGGAACCTGATTTTATCACTGGCGATGTCGGCGCTCTATTTCCGCTGGGTCCGCGATTCGCAGTCGGGCATGTGGGTGTTTCGCCGCTCGATTCTGAAGGGCATGAAGCTGGTCTCCGACGGCATGGCGTTTTCCGAGGAGATCAAGATCGAGGCGCTCAAAAGCAACCGCCTTCGCTTCGCCGAGATCTCGATTTTATATACCTCACGGCTGGGAGAGATCAAACTGAATCCGTGGCGCGACGGATTCTACAATCTCTGGTTTCTCGTGAAAAAGCGGTTCACCTGACATGATCGCCGCCGCCGTCGTTCCGCACTGGAACCGCATCGATCTGCTGCGCGAGCTGGCCGCCAGCCTCCAGGCGCAGACGCGGCCGTTCGATGAGTGGATCGTCGCCGATAACGGCTCCACGGACGGCTCGGCGGAGTTCGCCCAATCGGCCGGCGCGAGGGTGCTGCGGCTGGGGCGCAATCTGGGCTTCGCGGCGGCGGCAAATCGCGGGATCGAAGCCGCGCGCGCCGATGTGGTGGCGATCCTGAACAATGACGTGACACTCGATCGCGAATGGCTGGACCGAATGCTGGCCGGCATGGGAAACGCATCCTTCGCCACCGGGAAGATTCTGCGGGCCTCGGATCCCTCCCGGATCGACGGCGCCTTCGATGAAATTTCGCGGGCCGCCTGCCCCTACCGCGGCGGAGCGGGAAAGCCCGATTCCGCTTTTTGGAATCAGCCGCGCGTCATCCGCTTCGCGCCCATGACCGCGGCGGTGTTCCGGCGGCGGCTGTTCGAGGAGATCGGACTGCTCGACGAGCGGTTTGGATCCTACTACGAAGATATCGACTTCGGGCTTCGCTGCGCCGCCGCCGGGCGAAGCGGCGTGTATCTGCCGGACTGCGTGGCGCGGCACCAGGGCAGCGCCACGCTGGGGGCGTGGAATTCCGACACGGTGTTCTTCCTGTCCCGGAATCAGGTGTTATTGGCGGCAAAGTACTTCCGCGGCGAATCGCTGTGGCGGATTGTGGCAGGGCAGTTGCTCTGGGGAGCGCTGGCGGTTCGCCACGGAGCGGGTTACGGGTGGCTCCGGGGCAAACTCCGCGGCTTAAAAGACGCGAAGGGGATCGAGGGGAAACCAGGCGGCTCATCTCAGGACCGGCTTCACACCATCATCAAGGCCAGTGAGCGTAACATTTTTGAGATACAACAACAGACCGGTTGTGACCGTTACTGGAGGGTCTACTTCTGTCTGTTACGGCGATAATTGTGACGCACAACTCCGCGCGGGTCATCCGACGCTGCCTGGAGAGCTTGGCTGACATGGCCCCTTCCGTCGCGCCGCTGGTGATCGATAACGCATCGCAGGACCAGACCCTTCAGCAGGCCGGGGCGCGGCGCATCGCTAATTCTCAAAACCGCGGATTCGCCGCGGCCGTGAATCAGGGCGTTCGCGCCAGCGACTCCGAATTTTTTTTGCTTCTTAATCCTGACGTTGCTCTGCTCACTCCGGTTGACGGGCTGGTGGAGGCCAGCCGCGCTCACGGCCTCGCCGCAGGACAACTGGTCGGCCGCGGCGGGCGGGTGCAAGCCGGCTTCACCATCCGCCGGTTTCCGACGCCCGTTTCGCTGATCTTCGAGCTTTTCGGGCTCAACCGCCTGTGGCCGGCGAATCCGGTAAATCGAAGATACCGCTATCTGGACCGCCCGCTCGATCAGCCGGGCGCGGTGGAACAGCCGGCGGGGGCTTTTTTGATGTTCCGCCGGGATGTCTGGGAAAAACTCGGCGGCTTCGACGAAAAATTCCACCCGATCTGGTTCGAAGATGTCGATTTTTGCCGCCGCGCGGTGCAAGCCGGGTATCGGATCGAATATCTGCCGAACGTCCAAGCCGAGCATTGCGGCGCCCATTCCATTGCCCAGCTCACCCCGGCGTGCCGCGCCGTGTACTGGTGTGCTAGCCTTCTAAGGTATGCCGCTAAGCACTTCAGCGATTTCGGTTACCGCGCGGTTTGCATGGCGGTCTTGGCCAGCGCCTTCCCGCGGATGGTCGCGGGGATGAGGGAACAACGGACTCTGGCCCCCATCCTTGCAGGTTTAAGGATTGTACGTGTTGCCGGGCTGTGCCTTGTGTCGCAGAGGGGGCGGGGCGTAGCACCACCGAATTTATAAACCATTCGCATGGCCTACAACGACTTAGTCTCCGTCACGATCGTCACTTATAACAGCGGCCGATTCATAAAGCGGTGTCTGGAATCCGTCCTGGAGCAAAAGTATCCCAATCTGGAGGTGGTGGTGATCGACAACGCCTCCACCGACGGCACCACCGACATTCTGGAACGCTTCGAGGACCGCTGCCGGATTTATTACAACGACGAGAACATCGGGTTCGCGGCGGCGCAAAATCAGGCGATCTCCCTATCCCGGGGCGAGTGGATCCTCACGCTCAATCCCGACGTTTTGTTGCTGAAAAACTTCATTCAGGCGCTGGTGGAGGCGGGCCAGTTGGATCCTAAGATCGGCACCGTGTGCGGCAAGCTGCTCACCATTCGCGCGACCTTCGATCTGCCGGAGAAGCAGCTTGTCGATTCTACGGGAATCTACTTCACGCCGATGCTCCGGCATCTGGACCGGGGCAGCCAGGAAGTGGACAACGGGCACTACGTCAATTTCGAATACGTGTTCGGGGCCACCGCAGCGGCGGCTCTCTACCGCCGGCAGATGATCGAGGATATTCAGATCGACGGAGAATTCTTCGATCCCGACTTTTTTGTGTACCGCGAAGATGCCGACGTCGCCTGGCGCGCGCAGTTAATGGGCTGGAGGTGCATCTATACGCCGCTGGCCCGCGGTTATCATGTGCGCAACGTTCTGCCCGGCAACCGCCGCGCGCTGCCGCCGGAAATCAACATGCACTCGGTAAAGAACCGGTTCCTGATGCGCATCAAGAACATAACTGGCGACCTTTACCGCCGCAACTGGTTCTCCATTACGGTGCGCGATATCGTCGTAGTCTGCGCCTGCCTGCTGCGCGAGCACACCTCGCTCAAGGCGTTCGTGTATCTGGCGCGCAATTGGAAGCGGGTGCTCGCCAAGCGAGCCGAAATCATGAAGCGCCGCCGGGTGAAGGACGATTACATCGCCAGTTGGTTCTCCTATAAGCCGGTGAGCCGCCCGGCGCCGCGCCCCACCGCGCGCGGGCTGGCAAAAGCCCGCGCCGCCCGCGGATGAGGAAAACACCCGGATAATTAGAAGCAGTAAGTGAATTTTGCGATCCTGGGCACGCGCGGCATTCCCGCACGATACGGCGGCTTTGAGACCTTCGCGGAGGAGCTTTCGGCGCGGCTGGCCGCCCGCGGCCACCGGGTGACGGTCTATTGCCGCCAACGGCACTCCGGAACGGAATACCGGGGCGTCGCCTTGCAATACCTGCCGACCCTCCGCCACAAATATCTCGACACCATCGCCCACACCTTCCTTTCGACGCTGCATGTGGTGTTCGCAAGGGGGTCCGCGCGGCCGCAGGCGGTGCTCTATTGCAACGCGGCCAACGCGATCTTCACCTGGATCCCGCGCGCCGCGGCCATGGGGGTCGCGCTGAACGTCGACGGCCTGGAGCGCAACCGAAAGAAGTGGAACGCGGCGGCGAAGGCGTGGTATCGCGCCTCGGAATGGCTCGCCACCTGGATGCCGAACGCCCTGGTCACCGATGCCGCGCACATCGCGCGATATTACCGCGACCGGTACGATCGGGAGTCCGTCATGATTCCCTACGGCGCCGAAACCGGAAAAGTGGAAACCACCGCGGCGCTAGACCGGCTGGGCCTGGAGCCGGAGCGATACTTTCTCTACGTCAGCCGGATGGAGCCGGAGAATAATCCCTTACTGGTCCGGCGGGCGTTCGAAAAAGTGCGGACTACCATGAAGCTCGCGCTGATTGGAGACGCGCCCTATGCGGCGGAGTACATCCGCCAGGTTCGGGATACGCGGGATTCGCGAATTGTCATTCCGGGCGCGATCTACGGCCAGGGCTATCGCGAGCTCGGCTCGCACTGCTTCGCCTATATCCACGCCACCGAAGTCGGCGGCACACATCCGGCGCTGATCGAGGCGATGGGCCGCGGGGCGCTCGTTCTCTATTTGGACAACCCGGAAAATCGCGAGGTCGCCGGCGGCGCGGGAATCCCGTTCGGCCCCGCCGATCTCGCCGAACAGATCCAGCGCGCGATCGAAATGCCGGAAGCCGAGCGCAATCGGCTTCGCGCGCGCGCCGCCGATCGTGTGCGCGAGCGCTACAGTTGGGACGCCGTCACCGACGCCTACGAAAAACTCCTGATGGGTTTGGCGCGCCATGCGTAGCTGGGTGGAGGTGTCGCTGGGGCGCATCCGCGAGAATTACCGCGCGGTTTGCCGCCTGCTGGAGGGACGCGCCGAGGTCATGGCGGTGGTCAAGGCCGACGCCTACCGCCACGGCGCCGTCGAAGTTTCCCGGGTGCTCGAAGCCGAGGGCGTCCGCTGGCTGGCGGTTTCCAATACGGGCGAGGGAATCGCGCTGCGCCAGGCCGGAATCGCCGCGCGGATTCTGGTGATGGCCGATTTTCTTCCGGAAGACCGCGCCGCGCTGGAATCATTTGGCCTGACTCCCGTGGTTCATTCCCTGGAAGATCTGGCGGCCGTGCGCGTGCCCTATCATCTGAAAATCGACAGCGGCATGGGCCGGCTCGGCACGCGCGCCGAACCCGCCGAGATCGTGCGCGCCGTGCTGGCCGCGCCCGCCCCGCTTGAAGGCTTAATGACTCATTTCGCCTCTGCGGCCAACTATGAAAGCCGCCAGACCGAGGAACAGATCGCGCGATTCGCCGCGGTGCTGGCGGCGTTCCGGGCCCGCGGCCTTTCTCCCGCCTACGTGCATCTTTCCAGCACCATTCCGGTGGCCTACCGGCGCACGGAGGCCTGGGGAAACCTGGTTCGTCCCGGCCATGCGATTTACGGCTACGTCTCACCGGGCCGGGGCCCGGCGCCGCCGGCCGCGCTGAAGGTCCGGCCGGCGCTCGCCTGGAAGGCGGCCGTGCTCTCGGTGAAGGACATCGGGGCGGGGGCGCTGGTCGGCTACGGCGGAATTTACCGCGCCCCGCGCGCCATGCGCATCGCAGTGCTGGCCGCCGGTTACGCCGACGGCATCCCGCACCGCTTGTCGAATCGCGGTAAGGTTATCGCCTGCGGAAAGCTGGTTCCGATTGTCGGCGCAGTGTCGATGGATCTGACCACCATCGATGCAACGGATACGGATCTGCGGGCGGGCGATGCCGTGACCCTGCTCGGCTCGGAAGGCCCGGTTTCGATCGACGCGCAGCAGATCGCGCGCTGGGCGGGGACCATTTCCTATGCCGTGCTGTGCGGCATCCACGCCCGGGTCGCGCGAGTGTACGTGGATTGAAGTGGTAGAGTGAACGTCATGGACGCGCGGCCCCTTCTGGAAGACCTGGCGCGCGCGCTCGCCAAAATCGGACTGGAAGCGATTCTGATCGGCAACGCCGCCGCGGAATCTGAATAAACTGAAAGCGCTGGCGAGGGATCTGGACGGGGTTTTGCTTCGGCCGTACTATCCGGTCTACGATCTGTACCGCCTGGTGCGCGAGGATTCCGGCCTCCAGGCGGACTTCATGGCGAGCATCCACGGCGTGCGCTCCTTCGCCGCCTTGCGCGGTCAATCCGACCTGGTGAGGCTCGGAGACTGCTCGCTGCTGGTCGCCCGCCTTGCCGCCATCGTGAAGAGCAAGCGAGCCGCCGCCCGGCCGCGGGATAAGGCTGTCTTAGATATCCTCGAAAGAGCCCTGCATGAAGAAGAAGCGCGCCGGCAGAAAGCAAAAACTCGCGGCGCTAAAGAAAGAGAGTGACCGCGAGTTGATTGAGATGATCCGGAGGCTGATGGACAAGCCCATCGAGCAGCGGACGCATTTTCTGCGCAAGCGCGTCACCTGCACCGGATCGACGCTCTAGTTTTGAAGGGCAGGATTCATCCCGCGCGGAGCTTCAGCTCCACGTCTCGAACTTGCAGGGCTGAAACCGGCTGAAGCCCCGCGCGGATGAAAATCCGCACTCCGCTGCCGCGATGAACTTCCTCATTCAGTGCCGGCGTTTGTAGGGTATTCCGCCCTGCGCGCGAAAACGGCTGTGGGGCTTATTGGCCCGTTTCCGCGTGTGCTTGAAGATTTCCCGATTGCAGTGTTCCCGAAGCATTCAGAATCACAGCGCCGCCCGGCGCGGTGATCGTGATATCGGCGCTGTCCGTGCCTACGCCCGGCTCGCCGAAATCCTGGAAAACCCAATCGATCTGGTAGCCGGGGCTGCCGTTGTACGTCCCGAAACCGTGACCGAAATAGGTATTAAAGGGCGCCGGCGGAGGTGCGGGATTGCCGAGCAGCGAGCAGCTTGCACCCGCCAGATCGTCCATATGAAAATGGTTGCCGCCGAAGTTCACCTCCAGATTATTGGGGCTCTTACTCACATCGCAGTGCAGCTCTGTTCCGAATGTTACCAGAGTAGCGCCGGAAACGATATTGCCGCCTCCCGTCATGCGGCCCTCCAGGACGTGCGACTGAAGGCCGAAAAAACCTGAGAGCAGAAACGTGACTGCTCCCACGCGCCAAAGCGTGCCGTGCATAAATTTTGGCATCGTAGTGTACTCCTGAAGTCGCACGGAAGCACGCGAATTTCCAGGTTGAAAGATCGCCCAATTGGGCCGTCCTGCGCCCTCAACCGCCGATTCATGGAACTAATTCTTGAGCAAGAAGGCCAATCGGTTCCGTAAAAGAGAAGCCATCTGCTCCAGCGCCCATTCAGATCCGCGATAATTGCGCGGGAACGCGAACTATGCTTTCGAAGATCACGCGGTGTGCTCTTTCACACATCCAGATTCCGGACATCCAGCGCGTTCTCTTCGATGAACTTCCGGCGGCTTTCCACGTCCTCGCCCATGAGTGTGGTGAAAATTTCGTCGCTCTTCACCAGATCTTCGAGCGAAACCTTCAACAGCGTCCGGGTTTCCGCGTTCATGGTGGTTTCCCAAAGCTGCTCGGCGTTCATCTCGCCCAGTCCCTTGTAGCGCTGGACGTTCACCTCGCGCGAGCCCTCGTTTTTGACGTAGGCCAGCAGCTCCCGCCATCCCGGAAGCGATTCGCGGCTGTTTTCCCGCACCGCGGCGAACGGAGCGTGGTTAAACCGGGCCACCTGCCGTGCCACCGAGCGCAGCCGCCGGTACTCCGGCTGCACGGCCAGTTCCACGTCAATCGCCCGCTCGGCGTTGGTCGGATCCTTGTACACCACCATCCAGCAGGAGTGCTCTTCCTCGAACTTCAGCTCGGACTGGATCTGCAGCGCTTTCAGAGCGTCCAGAACCGCCCGCAGATTCTTCTCCTGGGCGAAATCGGCCTTGGTGTCGAGCGCCAAATCGACGCGCGCCAGAATCTCCACCACCCGCGGATCGCGCAGCCGGCGCTCCAGGCGCCGCCAGGTGATCTGCAACTCGTCGAGCTGCATCAAAAAATTGCGCAGCTCGGTACCTTCAAGCCAAGTTTGATTGGCAAGCTCCACGCGCAGATTTTCCGTCGCCCGGCGGAGAATCTCGCGGGTGAACTCCTTATCGTCCTTGATGTACTTTTCGGTCTTGCCTTTCTTGATGCGGTACAGCGGCGGCTGCGCGACAAAGATATGCCCGCGCTTGATCAGTTCCTGCATGTGCCGGAAGAAGAAGGTCAGCAGCAAGGTGCGGATGTGCGAACCGTCGACGTCGGCGTCGGTCATGACGATGATCTTGCCGTAGCGCAGCCGCGAGATATCGAAATCGTCCTTGCCGATTCCGGTGCCGATGGCGGTGATCATCGCGCGGATCTCCTCGTGGCTCAGCATCTTGTCGTAGCGGGCCTTTTCGACGTTCAGGATCTTTCCGCGCAGCGGCAGAATCGCCTGATAGCGCCGGTCCCGGCCGCCCTTGGCCGTCCCGCCGGCCGATTCGCCCTCCACCAGAAACAGCTCGCAGCGCTCCGGATCCTTTTCCTGGCAGTCGGCCAGCTTCCCGGGAAGCCCGCCGCCGTCCAGCGCGCCCTTGCGCCGCGTCAGATCGCGGGCCTTGCGCGCGGCCTCGCGGGCCCGCGCCGCGTCGATCGCCTTGGAGACGATCTTTCTCATCACAGCCGGATTCTTGTCGAAGTACTCGCCCAGTTTTTCGTTGATGAACTGGACCACGTAGCCGCCGATGTCGGAGTTGAGCTTGCCCTTGGTCTGCCCTTCAAACTGCGGCTGCGGCAGCTTCACGCTGACCACTGCGGTCAGGCCTTCGCGCACATCGTCTCCGGTCAGGTTCTCCTTTACATCCTTAAACAGGCCAGCCGACTGTCCGGCCGCGTTGATCGTCCGGGTCAGCGCGCTCCGGAACGCCGTCAGATGCGTGCCGCCGTCCACCGTATTGATGTTGTTGGCAAAGCTGAACACCGATTCGCTGTAGGAGTCGTTGTACTGAAGCGCGACTTCCATGCTGAGGATCCCGCCGTTGGGAAGTTCGCGCTCGCCCTCAAAGGCGATGGGTTTTTCGTGCAGCACCTGTTTGCCCTTGTTCAGATGCTTGATAAACTCCGCGATGCCGCCAACGAACTGAAATTCGGCCGATTTGGCGGGCTCCTCGCGCTCATCGGTCAGGGTGATTTTCAGCCCCTTGTTGAGGAACGCCAGCTCGCGCAGCCGCTGTGAAAGCGTGTCGAAGTTGAACTTCGTCTCGGTCATGATCGAGGCGTCCGGCTTGAAGGTGATCTTGGTTCCGGTCTTGCGCCGCGCGGTTCCGGTCCTCGCCAGCGGCGCTTTGGGGATCCCGCGCGAGTATTCCTGAACCCAAGTGCCGCCGTCGCGCCAGATCTCCAGAGTGAGCTCCTCGGAAAGGGCGTTCACGCAGCTCACCCCGACCCCATGCAATCCGCCGGAGACTTTGTAGGAGCTGGAATCGAATTTTCCGCCGGCGTGCAGCTTGGTCATGACCACTTCGGCTGCAGAAACACCCTCTTCCTCGTGCAGATCCACGGGAATGCCGCGGCCGTTGTCGACCACCGTTATGGAGTTATCCTCATGGATGGTGACGTTGATCTCGGTGCAGTATCCGGCCAGCGCCTCGTCGACCGAGTTGTCGACGACTTCGTAAACCAGATGATGCAGCCCCGCCTCGCCGGTCGAGCCGATGTACATGGCCGGACGCAGCCGCACCGCCTCCAGTCCTTCAAGCACCTTGATGCTGGAGGAGTCGTAAGTCTGAACGGCCGTTATTTCTTTGCTGGACATGATGTGTGTTTCGCTCTGGCCGGCGGCTGCCGGCGCGCAGCGCGTGGACCCTGCGGACCACAGCTACGTCCCCGGAACCGCCTTTTAAATCCTCATCGGCATGATGACGTAGCGGTAGTTGTAGGTCTGGCCCGCCGCACCGCCCCCTTCGGCCGCCCCAGCCGGGCGCAGCTCGCCCGCGCTGTTGGGATCCTTAAACAGGAACAGTACCTGCGGCTCATTCAACGCCCGCAAAAATTCAAGCAGATACTGCGCGTTGAATCCAATCTCCACCGCCGGACCCTCATACGACGCTAAAATGCTTTCCTCGCTCTCGCCGGTGTCGGAAACCGAGGAATGGACCTTCACTTCCCCCGGAGCGACGCGAATGCGAATCGCCCGCGACCGCTCATCGGAAAACTGCGCCACACGCTCGATCGCGCCCCGGAACTCCTCCCGTTCGAGCGTGACTGAGTAAGGATGATCCCGGGGCAGCACCCGCGCGTAATCCGGAAAGTTTCCGGTCAGCTTGCGGCTCAGCAGCAGCCGGCCGCCAAGTTCGAAAAACAGATGATTCTCATCGCCGGAAAACTTCACCGGCGCAGCCGCATCCGCTTCGCTTGCGAGCTTCTGCAACTCCTGCATGGCCTTTTTCGGGAGCAGCGCCCGGTACTCGCCGCCGATTCCCTCGATCTCGCCTTGGCTCTCCACCATGGCCAGACGATGACCATCGGTGGAAACCATGGTGATGCCGCCCTTGCGCAGCACCAGCAGCGCTCCGCTCAACGTAAACCGCGATTCCTCGGCGGAGATCGCAAAAATGGTCTTGCCGATCATCGATCCGATCACGCCGATGGGAATTTCGGCAAGCTGCGGCGGCATCGGCGGCAGCTCCGGAAAACTCTCGCGAGACATGCCGGCGATGCGCGTTCGAGATCTGCCGCTGACCAGGCTCGCCCAGTGGTTCTCCTGAATCTTCACCTGGACGTCGCCGTCGGGCAGCAGCCGCACATAATCAAGCAGCCGCCGCGCTGGAATGGTCCCGCCGCCCGCCTTTTTCACCCGCGCCGCACAGGAGCTGCGGATACCCAGCTCCAGATCCGTCGCCGTCAGATGAATCTGGTCGCCGTCGGCCTCCACCAGAACATTGGACAGAATCGGAATCGTAGTCTTCTTCTCAACCACGCCCTGAGAAAGATTCAATTCACGTACCAGATCGGCCCTGCTGACGGTGAATTCCATTTAAGACGATTCCTTGGCTGCTCTGTTCTTCTAATCCTGTTCCAAACGATCTTTGATAAGAACAAGATTCATAGGGACTGTTGAAAAGTTGATTTCTCTCTAAATTATAGCAAGACCGTGGGGTTAAAACCACCGGAACCTGTGCCTTCCCAGGCGGAAAACCGGGCCTGATCCGGCCTTTCCGCGATCATCCACAGCGGTTCACAAGGAGTTCTCCACACCGCCTGTGCAAGACATATCTAACTTCAATGGATAGAATCGATTACGCTGTGGATGAGCCTGTTCACTTCGGCGTCCTCGCGGCGCAGCCGATCGATCTTCTGCACCGAATGAAGCACCGTGGTGTGATGTTTGCCGCCGAACATGCGCCCGATCTCCGGCAGCGAGGATTGGGTAAGCTCCTTGATCAGATACATCGCCACCTGCCGCGGATAGGCGATGTGCCGCGCATTGGTCTTTTGCTTCAGCATGGCGGGCTGCAACTGGAACTTTTCCGCGACCGCGCGCAGCACCGTATCCATGGTGATCCGTTTTTCCCCGGTGGGAATCAGGTATTTCAGAATCTGCTGCGCCATGGGAAGCGTGATCGCCGAGCCGGTGACTTCCGAATACGCGATCAGCTTGAGCAGCGCTCCTTCCAGCTCGCGGACGTTCGATTTGGTCTTCGTCGCGATATAGTTGCGGACATCCTCGGGCAGGTGGACGCCTTCCTGCTCCGCTTTCTTGTCGAGGATGGCCATCTTTGTCTCAAGGTCCGGCGGCTGAATATCCACCATCAATCCCCACTCAAACCGCGACCGCAGCCGCTCCACCAAACCCGGCGTGCTTTTAGGCGCCGAGTCGCTTGAGATCACGATCTGCTTCTGGTGATCGTACAGCTCGTTGAAGGTGTGAAAAAACTCCTCCTGGGTCCGCTCCTTTCCGGCCAGCACCTGGATATCGTCCACCAGAAGCACGTCGGCCGAACGGTAGTGGCGATGAAACGCGGGCATCCGCTCCGATTTGACGCAGTTGATCATCTCGTTCATGAACCGCTCGCTGGAGGTGTAGACGATGCGCATCGCCGGGTAGCGTTCCAGCAGCTCGCGCCCGATCGCGTGCATCAGGTGCGTCTTTCCCACGCCG
The DNA here is from genome assembly GCA_021324615.1 of Terriglobia bacterium. Taxonomy (GTDB): domain Bacteria; phylum Acidobacteriota; class Terriglobia; order Bryobacterales; family Bryobacteraceae; genus Palsa-187. The sequence continues at coordinate 49,208 of JAJPIT010000113.1, read as the reverse complement.
ACCCCGCCATACAGAAACAGCGGATTATAGCTGCGCGAGGGAGTATGCGCCACAGCTCTGGCCGCCGCGTGCGCAAACTGATTGCAGGAGCCGACCACGAAATTCTTGAAATCGAACCGCGGGTTAATCTGGCTCACGGCTGAGCCGAAGATCGGGTCCGCGCTCTCGGCGGGCGCCGGAAAAAGCGCCGGCTTGGGGATATACCGGATGGACTTAACCGGCAGATTGAGCTCGCGCGCTGCCGAGCGGACCTCTTCAGCATACTCCTGCTCCAGGAAGTCCTTGGTCACCTGGTCCGGCACGCCGACCTGGACCACCCCAGAATCGAATCCTTCGAAAGAAGTGCGTACAACCCAATTTTGATAGGACTGCGGGCTGAGTCTTCTGGCCAAAATGGTCTTAATCCGTTCCCACTCATTGGCCGGACCCGTCGCTGCCGCTGTCGCTACGTTTTCCGTCATTTTTCCATCGCTCCCAGACGAAAAAAATTCCCACACGATTTCCACAAGCTGTGGAAATATGTAAAGCTACGTTACAAACTCTGATTTGGAGTTCTTACTGTTCCTGCCCCGTTGTCGCCTCACCGCGACGCCCTCCGATTCCGGGCGACGGTTTTCAGCTTAGCATAAATCGCCTTTTCGGCAACAACAACTTTTGAACCAATTTTCCATTAATTTCATGGAGTTACAAGGAACTCCGAAAATCCAGAACATTTCCTAAACCATCCGTTTGCACCGTTACGACCGCGTTACGTTTCACTGCCGGCGTACAGTGCGTCCTGGACCTTTTGACAATCGCCCGCCGGAGCGCGAAAATAGATTCTACCCACGCGAAGCGGGAGTAACTCAGCTGGTAGAGTGCAACCTTGCCAAGGTTGATGTCGCGGGTTCGAATCCCGTCTCCCGCTCCAATTCCAAACTTGTCCGGCTCGGCTCGGCAACCCTCGGCGGCTCCGCACAAGACCGTCCCATGAACGGACAGTGAATTCCTCTGAACCTGCCTTATTGCAGTAACATAGGATGGCAGAAGGCGTGCGTTCACCGATTCGGACGAGATTCCAATCAGACTGGGGGCTTTCCTATGGATGTTAAACGCGAAGGCGTGGCGAGAAAAAAGGCGATCAAGCGCGCGGTGATTCTGGTGATCACGCTCCTTGCTGTGGGGGCCATCAGTTGGCAGCTTTCCAGGCTCAAGCCGGCCGCGCCGACCGTGGAGCGGGCCACGGTCTGGATCGATTCGGTCAAACGGGGGCCGATCGTGATCGAGCGCCGCGGCTTGGGCACGCTGGTCCCCGAGGATATCGTCTGGATTCCCGCGCAGTTCGACAGCCAGGTGGCGCGGATTTATAAAAAGGGCGGCGATGAGGTGCAACCAAACACCATCATTATGGTATTAACCAATCCGGATATGGAAGTCGCCGCCAACGACCTGGAATGGCAGATCAAGCAGGCCGAGGCCGATCTCCAGGATACGCGCGTGAAGCTGGAGAGCCAGAAGTTCGACCAGCAGTCGGTGGTCGAGAGTACGGAAAGCGATATGAAGCAGGCCGAACTGGCCAAGGACCGCGACCAGCAGCTTCTGAAACTCAATCTGAAGGCCGATATGGATGCGCAAATCTCCCGGGCGAATTGGGAAAAACTGGTGGCGAAGTACAAAATTGAGAAAGAAAAACTCGATATTATGAAGGATTCGATCGATGCCCAGATCGAATCGAAGCAGGTGGCGATCGAGAAGCTGAAAGCGCAGTACGCTTTGAAGAAGAAACAGGTGGATGAGCTGACCATCCGCGCCGGAATTTCCGGCAAGGTCCAGGAAATGACGTTGCAGGTGGGGCAGAAGGTGAAGCCGGGCGACGTTCTGGCCAAGGTCGCCTCGCCGCAGAAGCTGATGGCGCGGCTGCAAATCGCTGAAACCCAGGCCAAGGATATCGCACTGGGACAGAAGGCGGAGATCGATACACGGAACGGAATCGTGCCAGGGCACGTAATTCGAATCGATGCGTCTATTGTCAATGGCACCCGGACGGTGGATTGCAAACTGGACGGACCGCTGCCGCCGGGCGCGGTGCCGGATTTAAGCGTGGACGGAACCATCGAAATTTCGCGGCTGGACAACGTGGTTTATGTAGGCCGTCCCGTGTTCGGCCAGGAGAACAGCGTGGTGAGCCTGTTTAAGCTCGACGAAGACGGCAAGGGCGCCACGCGCACGCAGGTGAAGCTGGGGCGCAGCTCGGTCAACACCATTGAGGTGCTGGAAGGCTTGAAGGTGGGCGATCAGGTGATTTTGTCCGACATGTCGGCGCAGGATCAAAGTCCGCGTATTCGATTAAATTAGTGCCGCGGCCGTAACGGGCGGGGGCGGAAAAGGGGAAAAATGTCCGAAGCATTGATTCATCTTGAAGGCGTGACCAAGGTGTTCACCACCGACGAAGTGGAAACGCACGCCTTGGCGGGGATACATCTGGACATTCAAAAGGGCGAATATCTTTCGATTGCGGGACCTTCGGGCTGCGGCAAGTCGACGCTGCTGGCGATTCTGGGCCTTCTCGATTCGCCCACCACCGGCACCTATATCCTGAACGGCAAACCGGTGCAGAACCTGAAGCTGAGCGAGAGGGCGCGCATCCGCAACCGGGAGATCGGCTTCATCTTCCAGGCCTTCAACCTGATCGGCGATCTCACCGTGTATGAAAACGTCGAGCTGCCGCTCACCTACCGCGGTATGCCCAGCGCGGAGCGGAAGAAGCGCGTGCATGAAGCTCTGGAACGGGTGGGGATGTCGCACCGGGTCAAGCATTATCCGTCCCAGCTCTCCGGCGGCCAGCAGCAGCGCGTGGCAGTGGCGCGGGCCTTGGCCGGCGATCCCTCCATTCTGCTCGCCGACGAGCCTACCGGAAATCTGGATTCAGCCAACGGCGAGGCGGTGATGGATCTGTTGCGCGAGCTGCACCGCGGCGGCGCGACCATCTGCATGGTGACGCACGATCCGCGCTACGCGCGCTACGCCGACCGCAATATCCACCTGTTCGACGGCCGGGTGGTGGAAGAATCCGGCGAAGCGGCGTAGTCCATCAGCGCGGGATGGGCGGAAAATCGATTCCCGCGTCTGCCAGCGCCAGCTTCACGCGGCGGTTCAATTCGCGTCCCACGACGGCCTGCTTGGAAGGAAGCGTCTTGATCCGCGCCTTCACCGTGACGCCCCGGTCGGCCAGGCGGTCGATGCCCATCACCTCCATGGGTGAAAGAATCAGCGGGCCGAAGACGCTGTCGGCGGCCAGTTCCGAGCCGGCCCTTTCCACGATCGCCAGCGCTTTGTCCACGTCGGCCGAGTGGGCCAGGGTGGTTTCGAAAACATAATAAGAATATTCGCGCGTCAAATTGGACAGCGTAGTGATGGAGCCGTTGGCGATCACATGCACCGCGCCGTTTTCGCCGCGCAGGATGGTGGTGCGGAGATTGATCTCCTCTACCGATCCGGAAATTCCGTTGATCACCACGCCGTCGCCGATGCGGAGCTGATCTTCGAGCAGGATAAACAGCCCGCCAAGCCAGTCCTTCACCAGGGTCTGCGCCCCGAGTCCCACGGCGATGCCGGCGATGCCGAAGCCGGCCAGCAGGGGCTCGATGCGGAAATTCATCTCGCTCAGCGCCATCACCAGCGCGATCAGCCAGATCAGCAGGGTGGAGATTTTGGTGAGCACAGAAATCAGCGTCGTGGCGCGCTTTTCCATCTCATAGGTGGAGCCTTCGTGACGCCGGTCGATGACCCGCAGGGTGTAATTCCGGAACTGGGCCAGCAGTCGGCGGGTGACGCGGCTGAAGATCCAGGCCAGGATCAGGATGACCGCGACGCGGATGCCGCGCTCGGCCCACTCCATCCACAACTCCGGCCGGATCAGTTGAGACAGCATGAGTTCGACGTGTATTTTGGCGGCGGGCTCCGGAGCGCGCCTCCACGGCGGCGGGTCCGGACAGAAGCACTCCGCCGATTCATTGAGTATCGCACGATGCGTTAAGATGAAGTTTCATGGCGGAAGTGAAGGAAGCGGCGCAGCCGCGCAACTGGATTCCGGTGGTTGCGCTGGGGTGGTTTCTCCCCGGCGGCGGCCATTTTCTTCTGAAACGCCCGGGCCGCGGCGCCATCGTGGCGGCGTGCGTGGCTCTGATGTTCCTGCTCGGGCTGATGATGCGCGGCGCGATGTTTCAGTGGCAAACGGGCGACCTGCTGACCACGGTGATCTATTGCGGCGGCTTCATCGGCGATCTGATGAGCGGCGTGCTTTTTCTTCTGGCCCGCGCCTTCGGCTATGATCAGCCGGATATGGCCGGCCATGTGCACGACTACGGAACGAAATTTCTGGTCGCCGCCGGTCTGCTGAACATTCTGGCGATGGTGGACGCCTACGAAATCGCGACGGGAAGGAAAGACTGATGCCGAAGATGAATCTGTCGCACTTCGAGGCGTCGCTGCTGTTCGCGCTGCTCACCTCGATCGTTCTGGGAATCGTCACCAAGCGCACCGATCGCGAGCGGCTCCGCTATGCGGCCTACTGCTTCGGTTATTTCGTGGCGGCCATTTTCGCGCTGGGCTGGTTGATGTACCTGGGCCACGGCTGAAGCGGGGATCCGGCAGCGCAGGCTCCGCGAGGTTTCGGATCAGGCCAGGCCGGCCTGCCGCGCCGCCGATTTGGCCACGCTCGACCAATCCATTTCCGCCTGCGCATGAGCCATCGCCTCCAGGAAGCGGTCGCGGATCGCGCTGGCCAGCGGCATCGGCGACGCCATCTCCTCGGCGGTTTGCAGCATCAGCCGGACGTCCTTTAACCCCAGCCTGAGCGCGAACCCGGCCGGCTCGAATCTCTCCTCCACCATGAGGCGGCCGTAATTGGCGTATACGGGGGACTGGAACAGCGCGTTGACGATCTCCAGAAATTTGCCTGGATCGACCCCGGCCTTGGCCAGCGTCGCGAAGGCTTCGCTGAAGGCCTCCAGCATCGACGCAATCATGAAATTGCCGCACAGCTTCACCGCGTTGGCCTGCCACGGCTCGCTGCCGGCGATGAACGTGGCGCGTCCCATGGCCTGGAACAGCGGCCCGAACTTTTCGATCTGCTCGCGCGATCCCGCCGGAACGACGATCAGCATTTGGGCCTCGGCCGCCTCGGGACGTCCGAACACGGGAGCGCTGAGATAAACCTGGCGCCGGTTCTCGTGCAGCGCGGTGAGGCGCCGCGCCATGGCGGTGCTGATGGTGCCGGAGCAGATGTGCGCCGCGCCTTGCGGCAGTCCGGCGGCGATCCCGCGGTCGCCGCAGGCGGCAACCTCCACCGCGTGATCATCGGCGAGCATGGAAATTGCCGCCTCGGCCCCGTGGCAGGCCTCGGCCGGCGAATCGGCCACGCGCGCGCCCGCCACCGCGCGCGCCTTTTCCGCGCTGCGGTTATAAAGAGTCAGCTCGTGCCCGGCGCGGATCAGACTGCGCGCCATGCCCGCGCCCATCTTTCCCAAACCCAGGAATGCGATTTTCATACGCGTTTGACTCCCCAGCGCGCCGCCGCCAGCACCCGCATCTTTTCCCAGACCGGCACGCGAATGCGCCGTTTCAGCACATCGTAGTTCGACTCCACGATCCGCTCCAGCAGACGCGAGTAGATGCCGATCAGCGCGCGCAGCGAAGCCCGGCTGGAAGGGTCGATCCGCTCGATCAGCGGCGCCGACTCGCGGTAATAGCGGCGCGCCCGCCCGGCTTCGAAGGCCATCAGTTCTAAAAACTGCGCGCGCGGCTCGAACGTCTCCGGCGAGACGCCGAATTTTTGAAGATCCTCGGCCGGCAAGTAGACGCGGCCGCGGGCGGCGTCCTCGCCGACATCGCGCAAGATGTTGGTCAACTGAAACGCAATGCCGCACTTTTCGGCGAGATCCAGCGATTCCTCCCCGCGGAACCCAAAAATGTGGATGATCGTCAGGCCCACGACGCTGGCCACATGATAGCAGTAATCGTAGAGTTCTTCGAAGGTTTGGATCCTGCGGGTCGCGAGGTCGGAGCGGACGCCCTTGATCATCTCCAGGAAGTAGCGCCGGGGAATCTGGAAGCGCGCCACCGCGTCGGCGAAGGCCGGCCACAGCGGATGGTCCGGAGGCGCGCCATCGAGGGCGGCGCGCAGGTCCTGCTCCCACTTGGCGATCGCTGCGGCGCGGTCGCCGACGCCCTCGGCGTCGCTCAAATCGTCGCAGTAGCGCATGAACGCGTAGATGGCGCACATCGCCCGGCGCTTTTCCCGGCTCAGCAAAAGAAACGAATAATAAAAATTCCGGGCCTGGGACCGCGCCAGGCGGCGGCACCAGGCATAGGACTCCTCAACAGTCATGCCGCGCGCGAAAATGCCCGGCGGCCGATGGCGCCCAGCAGCAAAGCGACCCGCTCCCGCCTGGAGATCGCCGGCCGCGCGGCCAGCACATTATAATTCTGGCGCTCGATCTTTTCGAGCACTTTCATCCCGCCGCGGCTGAACAGCTCAACATCGATGGCCAGCCTCCGGCCGACCATCCCCGCCAGCGGCAGGCCCTTCAAAAACAACCCGCGCGCGAGCTCCACCGCATCTTTCATCACCGCGCGGAAGCGCTCATCGCATCGCCTCAGCGGGATGGCTTCGACCGGGCAGCCGTGCCGCTCGAACAGGTGAAGCGGAAGATAGACGCGGTTCTTTTCCCAATCGACGGCGACATCCTGCCAGAAGTTGGCAAGTTGCAGCGCGGTGCAGGTGGCATCGGACAATTCATATCTTTCCGCGTCGTGATATCCGCACAGTCCGAGCACCAGCCGCCCCACCGGATTCGCCGAATATTTGCAGTAATCCAATACTTCGTCCCAGTCGCGATACCGAGTCTTGGCCTGATCGCGCTCGAAGGCGGTGATCAGATCGTCGAAGCACGCGGCCGGCAGTTGGTGGCGCGCCACGGTTCCCTGTAAAGCGACGAAGACGGGATGGGAAGCCGCTCCTGCGTACATCCGGTGCAGCTCCGCGCGCCACCAGGCCAACTGCTTCAGGCTTTCGGCGGCGTCGCCGAGCTCGTCGCCCAGATCGTCCGCCCAGCGGCAGAACGAGTAGACGTTATAAAAATCCTGGTGCAGGCGCCGGGGCAGAAGAAAACTGGCCACATGAAAATTTTCGTAGTGATGGGTCGCCAGCCAGCGCGTGTAGCGGAGCGATTCGTCCAGCTTCCAGCAGCGTTTGGCGTCGTCGGATTGGAGAAAAGCAACCGGCGGAAGGAACACGGCCTAGGGAATAATCGCCGTCTTCAGATGTCCGTTGTGGCTCATCAGGTGCTGCATCACCTCGAGCAGATTGGCCAGCGGCTCGACCCGGTTCACCAGGTCCCTGGCCGAAATATAGCCGCGTGTGACGATCTCCAGGGCCTTGCGGATCAGCGCCGGGGTGAGATGAAAGCTGGCCTTGCAGGTCAATTCGGAATAGTGCAGCAGGTTGGTGTCCAGGCGGATTTCGGTTCCGCTCGGGCAGCCCCCGAAAAAATTCACCACGCCGCCGCGGCGCAGCATCCGGATGGCCAGTTGCCAGACTTCCGGCAGGCCCACCGCCTCGATCACCACGTCGGCGCCGCGCCCGCCGGTGATCTCGCGCACCGCGCCGAGCGCGTCGGCGCCCTCGCTGTTGATGACCACTTCATCGGCGCCCATCTTCCGCGCCCGGTCCAACTGCGGCTGGCGGCGCCCGACGGCGATCACCCGCGCGCCGTAGACCGCCTTGGCAAGGCGGACAAACATCATGCCGATGGGTCCCAGGCCGAGGATGGCGATGTTGTCGCCCGGGCGTACGCCGGACTCCTCCAGGCCGCGCAGCACGCCGGCCAGCGGCTCCACCAGCGCCGCATCCTGATAGGTGACGTGCTCGGGAACCTCGTACATATTTTTCTCGACAATGCGTCGCGGAATGCGGATATATTCGGCGTAGGCGCCGTTGTTGAACAGCAGATCCTCGCACAGATTTTCCTGCCCGCGCCGGCAAAAAAAACACTCCCCGCAAGGGGCCGAATTGGCCGCCACCACGCGCTGGCCGAGCCGGAATCCGCGCACCTCCGCGCCCATTTCGACGATATCGCCGGCCAGCTCATGCCCGAACAGCGCCGGCGGGACGATCATCCGCGCATGATATCCGCGGCGGAAAACCTTCACGTCGGTGCCGCAGGTTAACGCCGCCCGCACACGCACCAGCACGTCGCCGGGCCCGATGCGGGGCACGTCGACCCGCTCGATCTGCAAGTGCTCCTTTCCATACAGCACCGCAGCCGTCATGTGCTGGCTCATTTGATCCTCGCTTTACTGTCCTCGGATAAGTCGAGTTGCGGCTTAACTACTATCTTCAACGATTGCGGGTCCGGATGCAACGCGCGGTCGATTCCCTCGTGGATCCGGGGCAGCGGAAAGCGATGAGAAATCAGCTCTTCGACCGGCAGTGCGCCGCTGAACACCAGATCGGCCGACTCCCGCTGCAAGTCGACGCTGGCGCTGTAGGAGCCGCACAAAACCCGTTCGCCCATGCAGACATCGGCGCCGGAAACCTCGATGCGCTCCTGGTGCGAGGTCTGCGCAAACAGCAAAATTCGCGCGCCCGGCCGCGACGCCCGCACCGCCTGCTCCACGATTCCCTGGGCCGATGCGGCGACGATCGCCAGGTCCAGGCCGCGGCCGGAGGTCATCGCCCGCGCGGTTTTTTCGAAATTTTCGTCCCGCGGATCGAAGGCTTCCGCGGCGCCGAACCGCCGGGCCAGCTCGCGCCGCTCCGCCATGGTGTCGGTTGCGATGACCCGGGCGCCGGTGCGGGCGACCATCATGGTGAAAATCAGCCCGATGGGGCCCTGGCCCAAGACCGCGACCGCATCACCGGGCTGCGGATCGATCAGCTTGACCCCCTTGAGGCAGGTATTGACCGGCTCCACAAAACAGGCCGCGTCGAAAGAGACTCCGGCGGGAATCTTCTCGACGCCCTGCTCTACGATCCAGTCCATCACCCGCACATACTGCGAGAAACCGCCGCCGGCCGGCTCGTATCCCGCGGTCACGCCCACTTTTTTATAAACCGGGCACTGCGCGTAAAGTTTCTTTTCGCAGTAAAAACACTGGCCGCAGGGAATGTGATGAAACACCACGACGCGATCCCCGGGCCGGTATTGCGTCACATTTTCGCCCACCGCCGCCACCACGCCGGCGGTTTCGTGGCCGTAAATCCGCGGCGGGGGCAGCAGATCATACTCGATTTTTTTAAGGTCGGTGTGACAAATCCCGCAGGTTTCAACGCGAATCAGGATCTCTCCCGCGGCAATTTCGGGAACCGGCAGCGTCTCCACTTCGACCCGGCTCGCGCCTTTATACACGGCCGCCCGCATTTGCCGGGGCGTCTGGGCGGCGCGGTCGGCGACGCGGCTAGAGTCGGCAGTCAGCAAAATAATCCCCTAACGATCGCGCGGCGATCCTGGCGTTGCGATCCAAGCGTAGCAAAGCCGGAACCCGCGCAAAAGGCCGGGCCAGCGCCGCCAGCGCAATGCGTCCCCGCGAAAAGCGGCCGTCCTGGTCCCGGTATAAATTGAAATCGAGCGGCATATCCTCGCCGGCGGCGTCGGAGACGGCGCGGATGGCATGAAACGGCACGCCCCATTGGGCGGCCTTCTCCGCCACGGCGGCCGATTCCATATCGACGGCCGCCGCGCCGGTTCTTTCCCGCAGCGCGCGCTTTTCGGCGGCGCTGACAATCACGCGATCCGCGCAATAAATCGCCCCCGCGCCCGTGACAATATCGCCCACCCGCAAAGCCGGATCCAAGGCTCCGCAAAATCCCGTGCTGACGATCCCATCCACGTCGATTCTTTTCTCCAAAGCTTTTTCGACCAACCTCCGGCCCGGGCCATGGGCGACCATCACGTAGCGGTCGCCCCGATAGTACGCCTGGCGGGCGAACTCGAGCGGCCAGTTTAATCTTTCAGATGCGCCGAAGCGCTCCAAGATTCCATCAAACTCGCGGCGCTCGGCGGCCACCAGCAGCCACGTTTTAACAGTAGCCATTGGCGCGGAACCATCCGGCCGCCCGCTTCAGGGCCGCCTCCGCCGGACCCGGCGAGTAACCCAGCTCCCGCGCGGCCTTATCATGCCGCACCCACATCTTTTTCCGGGCCATTCGCACCGCGTCCAGCGGCGCCAGCGGCTCGCGCCCGGTCAGGCCCGCCCAGGCGGTGGAGACGGCGCCATAGGCATACGCCACGGCGTAAGGCACGCGGATTTTCGGCGCCGCTTTGCCCGCAATTTCCCCCAATTTCCGGAAAATCTGCTCCAGCGTCAGATTTTCCGAGCCCAAAATATACCGCTCCCCCGCGCGCCCGCGCTCGCAAGCCAGCAGGTGCCCCTCGGCGACGTCGCGAACGTCCACCACATTCAAACCCGTATCGACGAATCCCGGCATCTTTCCGCGCAGGAAATCCACGACGATCTTTCCGGTCGGCGTCGGTTTGAAGTCGTGGTCGCCGATCGGCGCGGTCGGGTTGACGATCACCACCGGTAGATCCCTGGTCTGGAGCGCGATCTGCTCAGCCAGGAATTTCGATTCCTTGTAAGGCCCGTTCATCTCCGCGATGGAAACTGGCGTATCCTCATCGCCGAGGCCGCCGGCGGGAATTCCGATGCATCCGACCGTGCTGGTATATACCACCCGCTCGACTCGGGCGGCGCGGGCGGCATCGAGCAGAGCGCGGGTGCCGTCCACGTTGGAGCGGAACATCTCCCGCGGCTCGCGCGTCCACAGCCGGTAATCCGCCGCGACGTGATAGACGATGCCGCAGCCGGCCGCCGCCTGCTTCAGCGAATCCGGATCGCGCAGGTCGCCGGCAGCGACCTCGGCTCCCTCCAGCTCGCGTACTCTTTTGGGATCGCGCGCCAGCACGCGAACCCGGTCGCCGCGGTCCAACAGCTTCCGCGCGACGTGCCATCCGACGAACCCCGTCGCGCCGGTCACCAAAACAGGCTTCACACGCGCGCTAACTCAGCAGCCACGCCAGCGATTTAAACGGATCGCTGAACTTCGAATTAATGCCGTAGGCCGCCGACGGCTCGTATCCGCAGTGGACCATGCAATCGGCGCAGCGCGGATCGTTTCCCGCACCGTAATTTTCCCACGGCGTCCGCGTCATCAGCTCCTCGAACGTCTGATAATGCGCGTCAGTGATCAGATAGCACGGGCCCTTCCAGCCCTTCACGTTATAAGTCGGATTGCCCCAGGCGGTGCACGGCAGATCCCGCTCGCCTTTTAAAAACTCCATGTACACGGGCGAGGCCACGATCGGGTATTTTTTCGCGAGCTTATCGATGGACTTGAACTTTTCGTGCACATCTTCGCGGGTGAGGAAGATTTCGCGGTCGTTCACCGCCGAATATCCGTACGCCGGCGCGATGGTGTGGCCGTCCACGTTGAACTGCGCCAGGTACTCGAACAGCTCCTCGATCTCGCGCATGTCGGTTTCTTTATAAACCGTGGTGTTGGAAAAAACCTTGAAGCCGGCGGCTTTGGCGGCCTTGACCCCTTCGATCGCCTCGCGAAACACGCCCGGCCGTTCCACCGCCAGATCGTGACTCTTCTCCATTCCGTCCAGGTGAACGTTGAAGACGAAGGCGCTGTCGGGCTTGAACTCCTTCAGCTTTTTTGCGATGAACATGCCGTTGGTGCAAAGCTGAATGTACTTGCCGCGCTTCAAAATCGCCTCCACCAGCGGGCCGATTTCCGGGTACAGCAAAGGCTCGCCTCCGCAGATGGAAACCACCGGAGCGCCGCACTCATCCACCGCGCGCAGGCATTGCTCCAGCGTCAAACGCTCCCGGACGGTCGATTCGTACTCGCGAATCCGCCCGCAACTGGTGCAGGTCAGATTGCAGGCGTGCAGCGGTTCCAGCATCATCACCAGCGGAAACCGTTTGTGGATCATCGGATGCGGCTTGCGCCCGGCGCGGGCCGCGGGAACCTGCGTGTGAATGATCTTAAACGGATTCGCCGAATCGTCCGCGGCCAGATTGCGCTGCCACTCCGGCTTCGGACGCAGTTTATTCTTCGCGATATAGGCCGCCATGTCGGCGACCTGCCCCAGCGGAACTCTCATTTGGCCCCATTTCTCGTTCTCAAATAGTCCGATAAAGCCAGGACCGGAAACGAATGTCGGTAGTAGTGATATTTCAGATAAAAGACGCCGGGAAAGCCGGTTCCGGTGGACAATTTCTCATCCCATCCGCCGTCTTTGCGCTGCGTCTCGATCAGGTACTCGATTCCTTTGTGCAGGCTGTTGCTGGTGGTGTCGCCGCCGGCGATCAGCCCGCAGATCGCCCAGGCGGTCTGCGAGGGAGTCGATTCGGCGGGAACAAACGTCTTCCGATCGTAGGAAGCGCAGCTCTCGCCCCAGCCGCCGTCAGCGTTTTGAATCGACCGCAGCCACTCGCCGGCGCGCAAAATGTAGGCCTCGCGATCGTTCTCCCCGGCCGCCCGCAGCCCGCGCAGGGCGAAGCAGGTGCCATAAATATAATCGACGCCCCAGCGCCCGTACCAGCTTCCATCGGCCTCCTGCGCCCGCTTCAGATAAGCGACTCCGCGCCGGATGGCGGCGTGGCCCGGCTCCAGGCCCGAGGCGATCAGCCCTTCCAGAACGCGTCCGGTAATATCCGGGCAAGTCGGATCGAGCATCGCGTTATGGTCCGCGAAGGGAACCGCGCTGAGCGACTGCCAGTTGTTATCGACGTCGAACGCCGCCCAGCCTCCGTCCCTGGACTGCATCGCCAGCAGCCAGGTCAGGGCGCGCTGCACGCAGGCGTCGTGCCCGCTCGATGCGCGGGTGCGGCTCAACGCCAGCAGGACCTGGGCCGTGTCGTCGATATCGGGATACCATTCGTTGGCGAACTCGAAATACCAGCCCGAGGGCGGGACGTTGGGGCGCTTCACGCTCCAGTCGCCGCGGCGCCGCACTTCCTTGGCCAGCAGCCAGTCGGCGGAGCGGGTCAAGGCGCCGGCGGGAGCCAGCTTTGATTCGCCCAAGGCGAACGCCGCGATCGCGGTATCCCAGACCACCGAAAAACAAGGCTGGAAGTAGAAGCCGCGCTCGTCATTCACCAGCAGATTGAAGAACTGGCGTTCGGCTTCCTTCACGTCGGGATGATCCTTGGGATAGCCCAAAAGGTCCAGCGCCATGATGACGTACATCATGGGCGGATAGATCGCCGCCAGGCCGTCGGTGTAGCGGGTGCGCTCCAGCATCCACCGTTCGGCGCGGCGGATGGCTGCGGTCCGCAGCCCGCGCCACATCCGTTTTTCGGCGAATTTGAACAGCTTGTCGGCTTTCAGGAAGAAATTCCGCCAGCTAAAAAAACCTTCGTTATTGGGAAATTCGAACGGCTCGCCGGGCTTGAACAGTTCGTTCAGCGAAAATCCGGCCGGAACCGGCCGCCGCGGATTCATCGCGTGCACGATCGAGAGCGGGATCACGATGGCGCGCGTCCAGCTCGACATCTCGTAGATAAAGTTGCCGAGCAGCATCAGCTCCGGCGGAATCGACGGAGTATGCTCGCGCGGATAGAGGCCGAACAGGCTCAGATTGACCTTGACGTAGGAGTTGGCGCGCTGCAATCCCCCGAGCGACAGAATACGCTCCCGCGCCCGCGCCAGGCTGGGATCGTGTTCGGACACCCCGGCCAGTTTTAAGGCCGTGTACGCCTTGATGGTCGCATTGAGCTCCGATGGACCTTCGGCGTAAATATTGAATCCGCCATCGGGCAACTGCCGTTCCAGGATCGACCGCGCCGCTTTGCCGATCAACTCCCGGGTGGGGGGGTTCCAGACGCCGTTCACCGGCGGGTGGCGCCACAGTTCGAGCAGAATAAAATCCGATTCGAGGGTGGTGTCGGCGGTGAGATCCGCCCACCAGTAGCCGTCGGGGTGTTGCAGCCCGAGCAGATAGTTGACCGCCCGCCGCTGCGCCTCGGCGCAGGCGCTCACCAATGGATCCGCGATCTGTACGCCAGGGCTCATAAACGTCCCGCCGCGGCGCGCGCCGCCCTCTGCATCCTCATAGACGCGGCGCGGCTTGCAGTTGCACCGTCTTGGCCAGTTCCGACGGAAGATGGAATCTGACGTCTTCTTCCTTGATTTCCATCTCTTCCAACTCGCTGAAGCCGCGCTCCTTGAGCGACCCGATCAGTTCCTGAACCAGATTCTCCGGCGCGGAAGCTCCCGCGGTGACCGCGACCGTCCGCACCCCGTCCAGCCACTCCGGCCGGACCTCGCGCAAATCATCGATCAAATAGGCGGGTACGCCGGTTTTCTCGCAAACCTCCACCAGCCGCCGCGAATTGGAGCTGTTTTGGGAGCCGACCACCAGCAACACCTCGCACAACGGAACCACCGCCTTTACCGCAAGCTGGCGGTTCTCGGTGGCGTAGCAAATATCCTGGGCGGCCGGTCCCTGGATCTCCGGAAATCGCTGCCGGAGCCGGTCGACGATGTCTTTGGTTTCATCCAAACTGAGCGTCGTCTGCGTGATAAAAGAAACGCGCGTGGGATCGCGGACCTCCAGGCGATCGACGTCCTCCACGGTCGATACCAGTACGGTCGACTCCGGCGCCTCGCCCAGCGTGCCGATGACCTCGTCGTGGTCCTTATGCCCGATCAGAACGATCGTGTAGCCCTTTTTGGCGAATTTGACCGCCTCCAGATGAACCTTGGTGACCAGCGGGCAGGTGGCGTCGATCACTTGCAGCCGCCGCTGCTTGGCCTGAGCGCGCACCGCCGGCGACACGCCGTGGGCGCTGAAAATCACCCGCGCGCCTTCGGGAACCTCGTCCAGCTCCTCGACAAAAATGGCTCCGGCGCCGCGTAATTCGTCCACCACGTGGCGGTTATGAACGATCTCCTTGCGCACGTAGATGGGAGCGCCATAGAGATTGAGCGCGATCTTCACCACATCGATCGCGCGCACCACGCCAGCGCAGAACCCCCGTGGCGTCAACAGGATAATCTTCTTGCTGGGCGTATCTGTCATGTTGGGCAGGAACTTACATTATAGCCGAACGCGAGCCTTCTCCATTTGGATGACGAAACGTCAACCCGGTCGCGCCGATTTGCCGCCGGCGCACGGAAAGAACCGGTTTCCATCAAGTGAGACGCAGAAAATGCCCGCCGGTTATCCAAAGGGCTCCGGCCGGGCGGGAAGGGATATGCCGAAAAGCTAACGGTTACGGATCAAATAACGTCCCAACGCCCAGTCTCCACTCCGGATCGAACCGCCGCTTGACGGCGCGCATGGCTGCGATCTCGTCTTCGGAGTATTGCACCGCAAGGAGTCCCGCCTTCCGTTTCCCGAGGCCATGCTCGGCGCCGACCGTGCCGCCCAAATCGACCGCCGCGCGAGCCAGCTCCGTCATCAATGCTTTGGCGCGTTCGAACTCGGCCGCCGAGGAGGAAAAGGTGTTGATGTGCAGGTGCGCGTCGCCGATGTGGCCGAACAGAACATAATCGAGATCGATCATTTTGCGGTAAATCGCGATCATCTCGCGGTTTTTTTCGATCGGCACCGCGTAATCGGTGCTCAGCTTCAAAAATCCCGTGCGGCGGATGCGTGCATTCACCCGCTCCGGCAGCGTGTGGCGGAACTGCCGCAGCCGCTCGCGATCGGCGGCCGAAATCGCGAACCACGACTCGGCTTCGAGAGCGCCGCTGAAATCAAGATTGCAATCGCCCTCGAACTCGATCATCAGCGCCGCCTTGTGGTTGACGTCCATCATGCGCAGCGACGCGGCGTCGAAGTATTCGATCATGCGCAGCTCCGGCGCGCCGCGCCAACGCTCGACGGCATCGAGCGCGGCGCCTTCCGATGGAAAGAAAATCACGCCGCCGGTTAATTCGCCGGGCGCGGGCAACAAGCGAAGTTCCGCCTGGGTGATGACGCCGAGGGTGCCCTCGCTGCCGGTGAACAGATCGATCCAATCCATGCCCGGCGACAGGCGATATCCGGCCGAAAACTTAGTCGTGCGCGGAAGGCGAATCGCGGGCACGCCGAAATCGACGGGCTGGCCGCGGCGCACCTCGATCAGCCGGCCGTCGGGCAGCGCGACGCGGAGCGCGGCGACATGATCGCGAGTCGCGCCGAACCGATAACTTCGCGATCCGCTCGCGTTGCACGCGATGTTTCCGCCAATCGAAGAGGTGTTTTCGGTGGGGTCCGGCGCATAAAACTGGCTGGAGCGGGCGGCGGCGTCCTGTACGTCGCGCAGTAGGGCCCCGGGTCCGACAATCGCGCGGCCCGGCTGAATTTCGATGCGATTCATCCGGGTCATCGAAATGGCGGAGCCGGAAAGCGGCACCGCGCCGCCGGTGACGCCGGTAAGCGCGCCCAGGATCGTCACCGGCCCGCCGCGCGATAAGACGCGCAGAAGCTCCTCTTCATCGCGGGGGGTAAAAAGCTGGTCCGCGCAGCCGCGAAACGTTGATGCGTCGCTGATCTCGATCAAGTCTCATTGTCGCGAATCGCCGCCCCCGCTCGCGCCGCGATGGTGATAAGATGCATTTAAGATGCAACTTAAGTGGCTGGCCTGCGCCGCTTTTTTCGCCGCTTGCGCCGGAGCGGCGGCGCACGACGACGCGTTCGATTTTCCCTATTTGCCTTTCGATCATCCGGCGATTCAATACGAAAAGCGCGCGCCGGAGGACGCCGTCACGCGCTTGCAGGCGGAGATCGATCAGGGCAAAACCAAGCTCGACTACGATGCGCGGTTCGGATATCTGCCGAGCCTGTTAAAGCACCTCGGCATCAACCCCGATTCGCAGATGCTGGTATTTTCCAAAACCAGTTTTCAGGGGCCGAAAATCTCGCCCAAATCGCCGCGGGCCCTTTATTTCAGCGACGATGCCGCGGTGGGATACGTGCCCGAGGGCGACGTGATGGAAGTGATCGCCACCGATCCCCAGCAAGGCCTCGAATTCTACACCCTGGAGCGGGAAAAGACGGCCAGGCCGCAGTTCCTGCGCCGGACGATGGAATGCATGCAGTGCCACATGATCCCGGGCACGTTGAACGTTCCGGGGCTGGAGATCACCTCCGTGATACCCGGGCCGGACGGCGCGCCGCGTTTCGCGGCTCAGGCCCTGATGGTGGATAGCCGCACGCCCTTCGACGACCGCTGGGGCGGATGGTACGTAACGGGCACGGCGGGCCAGATGCAGTCGCGCGCCAATGCGGTGGCGCCGCGCGCCGATCAGCCGAGCGTGCTCGAATACCGCGACACCCAGAACCTGACCAGCCTGCGCGGGCGCTTCGATCTTTCGCAATATCCCCAGCCGACCAGCGACATCGTCGCGCTGATGACCATCGAGCATCAGACGCGGGTCAACAATCTGCTTATCCGGCTGCAATGGGAAACCAGAATCGCCGAGCACGACGGCAAGACCGGGGAGTTCAAACAGAATCGCCTGAAAATGATCACGGACCAACTGGTGAGCTACATGCTTTTTGAGAACGAGGCCAAGATGTACGATCCGGTGGAGGGCGTCTCGACGTTCACCAAAACCTTTCCGCAGCGCGGCCCGCGCGATAAGCAGGGCCGCTCCCTGCGCGACTTCGATCTGCGCACGCGCATGTTCCGTTATCCGTTGAGCTATATGATCTACAGCGGCCTTTTCGACGCGCTTCCGCCCCTGGCCAAAGAAAGCGTCTATCAGGGGCTGTATGACGCGCTGACGGGCAAAACGCCGTCGCGCATCTCCGCCGAGGACCGGCGCGCCATCATTGAAATCGTCCGCGACACCAAACACGATCTGCCGGCCTATTGGAAATAATGCAGCTCACGCTTCATTCCGAATATGCGCTGCGCGTGCTGCTGTATCTCGGGGCGCGCCAGGGGAACCCGTCGTCCACGCGGGAGATCAGCTCGGCCTACCGCATTTCCAAACACCATCTGGTGCGCGTCGTCAAAACGCTCGCCGAGCACGGATATCTGGCGGCGACGCCGGGTCGCGGCGGCGGGATCGCGCTGGCCAGGCCTCCCGGATTGATCCGCTTAGGCGACGTGGTGCGCGACGCCGAGCCCCAGATGCGGCTGGCGGAGTGTTTCAATCGCGCCTCCAATCGCTGCGTTCTGACGCCGGTTTGCACCCTCCGGCCGGTGCTTGAGGAAGCTCTGGCGGCACTGCTTGCGGCGCTGAACCGCTATACCCTAGAGGACCTGCTGGCGGGCGGCGCGCGGAAGAAGATGGCGGCGCGGCTGATCCGGATCGCCGGCTGAAGTTTTTTACGTCGCGTTCTTCAAAAAGCGCCCGACGGCCGCGAGCAGATCGTTCGGTACCACCGGCTTGACCAGGAAGGCCTGCATGCCCGCTTCGCGGCAGCGCCGCCGGACCTCGTCGTCGGAGTTGGCGGTCAGCGCGAGGATCGGGACCGATTCGTAGCCGGGCAGGCGCCGCAGGGCGGCCGTCGCCTGGAGTCCATCCATGCCGGGCATGTGCAGATCCATCAGCACCAGATCGTAGCGGCGCCGGGCCGCCGCCGCCAGGGCTTCTGCGGCGGAGGCCGCGCAGTCCACGCCAAGCCGCCGGCGCTCCAGCGTGTGGCGAAGGACGGTCATGCTGACCGGATTATCGTCCACCGCCAGAATCCGCGGGCTGGCCCCGGCCGCCGGCGCTTCGGCGGGGGGCTCGGGCAGGCGCAGCGGCAGCCGCACGGTGAACGTCGAGCCTTCCTCCAGCACACTCCGCACCTCGATGGATCCGTTCATCAGCGAAACCAGCTTGCGCACCACGCACAGACCCAGGCCGAGTCCCGGATAGCGGCGCGCCAGGCCGCTTTCCACCTGGCGAAACGAGTCGAAGATCAGGCTCACGCGATCGGGTGGAATTCCAATTCCGGTGTCGGCCACCTCAATCACCAGCGTGTTGGGCGAGTCGGGAAAGGCGCGCAGCTCCACCGAGCCGCGATGCGTGAACTTCACGGCATTGGAGAGCAGATGGCTCACCAGCTCGCGCAGCCGGGGGGCGTCGCCGAGGATCACTTCGGGCAGGTTCGCCGCCAGAGTCGAGATTACGCGGATCCCCTTGGCCCGGGCCCGCGGCTCATGCTGGGCCAGCGCGGCTTCGAGCGCTTCCTTTAAACTGAATTCGCTCTCATCGAGGGAAACGCGGCCGGCTTCGAGCGCCGAATATTCGAGCGCCGCGTTCAAAATTTCGAACAGGTTTTCGGCGCAGAGCCGGGCCGCCTGTACGTATTCGCGCTGTTCCTCATCCAGGCGTGTTTCGAGCAGCAGATCGGCCATGCCGAGAATCCCGCTCAACGGCGTCCGAATTTCGTGGTTGAGGCTGGCCAGGAAGAGCGCCTTGAGCTGCTCCAGATCCTTCTCCCGCGAATCCGCCGCCGTGGCCATGACAAGGTTACGATGATCAGATCGGCGGAAACCGCGGCCGGGTTTAGGGTATTTCGCTGAGCGGCGGCGCGGCGGGTACTACTGTTTTTTCTTCTCGTCCTTCTTTGTATCCGCTTCGTCGCCGTAGGTGATCTTCACCTCCGATTTGAACTGCTTGTAATCCTCGTAGCGGATGGTCTGCTTGATGCGGACGTCGTTGTCTTTAAAGTGCAGCGTGTCGTTGGCGATCGTATAGGTGGGGAACCAGTATTTTCCGTCGATCTGCTCGCGGTAGGTCTCAAACTTCGGATACTGATGATCCTCGCCGCGTTTTTGCAGCCCGACGCCGCGGCCGTAGGACTTTACAATCTGCAAATCCTGGTCGTCCACCCAAACCTCGCCCGAGAAGTAGCGCTTGTTCGGCTCCATCTTCTTGGGCTTCACCGCGAAAACGTAGCAGCCGATTTCGTCCACCTGCTGATGGCCGAGGTAGCGGACCCAATAATTGGGCAACTCCTCGGTGGTGAGCACGAACGGCTGGGTGTGGCGCATATCCTCGATGTCGCCGGGGTCCATGACGATGAGCCGCAGCGTCGCCACCGGGGCGCGGACGACGTGCTCGGTGCGCTCTCCGCTGGGCGTAAAGGTGACGTCGGTCACCTCCTCCCACTGGCCGCCCGGGACGCCGTTCTCATCGGCTTCCTGGATGCGCGCGGTCTGGCGGTAGGTGTAGTTATCGCGCGCCTTGGCGAAGGCCGACTCCTTGGCGGCAAACTTCTGGATAATATCGTCGATCTGGGCCTGCGTGAGGTCCCACTTCTTATCGGCGGCGAAGACCGCGCCGGCCAGCATCAGGGCGAGCGAAAGAGCGCGCATACCAACTCCTATACTGCGGACGAGCCCGGCTTACACGCGGTTTCCGGACATCTGCTCATCCATCCTTCAACATCTGCTTGGCGATCGTGACACGTTGCATGTTGCTGGTGCCTTCGTAAATCCGGCCGATTTTCGCGTCGCGATAGAGTTTTTCCACCGGATAATCCTTGGTAAAGCCGACTCCGCCGAGCACTTCGACGGCGCGCGAAGCGGTCCGCTCGGCCACCTGCGAGGCGAAGTATTTGCACATCGCGGCCTCGGTGACGAAGGGCATCCCGGCATCGCGCAGGCGCGCCGCGTTATAGACCATCAGCCGCGCGGCTTCCACTTCCACCGCCATCTCCGCCAGATCGAACTGCACGCCCTGAAACTCGCTGATCGGTTTGCCGAACTGCTTCCGCTGCTTGGAATACTGCAAGGCGTGATCGAGCGCGCCCTGCGCCAGCCCGACCATCTGCGCGCCGATTCCAATGCGGCCTTCATTTAAGGTTTCGATCGCGATCTTGTAGCCTTTGCCGATCTCGCCGACGACGTTGGCCTTGGGCACGCGGCAGTCGTCCAGAATCAGCTCACAGGTGGACGAGGAGCGAATCCCGAGCTTGTCCTCCTTCTTGCCGACCTTAAATCCCGGAAATTCGCGTTCGATCAGGAACGCGGTGATTCCCTTATAGCCCGCCTCCGGATTGGCGTTGGCGAACAGCAGAAAAAGTCCGGCTTCGGCGGCGTTGGTGATCCAAAGCTTGCGGCCGGTGATGCGGAAGTGATCGCCCGCATCCACGGCGCGCGTAGCCATGGCGAAGGCGTCCGAGCCCGAGCCGGCCTCCGATAACGCGTAGCTGGCCACCGTATCTTTCGCCAGCCGCGGGAAATATTTCCGTTTCTGTTCCTCGCTTGCCCAGCGCTGGATCGCGTTGTTGAACAGCGTGTTCTGCACGTCGACGATCACGGCCGCCGAGGGGTCGACCTTGGCCAACTCTTCAATCGCCAGAATCGACTGGAAAAAATATCCGCCCTGGCCTTCGTACTGTTCCGGAACGTCGATCGCCATCAGGCCGAGGTCGAAAAATTCCTTGAGAAGATCCTTGCGAAAGACGCCGGCTTCGTCCATTTCGCGGACGTACGGCGCCAGGCGCTCGCGCGCGAACTTGCGAACGCTCGACTGGAACATCTTTTCTTCTTCGCTAAGGCAGGTCAACGGCAGCGGCGCCGGACGTTTTTCGGTGGCGAGCATTGTTCCTTAATTGTATCGCGCCGCTTCGCGCGGGCGGCGCCGGAAGCCGCAGCGCACGGTATACTCTACGCTGTGGCGGTCGTCTCGGTCACCCGTTTGCGCGTGCGCTTGTGGCGCTACCTTCCGCCGTTTCTCTATTCTTCGATGCGATGCGCATGGCAAGCCCGGCGCTCCGCTGGAAATTTGCGGGTGTCCCTGCTGCGCGACCGCGACCGCACATTCTGGACACGAACTGTTTGGACCAGCGAAGCCGCCATGAAGTCCTTTATGATGACCGGACCGCACCGGCTGGCGATGCGCCGCCTGCTGGAGTGGTGCGATGAAGCCGCGCTGGTCCATTGGGAGCAGGAGACTGAACAATTGCCGGACTGGCAGGAAGCGCACCGCCGGCTGCAGGCCGAGGGGCGGCGCTCGAAAGTGAACCACCCGTCCGCCGCCCATCAAAGCTTTCAAATCCGGCCGTTGCAGACCGGCCGCCAGAGTTGACTTTGAAAATGACAAATAAGACGGACTGGCGGCTGCGCGCCGCAAGCGTGGATGAGGCGATTGAGATCGAAAAGATTGCAGCCGTTTTGGAGGCGCTCGAGGCGTCGTTTGAGCCGCTGGTTCGCTCCATTCCGCCGTGGGCGGACGCATGGACCGGGCCGGAGGACGTCGCATGACCATTCAGGAAGCCGCGGCGGCGCTGCGCGCGCGCAAAATTTCTTCCGCCGAAATGGTGGAGGAATCGCTGAGGAGAACCGCGCGGGACCGGCTGAACGCGTTCATCACCGTCACGGCGGATGCGGCGCGCGCGGAGGCCAAAGAAAGAGACGCGGAGCTGGCCCGCGGCATCGATCGCGGCCCCCTTCACGGGATTCCGATCGCGCACAAGGACCTGATCCTGACGCGCGGCGTCCGAACCACGGCCGGATCGAAAATTCTGGCCGATTTTATTCCTGACGAAGATGCGGCGGCCGCCGTCAGGCTGCGCGAGGCGGGCGCGGTCTCGATCGGCAAAACCGGCCTGCACGAGCTCGCCTACGGCATCACCTCCACCAACCCCCATTTCGGCCCGGTTCGCAATCCCTGGGATCCGGAGCGGATTCCCGGCGGATCGAGCGGCGGCTCCGGCGCTGCTGTCGCCGCGGCTCTGGTCTTCATGGCGACGGGCACCGACACCGGCGGATCCATCCGGATTCCTTCGTCGTTTTGCGGCACGGTCGGTTTGAAGCCGACTTACGAGCGCGTGAGCCGCCGCGGCGTGATTCCGTTGTCCATGACCATGGATCACATCGGGCCCATGACCCGGACTGTTCGCGACGCCGCGATCTGTTTTCAGGCCATGGCGGAAAATCCGTCTGGATATGTTCCCGCGGCCCAAGCCGAGCTGCGCGGGCTGCGGATCGGCGTGCCGCGAAACTTCTACTTCGATTCCTTGGATGCGGAGGTCGCCGCCGCCGTGCGCGGCGCGATCCAGACCGTGGAGGTCATCGGCGGGCAGGTGGTCGAAGTGACGGTCCCCGACATGGACGCCATCAACGCCGCCGGACGCGTGTTGCTGCTGGTGGAAGCGGCCGCCCACTGGCGTCCGCATCTGCACCGCCGCGGCGATTTTGGCGCGGATGTGCTGGCCCTGCTTGATCAGGGCCGGTTGATTCTGGGAATCGATTACGCCGACGCGCTTCGTCTGCGCCGGATCTACGCCCGCCAGTTTTCGAAGCTGTGGAGCGAGGCCGATTGCCTCATCGTGCCATCCACGCCAACCCCGGCGCCCAAAATCGGCGAAATGACGGTGGAGGTCGCCGGAAAACGCGACGACGTGCGCATGATCACGACGCGCCTCATGCGGGCGGTAAACGTCTTGGGTATTCCATCGCTGGCGATGCCGTGCGGCTTTACCCGGAGCGGGCTGCCGGTGGGCATGCAGATCCTCGGCCCTGCGCGGTCCGAAGACACCCTGCTGCGCGTCGGCGCGGCCCTCGAGGATGCCCTGAACCTCGCGAGATGGTGGAAACTCTCCTGACCGTGGGGCGCTTGCCCCGCTAGGAACTCCGCCCGCGAGCCGCCGCGGCCGGAGCGGAGGCAGCAGCCGGCGGCGGAACCGGTGGCGGCGCGGCATCCGCCTTCACCAACCCCACCGCTTTGCGCACTTCCGCGTCGAGCTTGCGCATCACATCGGGATTGTCTTTCAAAAACTGCTTCGCGTTATCCCGGCCCTGGCCGATCCGCTCGCCCTTGAAGCTGTACCAGGCGCCGCTCTTCTCGATCAGGTTCTGCGCGACGGCCATGTCGATCAGGTCGCCTTCGCGTGAAATCCCCTCGCCATAGATAATGTCGAACTCGGCCTCGCGGAACGGCGGAGCCATTTTGTTCTTTACGATTTTGATCTTGGTGCGATTGCCGACGACGCTTTCCCCGTCCTTGATCGCCGCCACGCGGCGAATATCGGCCCGCACGCTGGCATAAAACTTCAGCGCGCGGCCGCCGGTGGTGGTTTCCGGATTCCCGAACATGACGCCAATCTTTTCCCGGATCTGGTTAATAAAAATCAGGCAGGTGTTCGACTTGGAAACGATTCCCGTCAGCTTGCGCATGGCCTGCGACATCAGCCGCGCGTGGACGCCCATGAAGCTGTCGCCCATTTCGCCGTCCAGCTCGGCCTTGGGCACCAGCGCCGCAACGGAGTCGACCACCAGCACATCGATCGATCCCGAGCTAATCAGAGCGTTGGTAATTTCCAGCGCCTGCTCGCCGTAATCGGGCTGCGACACCAGCAAATTGTCCACATCCACGCCCAACTTCCTGGCGTAGGCCGGATCCAGCGCGTGCTCCACGTCGATATAAGCCGCCATACCGCCGCCGCGCTGCGCTTCCGCCACCACCTGGAGCGCGATGGTCGTCTTGCCCGAAGACTCCGGCCCGAAAATCTCCGAGATCCGCCCGCGCGGAAACCCTCCGGTGCCGAGCGCGAAATCCACCGAAATGGACCCGGTCGAAATGACCGGCACAGCCTGCACGGCCTGCGCGCCTAAGCGGATAATTGAGCCCTTTCCGAACTGCTTTTCGATCTGCCCCAGCGTCGCGCCGAGCACCCGGCTCCGTTCCTTTTCGTCCATTTATTCTCCTTTTGTTCCCCTAATTATAGCTCAGGACTCCGCGCATTCAAGATTTAAAATAGCATCCGCTCCACGGCGGCGTCTGCCGAAGATGCGGCGCAGGTTCCCGGCGGCCCACTCGCCGCTCTGCATCTGGCATAATGTAGCCGGTGTCCCGCGTCAAAGAACTGGAAACGGCGCTCGAAAATACCGAGCAGCAGCTTCGGCTTCTTCAGAAAATCAGCCGCCTGATGTCGCGCGAAGGGGATCTGGGCGAAGCGCTTCAGCAGGTGGTTTCGCTGGTGGTGGAGTTCATGGGCTGCGATGCCTGTCTGCTTTATCTGCTTCAGGACCGCGAGCTGGTTTTGTGCGTATCGAACAATCCGCGGCCGGATACGATCGGCAAAGTCCGTCTGGGGCTGGGCGAAGGGTTGACCGGCTGGGTGGCGCGCGAGCGCCGGCTGGTTTCGATCTCCCGCGAAGCTTATCTCGATCCGCGCTTCAAGCACTTCACCGACCTGCCGGAAGACGCCTACGAAGCGTTCCTTTCGGCGCCGGTGGTGGTGCGGAATCGCGTGGCCGGGGTCATCAATGTGCAGCACCGGGAGCCGCACTTCCACAGCGGCGGCGAAATGGAGATGCTGACGACGGTCGGTGAGCAGATCGGCTGTCTGATCGCGCTGGCGCGGACCGATCCGGAGGCGCCGGCGCTGGACGGGATCCTGGCGGCGGCGCGCAGCGAGTAGTCCGATGAGAGCCGCCTGGGTATTTGCATTGCTGGCCGCGGCACTGGCGCAGGGCGCCGATCCGCGGTGGAAGATTCAATATTTTTACGATAAGCTGCATGAAACGCTGGCCATCGAGGATCTGGCGTTTCCCACGGCGCGGCACGGCGTCGCGGTCGGCGCGGTCATCGATGAGACGGGCGCGCGCAAACCGCGCGACGTCGAGCTTCTCACCACCGATGGCGGCGAGCAATGGACCTTGCAGCCGCTGCACGATTCGCCGCGCTCGCTGTTCTTTCTGAACGAATCGACCGGATGGATGGCGGGGGATGACGCGATCTGGTTTACCGGAGACGGCGGAGCGACATGGAAAAAGATCGGCGAGCAGAAAAAGCCGGAAAAGAAGCTGGGTCCGGCGCCCCCGGGCGGATTGATCACCCGGCTGTGGTTTTTGGACCAGCAGCACGGATTCGCGGCGGGCAATCAAAAGAGCGCGTTCGAAACCAAGGACGGCGGCAAGACCTGGACGGCGATTGAGGCCGCCGCCAAACCGCCCGGCGATCCCGGCCACGCGGCGTACACCCAGATCGCTTTTGCCGGCAGCTACGGCGTGATCATGGGCGGAGCGGTGACGCCGCGCGGCGACGATCCGCATCTGCCATCGTGGATGGAGCCGGAGCGGGCCGTGCGGCGGCGGCCCTCCAAAGGCGAGACGCTGCTGATCGAAACGCGCGACGCGGGAAAGACCTGGAGCGCGACCGGAGCCGATTTCTACGGGACCATCATCGGCTTGCGCCTGGCGGGCGCGACGGGACTGGCCGCTTTCTCCTTCAGCGAAGCGTTCGAGTATCCGAGCGAGGTCTTCCGGCTGGACCTCAAAACGGGGCAGAGCACGCAGGTTTTTCGCCAGCAGGACCGGCGCGTAACCGACGTGGCCCTATTTGCGGGGCCGCGCGCGTTTCTCGCCGCCGTCGAGCCGCCGGGGAAACTGAGCGTTTCGCCGATTCCGGGAAAAGTCCGCATCCTGGCCAGCTCGGACGTGAAGGAGTGGACGGAGATGACCGTGGATTACAAGGCGACCGCGAGGTCGGTGGTCTTGGCGGGTCCCGACGCCGATCATCAGTGGGCGGCGACCGATACCGGGATGATTCTGCGGCTGGTCGAGTAACGTCCGTTTTAAGGGGTGGCGGTTTTCCCGCTCATCAACTGCTTAACGGCCCGCGCGGCGTCGGCGCCGGAGCCGGCGGCGAGAACCCGGCGCGAGCGGTCCAGCACGAAGGCTTTTCCCGACTGGCCGACGCCGTAGTGCCGGGCGATGCCGCCGGGATCGGCCCATTGGGGAAAGCCGAGATCGATATCTTCGGTTTCGCGGGCCAGCATCCGGGCCCCATCCATGTTGATGCCCACTACGGAAACGCCGCGGCGCCGGTACTGGTTATAGATCGCCTGCAGGTCGCCCAGGGAGGCTTTGGAGCGGCCCGACCAGAAGACCACGACGATGAGGCGTCCAGGAAGCGAGGAGAGGCGGTGTGGCCGGCCTTCGGCGTCGCGCGCGACGAAGTCGCTCAAGTATTCCGGGACCGGGGACGTGGGCGGCTCCGCCTTCGCTTCGGTCCGGCCGGCGGGCTGCGGGGCGGCTCCGGCGGGTGCGGCGGCGCGGGCCAGGGCCGCCAGCCGTTCGCTTTCGAGCCTTTCCCGCTCGGCGGCGAACGCCGCCACGGCGGGAAGGGACTCGCCCAGCACATAGCCGGAAATTCTCCGATCCGCGCGGATCAGCTCCAGCCGGTAGCAGGCGCCGTCGCCGCTGAAAATCGCCTGCTGCACTTCGACGCGGTCGGCGGCGGCGATCACCGCCAGCCGTTCCTCGTCCGGCGAGCATCCCGCCAGCAGCGGGACGCCCGCCTCGGGCGAGCCGAGCAGCATCAGGAAAACGAGCGGCGCGGTCATTTGCTGAGGCGCAGGACTTCCGACGCCAACTGCGCGAACAGGGAAGTGAGCTGGTTCTTGTCCGCGGTGACAAAATACTTGCCTGACTCCTGATTAGGGTTGAAAGCGGGATTGGCGTAGAGAACCGGCTGCGTATCGGCGCCGACCACGTAAGCAGCGTCGTAGGGCAGTACCGGGATGTTCGGAAAATTGGCGACGATCGGAAGAAATTCGTGATCGACCGAATCCGTTCCGTTGCCGGTGAGGTAGATCACGTGAATGACCGGATGATAGGTGGTATCGCTGCGGATCGTGTTGGCCATATCCATGGTGCCGTTCATGCTGGCGGCCACAATCGAATTGGGCTGGTCCGGGCGGAAGTGGCCGGCGTAAGGTCCGCTGGTAAAGAAGTTCGATCCGGAGCCGACGCCGCTGTGGCGGGACCAAAGATCACCGACATTCTTACAAGAGGGGCTGACGTTACTATTACAGTAATTGTTCGTCTGGAACAGCCAGTAGTCGCGGGTATCGCGGCGCGTTCCGTCGGCGGCGTTGGTCACGGTGCCCTCCGGGGAAGTACCCGTCGGCACGGCGATTCCGTGCAGCGAATTCCCGTACATGTCGGTATCGGGGATATAGGCGATGATGTGCCTCATGTTGTACTGATCCGGAGACGGAAGGTTGGAGGATTTGACATTCCCCTTGTTGCAGGTTGGCGGCCAGGAAGGGGCGGTGTCGGCATCGGTGGGAGCGGCGAGGCCCCAGGTGGTCGCTCCCCAGGAGTCCTGATCACCCCACTGCGTAATGGTTCCGGTGATGGTCCCACTGGTGCAAATTACCGGAGGCGTGCAGGGCTGTTCTTCGTTTATGCTATAGCCGATGCTGCTCAGATACGGATCCACCGGCCCCTGGTCTTGGCAGCCGCTCGGCAGGCTGGTCCAGTGATTGGTATCGGCCTCCCCGGTGCCTCCGGCTTTCTGGGTTCCCGAATAGAGGCCGCTCCATCGAGTGTCGCTTTGAGTCCGCAAGGGGAAGGACGCGGAAACGCCGTTGGGCGAACCATCAGTAAATAGGACGATGGTGTTTTCCGCCAGAGGCTGGCCCACTTGCTTAATTTGCTGGTAGGCCAGATAAAGAGCGGAGATGGTGTTGGTATTGTTCCGGCAGACAATGTTGCCGATGGCGGTATTCAGGGACCCGTCTCCCCAACTGGTGCTTGGCGGATAGCTGAGGTGAGCCGTCGAATCGAACGCCACCAGACCGATATAGTCGAACGGGCTGAACATGGTAATGAAATTCTGCGCGGCCTGGCGCATTACCGCGCAGGCGGTAGGCGAGGTCGGCGTATTCATCGAACTCGATTCATCCAGCACCAGCATCATGACCAGGCCGCGCCGGCTGGCGGTGCTGGAGGCGCTGACGGTGACGTTGGGGACGTGAAAGATGTTCATGAAATAAGTCGGCGCCTTGACGCTCGCCGTGACCGTGATGTCGAGAACACCGGTTGGGTTTCCATAGGAGTCGGTCTCCTGGGTGAACGTCGGCGTCACCGTGGGAGCGCCGACCGTGTTGAA
This sequence comes from Terriglobia bacterium, assembly GCA_021324615.1. Taxonomy (GTDB): domain Bacteria; phylum Acidobacteriota; class Terriglobia; order Bryobacterales; family Bryobacteraceae; genus Palsa-187. The sequence goes on along the minus strand of JAJPIT010000113.1, from coordinate 20,377 downwards.
GTATCCGGTCGGAAAATTGGCCGCGAAAAAGGAATTGGCGGTGCTTTGCGCGGCGGAGGTGGCCTGCGCAACGGTATTGGCCAGATTGACGCTGCGCCCGGCGGCCAGCGCGGCGGCGTCGGTGGCCGAGGACAGCCGCGCTCGGATCATGTAAATGGTGCCTACGTCAAGCGCCAGGCCCGCGGCGGCCACAATGAAGGTGAGCATCACCGAATAAAGGATCAAAGTGAATCCGCGGCGTTTCCCTCTGATGGTCTTCATCTCGATCTCCTGCCTCTTTTCCAGACGCGCCCGGCGCGCCGGTTTGGCTTAAGAAACATTGCGGACATAAAGAACCGGCGTATGCCAGATCGAAAACAGATTCAGGAAACTCACGTCCGCGTACATCTCGGAAATCAGCGCATATTTGCCCAAATCAAGCGAGATGACGCCGGCCGAGCCCATGTTCCTCGCCCGATTGGAGGTGTCCTTGGCGATATTGGCGGCGGAAATCGTTCCATTGCTTTGAATGTCGGCCGGCGGCGGGGCGCCCAACGTGCTCGACCAGCGCGTCCCGTTGCCGATCACGACGCGGTAGGCGAAGACGTACTGCCCGTAGTTGGGGCAGTTGCCCGAATTCCAGCCGTAATCGGGAGGGGTGTTGTTGGGCACGCCGTTGGGGTTCGGCACCACGCCGGCAGCGCACTGCGGCGGTCCCACCAGGACCACCTGGGACAGGATGACTACGGCGTTGCCATTCGGGTTGGGGTCGTTCTGCGCGTCCGAGTTCATGCCCAGGCCGCTGGCCGCCGCCACGATGATGCGTTGATTCTGGGTCTGCGACAGGTCCAGGCCGGAGGAGGGATCGGTGACGGCGCGCACCATGAGCACCACCGCGTCGCGGCACACGTTGCTCACCTGAATGTCGCGGGACAGCGCCAGGCTGAGCGTCACCGCTCCGGCGAACATCGGCACCAGCATTCCCATGACGATGGCGAACTCCAGCGCCGAGCTGCCGCGTTCTTTCTTTGCGATGGACACGCGCGGGTTCCTCCTAGGGATTCGGCGGCGTGGTTGTTCCCACGGCCAGCGCGCCCAGAACGTCCATCGAGGACGCGCTCAGATTGATGCTCTTGGCGGTCAGCTGATAGCCGGTGGCCGCCACGGGGAAAAGCCAGTTCCAGGGGAAATTGGAGACCTGCACCTGCACGATATTGCCCGGCTGGTTGGGGTAATTCACCACGGTTCCGTTGCTCAGCGTCTGCGGCAGGGTTCCCGTCTGAGTGCAGGTGCCCGAATTGCACGTCTCCACCGGGTTGCTGAGATCGTTCGCCGTATAGTAATTCACCGTGACCAGGTTGCTGTAATTGTTCAGGAAGCCGTAGCAGTTGTCCTGAACGACCTTGGTGATGCAGGAGGCCTGCGAAGCCGAGCAGTTCATGCCGTTGTAGCTGGACTGAAACGTGACCGCCCAACGGACGCCTTCCAGCGTCGCGTTGGTCAGCGTGCTTTGAAGAAAGATGACCAGCGAAACGTCGACGATTCCCAAAAACATCACCAGCGTGGGGACCAGCGTCAGCGCCGATTCGACCAGCGTGTTGCCGCCCTGCCGCGACCTTCGGGCTCCGCCATGCACTGTTGGTTTCTCCACTCGATCAACTGTATCGGCGGAAGCGCGCCTTCGAACAGATGCGGAAATACTAGTATTTGCGACCTAAAAGTACCGTAGAGAGGAGCTAAAGCCGTTTCCCTAAGGGTATATGAACCGGCTTTATGTCCTCATCGGCGTTTCGCGCCAAACCTTTAGGGGCGCGTGACGGCCCGCCCGCTGCCATCGTACAATAAACGCATTCGATGCTGACCCGAATCGTTCTTCCCGGAGTTTTGTTTATCGCGCCGGTCCTTGTTGCGCAAGACGGCCCCGATGAGACCATAAAAACCCTGGTCGGGCGGCTTCAGTTGCAGCGCTATAAGGAAACCATTCGCGGCTTGACCCGCTTCGGCGATCGCCGCCAGGGCACGGATCGTAATCGCGCGGCGCTGGAGTGGATCGACGCGCAGTTGAAAAGCTACGGCTGCGCGCCGACCGAGCGCATCCATTACACTTACACTCCGCCGGAGCAAAGCGGCCGCGGCGGGCGGGGCGGAAGAGGAGGCCGCGGGGGCGCACCGGGCGGGGGAGTGATCAAAGGCGAGCGCGGTCCGGTGGGCGTCAACAACGATCCCAATCTTCAGGCGGACCAGCGCCTGCGCGAGCTGAACGCGCAGCCTTCCACTCCCGGCCCGCGCGAGGAAGTCTTCTGCACCAAGGTCGGCTCCACGCATCCCGAGGAGATGTATATCGTCGGCGCGCACTTCGACGGCATCGGCTGGGGCGAGGCGGCCAACGACGACGCGTCGGGAACGGCGCTGGTGATGGAGGTGGCGCGCGTTTTAAGCAGCCCGGATGTGATCACCGAACGCTCGGTCCGCTTTGCGCTGTGGAACAACGAGGAGACCGGACTGAACGGGGCGCGGGCTTACGTCGAGCAGCGGAAGGATTTGCAGGGCAAGGAGGATCCGCCGGGCTCCGGAAAATATCCGGAACCGAAGTGGCTGGGAATGATCCAGCACGATATGATGCTGTTCGATCACGGCATGCCGCGCCGCGACGGCACGGTGAGCGATCACCAGCGTCCGGAGGCGGACGTCAACATCGAGTTTCAATCGCGCTCGAAGTTCGCCGCGCAGGCCCAGGAGCTCGCCTGGGCGTTTCGCGACGCCAACGAAAAGTACGCGACCGATTATCCGGCGCAGGTCGGCAATCACATGACCAACACCGACTCGACGCCGTTCATGGATCTGACGGCGGCGATCAGCCTGCGTGAATTGGAGCGCGGCTCCGAGATCGGCGCGGGTTGGGATCCCACGCATCACCAGCCCATCGACGTCTATTCGCACTACTCCGACGGAGATTTTCGTCTGGGATTGAACGCGGCGCAGACCACGCTGGGCGCAATTGCGCGTCTGGCTGGAGCCAGGCTGAAGGAAACCGCCACCAATCCGCGTTGAGGCCCTGCCAACCGCCGCGGTTTGCCGGGCGGCCGCTCAACCCGGCAGGATCTTCGAAATGTCGTTGTAGATCACGAAGACCACCACCATCATCAGAAACACGAAGCCGACCTTCACCACCGCTTCCTTCACCTTCAAATCCAGCTCGCGGCGCATGAGCATTTCCACCAGCAGCATCAGGATCACGCCGCCGTCGAGAATCGGAATGGGAAGCAGGTTGAAGATGGCCAGATTCAGGCTGACCGCCGCCATCAGGCTGAAGTAGGAAGCCGCCCCTTCGCGGGCCGCCTCACCCGACATCGCGGCGATGCCCACCGGGCCCACCAGCGATTTTGGGGACATGCGCCGCTCCAGCATGCCTTCGAGGAACTGGAAAATCATCCGGGCGCTTTGCCGGTTCCACCTCCAGGACTCCTTCACCGCCGCGAGAAACGGCAGCCTGGTGATTTCGATCCGCGACTCCACGGTAAGGCCGATCATCCAGCGCTGCTGGCCGTCCACTTCGCTCCTGGCCGGCGTGACCGTCACGCGATGGATTTGGCCGTGGCGGGAAAACTCCAACTGGATCGGCTTTCCTTCGGTGGCCTTCTCGATCTCATATAGCCGCGAGACCGACCGCAGCGGCTGGCCGTTGGCCCTCAGCAGAAGATCGCCGCGCTGAAGTCCCACCCGCTGGGCTTCCGTTCCCGGCGCGACGCTGCCCACCTGAACCTCGGTCTGCTGGCCCCATCCCGCCACGCCGATTCCGTCCTTTTGATCGAGCGTGGGGACGATGGTGAAGTGCAGCCGCTGGCCGCCGCGCAGAACCCAAACCTGCATGGGCCGTCCGGCGCTGGCCATCTCCTTCATGGCGATGTCTTCCCAGTTCGGATCGGTGATATCGTCCACCTGCACGACGCGGTCGCCCTCCTGAATGCCGGCCTTGGCCGCGGCGCCATCGGGAGCCAGATATCACCGCGGGATCGGGCGGCGTCGGCACTTTCGGGTAATGCTCCATGAACAACCCGGTGAGCAGAACAACGGCCAGGATCATGTTCACCGCGGGCCCCGCCAGCGTGATCAGCAGCCGCTGCCAGCGTGGTTTGGCGATAAGACTGCGCGGATCGGAGGCTTCTTCTCCGGGTTGATCGCCGGCCATTTTGACATAGCCGCCCAAAATCGGCAGCGCGGAAAAGCGGAAATCGGTTTCCCCGTGCTTGAATCCGAAAAGCCGCGGGCCAAAGCCAAAACTGAAAGTTTCCACTTTCACGTCGAACAGCCTGGCGACGGCAAAGTGGCCCAGCTCATGGAGCAGGATCATCACTCCAATCAGAACCAGGAACCACCAGACATTTTGCAAAAAAACCATATCGGTTACGCGCGGACGGCAGCCTCGTTCGGGAGTCTGACACCCCACCTCGTCTCTATAATGTTACGCGCCTTTTCCCGCGAAAGGCGATCCACTTCAAGTACTTCTTGTACCGATTTGGGCTCGCGCCGGGCCACGCGCTGCAAAGTCTCGGCCACGGTAGCCGCAATGGCGGGAAACGGAATCCGGCCCGACAGGAAAGCCTCCACGGCGATCTCATCGGCGGCATTCAAAGTTGCGGTGGAGGATCCGCCCGCCTCCTGCGCCTGGTAGGCCAGCTTCAACAACGGAAACTTCTTCCAGTCCGGCGGATCGAACGTCCATCTGGCCGGCTCCGTCCAATCCAGCCGCGGCACTGGCGCTTGGGCTCGCTCCGGAAACGTCAGCGCGTATTGAATCGGCATCCGCATATCCGTCGCTGAAATCTGGGCAATTACGCTGCCATCGGTATACTCCACCATGGCATGAACCTTGGACTGCGGATGCACCACCACTTCAACCTCTTTCGGCTGAAGATCGAAGAGCCAGCAGGCCTCGATGACTTCGAAGCCCTTGTTCATCAACGTCGCCGAATCGATGGTGATTCGCTTGCCCATCCTCCATGTTGGATGATTTAAAGCCTGTTCCGGCGTCACCCGGGCCAGCTCCTCTGCGGGAGTCTCGCGAAAGGGCCCTCCGGAGGCGGTCAGGATGAGTTTTGCGACTTCGCGCCTTTGTCCGGCGCGCAAGCTCTGATGAGCGCCGTTATGCTCGCTGTCGACAGGGATTAATTCCGCGCCGGAGGATCGCGCCGCGGCCATCACCAGGGCGCCGCTCGCCACCAGAACTTCTTTATTTGCCAGCCCGACACGTTTCGCCCGCCGAACCGCTTCGTAAGTCGCTTCCAGTCCCTCGACCCCGACGATGGAAGACATCACGATGGAAGCTTCCGGTGCGGCCGCCGCGCCCACTCGCGCTTCGGGTCCACAGGCCAGTTCGGGGGCCTTGATATTTCTGGCTTTTAGAGTTGCGGCAAGTTCGTTGAGCGCCCTCTGATCGGCCACCACGGCCACTTGCGGCCGAAATTCCGCGATCTGATCGGCAAGAAGCGAAGTGTTACGTCCCGCCACCAGCGCATAGATTCCAAACCGGTGCGGCCAACGCCGGACGACATCCAGAGTGCTGGTTCCGATCGAACCGGTAGAACCCAAGAGCGTGAGCAGATCCACTTGCCTGATAATACCAGTTTCCGGAAGCCTCCAACCGCCTGACCTCTCTTTCGAGGACACAGACCCCGGAGGGGCGCCGGGGAGGTTTGCTTCAGGGGTCTTTAATGAGGTTAGTCTCGCTTTGGTGGGAGTTTCCTCCCCGGCTTGATTCCAATATTAATATACAGAGATCAGGATTGCAACAGTTTTTTGTAGAGCCCCGGGAATCTTTTTTAACTTCTCTGGTTTTCCATTTTTTACAACGAGTTAGAACATATCATTTCCCCACCTTACCACTCAGGAAATCCTCTTATCCCTGTTTTTGCACGGTCACTCCGGTCCAATCTTCCAAAACACGGATGGTCGAACAGAAATCGTCCTCCCCGTAGCCGCAGGCCATGGCGGCGCGCATCATCTGCTCGGTAAGCGCGGTGGCTGGCAGCGGCACGTTCATTGCCTTCCCGGTTTCAAGAGCCAACCCGACGTCTTTGGCCATCCACTTCAGGGCAAAATTGGTCTGGAAGTCGCGATTGAAGATAAACGGCGCCTTATAGGAGATAAGCCCGCTCTTGGCCGCGCTGTTGTTCAGAATCTCCAGCATCAGCTCCGGCGCGACGCCGCCCTTGGTGGCGAGCACCATGCCCTCGGCGAAGGCTTCCATGATATTGGCCAGGATCAGGTTCTGAGTCAGCTTGGCTTGCAGGCCTTGTCCGGGACCGCCGCAGTAGTAAAACATCTTGCCCATCAGCTCGAGGTAGGGCTTGATGGATTCGTAAGCGGCCTTATCGCCGCCGATCATGAACGTAAGCGTCGCGCCTTCGGCTCCCGGCTTCGAGCCGGTGCAGGGCGTATCGAGGAATCGCGCGCCTTTTTGAGCGAACGCGGCTCCGATTTCGCGGCTGACCGACGGCGCGATGGTGCTGCAATCGGCGATCACCGCGTTGCGGCGCACGCCTTCAATCAAGCCATCCGCGCCCAGCGTCACTTCCCGCGCCATCGCGTTATCGCCGACGCAATAGAAGATAAAATCGGCGTTTTCGGCGACCTGTTTGGGCGTGGCGCAGGCGGTTGCCTGGCCGTTCCGGGCGAGCTCCTTGGCTTTGCCGGCGTTATGCGACCAGAGCGCGACCTGATTTCCGCTCTTGACCAGGTGCCGCGCCATCGGATAGCCCATGATTCCCAGCCCCAGAAATCCGAGTTGTGCCAATTGCTTTCTCCTTGGGTTGAAATGAAAGAATTTATGATTCTATCAGGCGAACCAGCGCCGCTGACGAGTGGCGGAAAACGCCGATGCATATTGCCGCTCTCCACTGTCGTACGATAAGAGGTTCGGATGTCTTCAAAAGACGGCTCATTGCCGTCGTCGATGCCCAAGGTCGTGGTGGCAACGACGGTGGCGCTCTCCTTCATCAGCTTCTGGCGCGGCGCCTCGATCGTATTAAGCGACCTGGCTTCGTCCATGTTCTACGCGGGCGGCGCGGCGGAGCAGGCCATCGGCAAATCAGCGCCGTGGTTCGTGCTCGGGGTCATGCTGTTCAGCTTCGCCGTGCGCAGCGTGTACCTGGAGAGCTGTTCCATGTTCGTGCGCGGCGGCGTGTACGTGGTGGTTCACGACAGCATGGGACCGATCGCCGCCAAATTCTCGGTTTCCTCGCTGGTTTTCGATTACATCCTCACCGGCCCGATCAGCGTCGTAAGCGCGGGGCAGTATCTGGGAGCGCTGCTCAACGAGATCAGCGATCTGCTGCACGAAAGCGTCCATGTGAACACCAATACCTTCGCCGCCGGCGTGGCCGTGCTGGTGACCCTGTACTTCTGGTGGACCAATATCAAGGGGGTTCACGAATCGAGCGGCAAGGCGCTGCGGATCATGCAAATTACCACGGTGATGGTCGCGGTGCTGCTGGTGTGGTGCCCGCTGACCATCGTGCTGGACCATCGCTGGAAGCTGCCGCCGGCGCCGGTCCCGCGAAATTTGACCTTCGCCCCCGATGCGCAGGGATGGTTTAAAGGAACGTTCTGGCTGCAAATTCCGGCGGTGGCCATCATCGTCGCCTTCGGCCATTCGCTGCTGTCGATGAGCGGATTCGAGACGCTGGCCCAGGTCTACCGCGAAATCGCCTATCCCAAGCTGAAGAATCTGCGGATCACCGCCAACCTGGTGTGCTGGTACGCCGTCATCTGCACCGGCGTGGTGACGGTGTTTGCCGGAATGATCATCCCCGATTCCGAGCGCCCGAAGTATTTCGACGACCTGATCGGCGGGCTGGCCATGAACCTGAGCGGCCCGTACCTGGCGCGCCTGCTGTTTCACATTTTTGTGGTGATCGTCGGCGGTTTGATTCTTTCCGGAGCGGTGAACACGTCGATTATCGGCGCCAACGGCGTTTTGAATCGCGTGGCCGAGGACGGCGTGCTGCTGCCCTGGTTCCGCAAGCCGCACCGCAAGTTCGGCACCACATACCGGATCATCAACCTGATCGCCATACTGCAACTCGCCACCATCGTCGGCAGCCGCGGCGACATGACCGTCCTGGCCGAAGCCTACGCGTTCGGCGTGGTGTGGAGCTTCTTCATGAAAGCGCTGGGCGTGATGGTGCTCCGCTTCCAGCGAACCGATCAGGAATACAAGGTTCCGTTGAATTTCCGTATCGGCCGGCGCGAAATTCCCGTAGGCCTGGGACTCGTCACGCTGGTGCTGGGCGCGGTGGCCATCGCCAATTTATTCTCCAAACAGATCGCGACCAAATACGGCGTCGCCTTCACCATTGTTTTCTTCACATTGTTCAGCGTTTCCGAGCGGATCAACCAGCGGCGCAAAAGCGCGGAGAAGAAGGGCCTGGAGCAGTTCAATCTGGTCCCCCAGGCGGAAATTTCCACCAGTCTTCACGCGCGGCCGGGCTGCGTGCTGGTGGCCGTGCGCGACTATCACCGCATGGAGCATTTGAGGCGCGTGCTGCAAAAGACGAATCTGAAGCGCCACGATATCGTGGTGATGACGGTGCGGCCGATCTCCACCGGGGCGGGCGAATATGAGCTGTCCGAACAGCAGATTTTCAGCGATTACGAAAAAGAGCTGTTCAGCCATGTGGTGGAGATGGCGGAAAAGGAAGGCAAGCCCGTCGAACTGCTGGTGGTGCCCGCGGTGAATCCCTTCGACGCGCTGGCGCACGCGGCCAACTCGCTGCGCGCATCGCGCCTGGTCACGGGGGTAAGCGCGCGAATGGAATCCGAAGAGCTGGCGCGGCGGATCGGACTGGCCTGGGAGGCGCTGCCGGAGCCGCGGCATCCGTTTTCACTGGAAGTGATCAGCCCCGACCGGCCGTCAATCTACGTGAACCTGGGGCCGCATCCGCCGCGGCTGTGGCCGGAAGACGTGGATCTGCTGCACGAGCTCTGGCTCAAGCTGAGCAATATGAAGGAGCTCGGCTCGCGGCTGCATCATCGCGACGTGGTCGGCGTGGCGCTGCGGCGGTTGCAGAAGGACTTGGCGGGCGCCAACGCCGATCAGGTGGTGCAAGACGTCGAACGCGAGCTGCGCAAGGAATAAGTCCCCGGCACCGCGTGGATCCCGCAAGGCCGCATCTAGATCAGCGGATCCGCGGCGAGGGATGGGGAACGCGGCCGCGCCACGGCTTTGTTCAGCTCTTCGAACACCGGCGCAACGGCTTTAAAGCGTTTAATGATTTCCGGCAGGATTTTCGACGTGACCGCGAGCTTCGGATCGAGCGATGCATAATAGACCCAGCGCTTCATCCTGATCAGATCCAACGCGGGATGATCGGCCGGGAAACCTTTTGGCGCCCGCCTCAGGCTTTCGCCGTGCAGCTTGCCCATCAACTTTTCCGGACGCCGCGCGATCGCGCGAAAACTCTTGTGATTTCGGGCGAGCCAGGAACGAATGGCCAGCAGTTGCGGCGGCGCGGGATCGTAAACTCCGCCGGCGATGCCGATCTCCTTGGCGGAAATCGAGAAATAAAACGCGGGCGCGCCGCCCTTCTCCCCACCGCGCCGGTGAAACACCGCGGCAATATGCGTCTTGTAGGGAGATTTGTCGGCGCTGAAACGCGTGTCGCGATAGATGCGGAAGACGGCCTTTTTCGGTTCGGTCACGTAGTCCGGCGCGAACTTCGCCAGCCCGGCGTTGACCGCCTCCACCAGATCCAGCATTGGAGCTTTCACTTTCGTTTCGAAGATCTCCTTGCGCGGCTGGAACCACTGGCGGTCGTTATTGCGGGCAAGACCGCGCAAAAATGCCAGGGCCTCGGGGGGAAATCCCGGGAACATGGGTCCATTATCGGATAGCGGCGTTGTTGAGCGCAGGCGATTCGATATGCGAAGCGGCCGGAGCCAGCGGATCGAGAAGCTGGCCGGCGAGATCGGGCGCCACCGCCGCGTCTGAGCCATATTTTCCCGGCCATGCTTTGGGCAGATGGAGCGTCCCGAAACATTGATCGACCCAGGGAAACATCGCTGAGAAATTCTTATTCAGGACCTCCGGTCCGTCGTTGGTGTGATGCCAATGATGAAACGCCGGAGTGGCGACCAGCCGCTCCAGCGCGCCGAAGCGCCAGGAAACGTTGGCGTGAACAAAATAGGCCCAGTATGTACTCAGGATCGCAACAGTCACCGGCACCGGATCGATGCGGGTGGCGAACGGCTGAGCCAGTCCAAAAATGTAGAGAGGAACGGCCGCGCAGAAATGGGTGAAGAAAATATCGACGGGATGAGCCTTGGCGGTGACCAGCCAGTCGAGTTCCTCGGCGCTGTGATGAATCGCGTGGAATCGCCACAGAAAAGGAATTTCATGCGACCAGCGGTGGCCCCAATAGCCGCCGATTTCGTTCGCCACCAGCGCCAGCGCCAGGCGAAACCAGAGAGGCAGCGCCGCCATCCACGAGTAGAAAGCGACCGGAGTGAGGCGATGCAACCCCGCCGAGAAAACCGTCAGCGGCAGGATCATCAGCAGCCGCGGCACAATGCCGTTCAGAAAATAATAAAGGAGGTCGGCGCAGAAGAAGCGGCGGAAAATTTTCTGCTTCCGCCGCCCGAACATCCTTTCCAGCGGCGCGAACACGATCAGCAGCAGCGCAAACCACACCGCCAGTTGCAGAAGCTGGCCGCCTAAGGAGGCGAGATGCCGCGCGAAGTCCATATGACTGCTATCGGCGGAGCGGTCCGCTTTCCTTTATCCGCGTGGGTTGCGTTTCGCCGTGCGGCGCCGCAGAGCGCGGCCGGCAAGCATCAGGGCCGCGCCGGTTCCGGCCAGCACCCAGGTTCCCGGTTCCGGCGCCGGATCCAATTGCACGCCGGCCAGGTCAAGAAACGGCGGCTGATAAGGCGTGACGCTGTGCCCCGGGGGCGCGGCGACGTTGGTCACGAACTCCAGGGTTTCGCTGACCGCGGTGGCGACGAAGGTAAACGATTCGAACTCCCACGGAGTAGCCTGCGCGCCCTTATTGTCCATTTGATCCGTGGTGTAGGCGAGATCGCCCGCGGAGGGCGTGTAGGTGCCCTGGCCCGCGCCGGGAATGATGTAGACCTTCCAGTTATCCAGATACTCTTTATCGTTGCCGTTCTCTTCGTTCGAGGCCTGGTAAAACGAGATCTGATACTGGCCGCCGATGGTGAGGCCGCTCATTGTGGTGGAGATGGGGGCGCCCCAGGTCGGATCGCCGTCCACTTCGACATAATTCGTCACGCTGCCCGGAAGAATCGAGGAGTTTCCCGGCTGCGCGGGAATACTGACGTGCTGAGAGCTGCCCGGTCCGGGATTGCCGCACGTATTGGAGATATCGGCGGAGAGAAGCCCGACCACGCAGACAATCTGTTCGGTGGTGCCTGCGCCGCCGGTGTAATTTTCGGTCCAGACTCCGGCGGTATAGGCCGGACTGCCGGAAGCAAAAGCGATCTGAGTATTGGTGCCGAAACTATAGGAAGTTGTGGCGAAAACAGCCGACGCGCTCGCCAGCGCAAGCAGGGGCATCGCGAAGCGAAAAGTCATGAACAATGTTGCGGCGGAATCTGGGATTTAGGAATCAGGGAAGCTCTAAGGCCGCGGATCGAAAGGCCATTAGCAGGCCGTAGTACAAAAAAAAGCGCGATCCCCGCATTCGGGGGTGGCGGATGCGCTTATTGGGGCGAAGTTCGAGCGGGCAATGCGCTATCGCCCGCCTTCGCCCGGCCGATCGATGGTCACGATGGCCTGAGCCTCGGCCGATTCGCCTTTGCCGACCGGCCCCACGCCCTCGGCCGTCTTGAACTTTACCGAGACGCAATCGAGGTCGATCGCCAGCGCGCGGGCGATCGATTCGCGAATCGCCTGGCGAAAATCCTTGAGCCTGGGACGCTCCAGAATCACCGTGCTATCGACGTTGACGATGCGGTCGCCGCGCTCGCGCACCAGTTTCGCCGCGTGCGCCAGGAAAACGGCGCTGCCAGCGCCCTTCCACTGCGGATCACTGTCGGGAAAGTGCATGCCGATATCGCCAAGCGCCGCCGCGCCGAGCAACGCGTCGGTAATGGCGTGCAAAAGAACGTCGGCGTCGGAGTGTCCTTCGAGCCCGAACGGAGAGGGAATGGAAATGCCGCCCAGAATCAGCGGCCGGCCGTAGGCGAGCCGGTGCGCGTCCCAGCCCAATCCGGTGCGAATCACGAAGCCGCCAGCTCCTCGGCCAGAAAAAGGCGCGCCAGATCCATGTCGGTCGGTTTGGTGATCTTGATGTTGCGGTCGGTGCCCTGCACCACGCTCACCTCCACCTGCTCCAGGCGCTCCACCAGGCTGGCTTCATCGGTGCCCAAGAAGCCGTCCTGTTTGGCCATCTCGAAGGCGCGTTTCAGAAGATCGAACCGAAAAACCTGCGGCGTCTGCGCCAGAACCAGATGCTCGCGCGGAAGCGTCGCGCGAATCTTGTTTTTGTGTACGCGCTTCACCGTGTCGACCGGCACGATGCCGATGATGGCGGCTCCGCTCTGTGCCGCTTCGTGAATCACCCGGTCGATCAAATCCGGTTCGATGAAGGGGCGGACGGCGTCGTGGACGGCCACCAGCTCGGTTTCGGGCGAAAGCGCGGCCAGCGCGTTTTCCACCGACTCCTGGCGGCTCCCCCCGCCCTGCACCAGGCGAACCGGGCGCGCCGGATGCTCCTGATGAATCAGCCCGCGGACCCAATCGATATCCTCCTGCCGCAGCGCCACCACGATCTCGGAAACCAGAGCGGACCGCAGAAACTTGCGGATGGTGTGGATCAGGATCGGGGCGCCCTCCAGCAGCATGAACTGCTTGCGGCTGACCCCCGATTTTTCGCGGCCCATCCGCGTTCCCAGGCCGGCGGCGGGCAGAATGACCGAGACTTTCATGCGGCGATCTACGATTGTATCCGAAACCGGAAGCCCGGGCCGCACCCGCCGCCCATCCCCGCCGGCCCTGCGGCAAACGAACTCCGTTGCTGAGGATCTTTTCCGAAATAACGAAACTTTCCGGGCAAACGGCCGTAGAAGAGAACATGCGGTTAAGATACGTTCTTCGCCGGCTGGCCGCCGCGCCTCTGTTTACCCTGTTGACGGTTGCCACGCTGGCCGCCGGCATCGGCGCCAATACGGCGATCTTCAGCGTGATCAACGGCATCCTATTGAAACCGCTGCCCTATCCGCGCCCGGACGAGCTGGTCGAGGTAACCCATGCGGCCCCGGGAATCAATTTCAAGGATACCGGCATCGCGCCGTTCCTTTATTTCACGTATCTGGAGCAAAGCCGCACATTCGCGCACGTCGGAATCTGGACGCCGGATTCGCTGAGCATCACCGGTCTGGCCGAGCCGGAGCAGGTCAGCGCGGTCGACGTCAGCTTCGGCGTGCTGCCCGCCCTGGGCGTGCAACCTGCGCTGGGGCGGTGGTTTTCCCAAAAAGACGACTCCCCCGATGCGCCGCGCACCGCCGTGTTGACTTATCCGTACTGGCAAACCCGATTCGGCGGCGACCGTTCGGTGATCGGCCGGCGCATCGTGGCCGATGGCCAGGCGCTAGAAATTATCGGCGTGATGCCGGAAAATTTCCGGTTCCTCGACCGCCAGCCGGCGCTTCTGGTTCCCCTCCGCCTGGACCGCGCTAAAACCATGCTGGGGAACTTCAACTACCGCGGCATCGCGCGACTAAAGACCGGGGTCTCCATCGACCAGGCGGGCGCTGACATGGCGCGCCTGATCCCGGTGGCCCTGCACAGCTTCCCGCCCTTCCCCGGTTTCAACTTAAAAATGTTCGAGGATGCGCGTCTGACGGCGACTCCGCGCCCGCTCAAGGACGATCTGGTCGGCGATATTCGCAAAACGCTGTGGGTTTTGATGAGCACCATCGGCATCGTGCTGCTGATCGCCTGCGCCAACGTCGCCAATCTGCTGCTGGTGCGCGCCGAGGGCCGCCGTCATGAGCTGGCGATCCGCGCGGCGCTCGGCGCGGGATGGAACCGCATAATCGGCGAATTGCTGACGGAAAGCGTCACGCTGGCGGTGCTCGGGGGCATCGCCGGCGTCGGCCTGGCTTATGGCGCGCTGAAAATTTTGCTGGCCATGGCTCCCGCGAACCTGCCGCGCCTGGATCAGATTTCGATCGACGCGAACGTCCTTTTCTTCACGCTGGCGGTATCGGTGCTGGCCGGCCTGCTGTTCGGCGCGGTCCCGGCGATCAAGGCGGCGGGACGCGGCGTATCGCTCACGCTGCGCGCCGGCGGAAGGTCGATGAGCCAGAGCCGGGAGGGCCATCGCGCGCGCAATGCGCTGGTGATCGTTCAGGTCGCCATGGCGCTGGTGCTGCTGATCGGCTCCGGTTTGATGATCCGCACGTTTCAGGCGCTCAAAACGGTTAAGCCCGGCTTCACTGATCCCGCGCAGGTCGAAACCATGGAAATCACCATTCCGGAATCGGAGGTTCACGATCCGGTCGCGACGGTGCGCATGGAGCAGGCGATCCTCGACAAGCTTAGCGCTATCCCCGGCGTTTCCGCCGCCGCCGGGATCAAGTCGATTCCGATGACCGGCAATGTGTGGCAAGATCCGATCTACGCGGAAGGCCGCGTCTATCCGGCCAACCATATCCCGCCGCTGAGGCGATATCAGTTCATTTCCCCGGGGCTGCTGAAGGCGATGGGCTACAGCCTGGTCGCGGGCCGCGAATTTACCTGGACCGACGTTTACGAGGAGCGCCCGGTGGCGATACTTTCCGAAAATCTGGCGCGCGAGCTGTGGGGCGATCCGGCCAAGGCGATCGGCAAGCGCGTGAGCGAGTTCACCAACTCGCCGTGGCGGGAAGTGGTCGGCGTGATCGGAGATGTGCGGGAAGACGGCGTGGATCATCCCGCGCCGCCCATCGCCTATTGGCCCATCCTGGCGTCGCACTTTGAAGGAAACGACGTCGCGCTGCGGCGGACGCTGGCCTACGTGATCCGCAGTCCTCGCGCCGGCACGCAAAGCTTCCTCAAGGAAATCCAGGCCGCGGTGTGGAGCGTCAATCCCAATCTGCCGCTCGCGCAGGTGCGCACCCTGGAGGCGGTTTATGAAAAATCCATGGCGCGAACTTCCTTCACGCTGGTCATGCTGGCGATCGCGGGAGGAATGGCCCTGCTGATCGGACTGGTGGGAATTTACGGCGTCGTTTCCTATTCAGTTTCCCAGCGCACGCGCGAAATCGGGATTCGCATCGCTCTGGGAGCACAGCACGGGGCCGTGACGGAAATGTTTTTGCGGCACGCTCTTCTGCTGGCGGTGACCGGCGCCGGCGCGGGCCTCCTGATCGCGTCCCTGCTGGTCCGCTTCATCTCGTCGCTGCTGTTCGGGGTAAACGCGCTCGATCCGCTGACTTATGCCGCCGTGTCGATCGTGCTGATCGCGGCGGTGCTGGCCGCCAGCGCCATCCCCGCCCGCCGCGCAACCGCGATCGATCCGCTGGAAGCGCTGCGAACCGAATAACGGGCTTTACAGAACGCTGTTTTCGGTATACGAGCCGAAGACATCTTTGAGCGCGGCGCACATCTCCCCCACCGTGGCGTAAGCGCGGACCGCCTCCAGAATATAGGGCATCGTGTTTTCGTTCCCTTCGGCGGCGCGGCGCAGCGCGTTCAGCGCGCGCTCGACGGCCGAAGAGTCGCGGCGGGCCTTCACCTCGCGCAGACGCTCGATCTGCTTGCGCTCCGCCGTTTCGTCGATCTGCAACAGCTCGATCGGCTTCTCGTCCTGCTCGACGAACTTGTTCACGCCGACAATGACGCTCTCGCCCTGCTCCACCGATTGCTGGAATTCGAAACTCGCGTTGGCGATTTCGGTCTGCGGATAGCCGCGCTCGATGGCCTGGATCATCCCGCCCATGCCGTCGATGGTGCGGATGTAATCGTTGGCGGCGTTCTCCATGTCAAGCGTCAGCTTTTCGAGGAAATAGCTGCCGCCCAGCGGATCCGGGACATTGGGCACGCCGCTTTCATAGGCGATCACCTGCTGGGTGCGCAGCGCAATGGTCACCGCGTGTTCGGAGGGCAGCGCGTAGGCTTCATCGAGCGAATTGGTGTGCAGCGACTGGCATCCGCCCAGCACGGCGGCAAGCGCCTGAATCGCGGTGCGGACGATATTGTTCTGCGGCTGCTGCCAGGTAAGCGAGCACCCCGCGGTCTGGGCGTGGAAGCGCAATTTCCAGGAGCGTTCCTCGCGCGCGCCGTAGCGGTCGCGCATGGCCAGCGCCCAGATTTTGCGCGCGGCGCGGTACTTGGCGATCTCCTCGAAAAAGTCGTTGTGCGCGTTGAAAAAGAAGCTCAGCCGCGGCGCGAAGGAATCCACCGGCAGGCCGCGCTCCAGCGCCCAATCAACGTATTCCATGCCGTCGCGCAGCGTGAAGGCCAGCTCCTGCACCGCGGTGGATCCCGCTTCGCGGATGTGGTAGCCGGAAATCGAGATCGGATTGAAGCGCGGCACGTACCGGCTGGCGAACTCGATCGAATCGGTCACCAGCCGCATGGACGGCCGCGGCGGATAAATGTACTCCTTCTGCGCGATATATTCCTTTAAAATGTCGTTCTGCAAAGTGCCCGAGACGCGGTCCCAGGGAACCCCTTGCTGCTCGGCCACCACCAGGTACATCGCCCAGATGATGGAGGCGGGCGAGTTGATGGTCATCGAAACCGTCACCTCGCCGAGCGGGATGCCGCGGAACAGAACTTCCATATCGGCGAGCGAGGAAATGGCGACGCCGCATTTTCCGACTTCCCCGAGCGAGCTCGGATCGTCCGAGTCCACGCCCATCAGTGTCGGCAGATCAAAGGCCACCGAAAGCCCCATCTGGCCTTGCGAGAGCAGGTAGTGATAGCGCGCGTTGGTCTCTTCGGCGGTGGCAAATCCCGCGAACTGGCGCATGGTCCAGAGCTTGCCGCGGTACATCGTTTCATGGATGCCGCGCGTGTATGGGAACCGGCCGGGGGCCGGGAGCTCCAGACCGGCGATATCTTCCGGACCGTAAACGGGCGCAAGCGGCAGTCCGCTTAAAGTTTTCGCCGGCTTGGGCGGGGCGAGAATCTGGCTCATGTCGTTCTCATTTTAGCGCCGTTTGCCGGAAGGCTCGCCAGGGGAAAGCTGCGCGATGGTCAAGGCTGAAACTTCGCGATGGCGCCCCGCGGCCCCACCGCCCAGCCTGCATCGCCAAAAAAGCTGATTGCGTTATAGCTGCCGGAATCGAACTGCCTCCACGTATTGCCGCCGTCGGTGGAAACATCGGAGCCGGACGTGCCGGTTGCGATCCACATTTTTTTCGCGGCGAAGTAGGCGGTCGCCGAGCGATAGCCGTGCGGCGGCTCGGCGGGCGCACTCCAGCTTTTGCCGCCGTTGGAAGTCACCGCGGCATTTCCGCTGGAACCGGCGGGCTTCTGATAATCGCCGCCCACGGCGACGCCGCGCAGTGCGTCGGCGAAGGCCAGCGAAAAAATTCCCGCGGTCGCGCCGCCGCTCATGGGCGTCTTCGCGGCCGACCAGGTTTGGCCGCCGTCGGTCGAATGCCACACCCGGCCCGCCCCGGTTCCAAACCATGCTTCCCGCGCGCCGCGGATGGCCAGGCAGGAGTTGCTGGCGGCGAACGCACCTTCCTTCGGCAGCGCCGGCGGACCCTTTTGGCGCGTCCAGCTCACCCCGCCGTCCGAGGTGGTCAGGATGACAAACCGCCCTTTGACGGGATCGCCGAGGAGAATTCCATGCGATTCGTCCCAGAACGCGACCGCGTCGAAATATCCAGCCGGGTCGGGATTGGTGTAGAGCAGTTCCCAGTGTTCGCCGCCGTCGGAGGTTTTATATACCCGCGACTTTTCGCCATCCCCGGCGCTGAGCAGCACCGCCGAATTTTCATCGAAGGCCCACAGCCCGCGAAAGTCCGCATCCGCGGCGCCGGCGACCCGCCCGCTCTTCCAGGTGGTCCCGCCGTCGAGGGTGCGCAGAAACGTCCCTTTCGCGCCGCTGGCCCAGACCACCGCCGGGCTCACCGCCATCACACCGCGCAGCGATGCCGTGGTGTTGCTTTGCTGCGGCGACCAGCTTTGGCCGAAGGCCGCGGCCGCCGTAAGAATCGCCATCCATCTCATCTGGACGACAGTATACGCCGCGCCGCATCGGCGCTTTGCGGCTCAGGCGGCGCGCACCCCTACCGGTCGATCAGCCGGATCATGCTTACGTTGATGGTGAACGCGCGATCGTCGGTATCCACCCGCCACAGCGGCGAGGCGTGAAGCTCGACGATATACTCTTCCGCGTCGGGCACGTCGGCTTCGCACACAAATAGACCGGTCCGATCGATCTTCCATGATCCGGCCGGCGTTCCGTTCACGAGCACGCGAAGCTCGCCGGGAACACCCCGGGCGGAGGCGTGGCAGCGGATCCGCAGCCGCCGCGGAGCCGGCTTGACGGCCCGCAGCCGCGCCGCCGCGCGCGCTCCCATCCAGCGATACCGGTTGCCGAAGACGCCTTCCAGTTCGTACCATCCTTCGAGCAGATGCCGCTCGTGGCCGGGCCGCGAAAAATCGATGATGTCCTCGCGCTCGCCGGGATAAAGCTCGGCGCGCTCCCGCGACGGCAGCAGATTGTAGACGCCGTCTTCGTTGGGAGCGCGATAGCCGCAGCTCCGGCAGATCAGAATCCCGTCGCTGAGGGCCAGCGCCGAGCGGCAGTCGGGGCAGCGTAGAAAAGCTTCAAACGGCGGAAGATCGCCCGGCTCCGGCGCCGCGCCGGATTTCTTGCAGATTGCCGCGAGCGTGCCGCCGAGCAGCCGCGCGGCCCGCCACTCGGAGCGGTAGGGGTCCAGGCGAACGGCGGCGCGCTTCACCAGGCGCTCGCCCCAGCCATGCTGCTGGACGAAAATTTCATATCGATGCTCGGGGAAATGCTTTTGAACCAGATCATGCCACCGCTTCAGAGACATGGTGTGATTCTGGCGGATGCCGAAGCTCTCTTCCTGCCGCGCGCCGATCACGTCGCGCACCAAAAATCCCAGCAGGCCGCGGTCGAATAGCCAGCGCTCCCACGGTTTCATATTGTTGTAATAAGGACAACGGTAGAGGCGCAGGGAAAGCAGCCGCCGCAGCGGCTCCTCGGCGAAGAAAAATATCCCGCCGGGCTGGAGCACCCGGTGGACTTCGCCGAAGACCCGGTCGATATCCGGAAACTGGCTGAGCATCTGAAACGCGCAGACCATTCGCAGCGACTGATCGGCGAACGGAAGATCGGCGGCGTCGCCGGCGATGCGAACCGGCGCGCGCGGCAGATTCCAGGCTTGTTGCAGCGCCCGCCCGTGGCGCAGCGAATCGGCCGATAAATCGAGCGCGAAGCCCGTGGCCCCGAATTCGTTCGCCAGCATGTAACTGGAGTGTCCGGCGTTGGCGCCGATCTCCAGAAACGGCGAGAGAGGGCCGAAAAATTCGCGATGCTTGCGGAGAAGGCCGCTGCGCCGGTCGTTTTCCTCGGCATAGACGCGCAGGTTCCGCTCCGGCTCGCCGAGCGAGGCGAAACTGTGAAACTCCACCTGCGCGCGTTTGACCGAAAGAGGCTGAGTCACAGTCCCAGCAGCATCTCCAGGGTGAGGGCGCGCAGGTCGGGAACCAGCACATCCGGGGAATGCGCGGCCAGTTCCGCCACGCCGGCCAGCCCCGTGGCGACGGCGACGGCGCGAATGCGATTCGCACGCGCCGCGCGTATGTCGTTGGGATGATCGCCGACCAGCGCCACCGGGGTTTTGCGATCGATCCAGCCCTGCTCGCGCGCGTAGCGCAGGGCGATGCGCACCAGCCCCGCGCGATCCTTCGCGAGTTCGGCAAAGGCGCCGAATCGCAGATAGGGACGCAGCCCGGCGCGTTCCATCTTCTTCCATCCGATGCGCGTCAGATTCCCGGTGACCAGCCCGGCGGGCACGCCCCGCCGCGAAAGCCGGTAAAGCAGCAGGCGCGCGCCGGGGCAGACGCGGCGGCGAAGGTCGGGGCAGGTGCGCGCGTAAATCCGCTGCGCCCGCGCCACCACCAGCGGCATGCTGCGGCGAATCACGGCCGGCGGGGCGCCCGCGTTGCGCAGCATCTGCTCGACGATATCCCGGTCGAGCATCCCCTGCACCGGCACACTCTCCGTCGTGGTCTCGATTCCGGTAACCGAACGCACCGCGCTCACCAGCGCCTCGCGGTGCTGCGGACCGGCGCGGCGCAGCAGCGTGCCGTCGATATCGAACAGCACCAGTCCGGGAGCGGGCGCTTGCATGTCATTTTCAATATACCTGCTAGAATGGGCATCGAATGCAGGTTTTGAAGGCCGGT
>JAJPIT010000051.1 GCA_021324615.1 Terriglobia bacterium | reverse complement strand
GCGCGGGCGCGCGGCGTCGATGTGACCATCGATCAGTATCCTTACACCGCATCGAGCACCGGCACCGCCAGCCTGATCCCGCAGAATTTCCAGGAAGGCGGCCAGAAAGCGCTGGTGGAACGTTTAAACACGGTGGAAACGCGCGCGCGGATCAAGGCCGGGATCATCGAACGGATCAAGTTCGACCGCGGCGGCGGGGATCCGGCCAATGTGGTGATGGCGAGCTGCGCGTGGAATCACTCGCTCGACGGAAAGAGCCTGGCGCAGATCACCAAGGACCGGGGCCGCGAAGTGAATTTCGAAAACGCGGCGGAGACGCTGATGGAGATCCAGAAAAGCGGCGGCTGCCAGGCGGTGTTTCACGCCATCAGCGAAGAGGACGTGCAGCGGATCATGAAATATCCGTTCACGATGATCGCTTCCGACGGCGAAATCCCCACGTTCGGCCAGGGCGCTCCGCATCCGCGCAGCTACGGCACCAACGTCCGCGTGCTGGGCCGCTACGTTCGCGAGCTGCATACAATCACGCTTGAGGACGCGGTGCATAAGATGTCGGGGCTGCCGGCGCAGCGCCTGAAGCTGTACGACCGCGGCCTGATCCGTCCGGGCATGAAGGCGGACCTGGCGATTTTCGATCCGGCGACGGTCGCGGATACGGCGACGTTCGAAAAACCGCATTCCTACGCCGCCGGGGTGAAATACGTCATCGTGAACGGCCAAATCGTGATCGACAACGGGAAGCTCACCGATGCGCGCCCGGGCAGAATTTTGTACGGTCCGGCAAAACGGTAGCGTGCCGGCTACGGCTCGGGGGAGACTTTCACCGCCAGCTTGCCCAGGTTGGTTCCCTCAAAAAGTTTGTTCACCGCGCGCGGGGCCTGCTCCAGGCCATCGACGATGTCGAGGCGGAATTTCAGGCGGCCGGAGTTCATCCACTCCAGAAGCTTCGGAATCGCCTCCGCCGCTCGCGGCATATAATCGCTGACCAGAAACCCCTCGATCTTTGCGCGGCGCGAAATCAGGTTGGACAAATTGCGGGGGCCGCGCATCTCCGCCGCGGTGTACTGCGAAATCGCGCCGCACATCGGGATGCGGGCGTGCAGCTTGAGCCAGCCGAGCGCGGCTTCAAGAATCTCCCCGCCGACGTTGTCGAAATAAATATCGATGCCTTCAGGGCACTCCCGCTTGAGCGCGTCGGCAACTTTTTCCGCGCGATAATTGATCGCCGCATCAAAGCCGAGCTCTTCGCGAATCCAGCGGCATTTCTCGTCGCCTCCCGCAATCCCGACGACGCGGCATCCTTTAATTTTTCCGATCTGGCCGGCCAGCGATCCCACCGCTCCGGCCGCCGCGGAAACCACCAGCGTATCGCCTTCCTTCGGTTGACCGACGTCGAGCAGGCCGAAATACGCGGTCAATCCGATGTGCCCGAGCACGCCCAGGAAGGCGCCGAGCGGAATCCCTTTCGGCAGCTTATTGACCGTCTGCGCGGGAACGGCGGCATAAAGCTGCCATCCGAACATGCCTTGCACGATATCGCCTGGCGCAAACGATGGATGGCGCGACCGCTCGACCACGCCGACTCCGCCGCCGCGCATCACCTCGCCCAGCGGGACCGCGGGAAGATAGGAATCCGTCGTGGCCCAGACCTTCTGAGTCGGGTCCAGCGAGAGATAAATGACGCGGACGAGCACGGAGCCGTCTGAAATTTCCGGCACAGGCTCCTCGCGCCAGGAAAAATCGGACTCCTTGAAGAGCCCCGCGGGCCGCGCGGCCAGCCGCCATTGTTTGTTGGTCTTCATCGTCTCCGGCACCAGCGGTGATCCGAAACCAGGGATTCTGGAATTATATCCTGGGCGGCGCGAACTCCGACGTGCTGGGACCGAGGGTCGTCGCCCCGCCGTCGATCACCAGCGTTTCGCCCGTGGTGCCCAGCGCGCGGGCCGCGAAAAACAAAGTGGCCTCCGCCACATCTTCAACGGTCGCCAAACGCCGCAGCGGCGTGATCTTTTCCGCTTCATCGAAGGCCGATTGCGGCCAATCGGCGAAGCGCGTGCGCACAAATCCCGGCAGCACCGCGTTGACGCGGATGCCGGGGGCGAGCGCGCGCGCCAGCGACTTGGTCAACGTCACCATCCCGCCCTTCGATGCCGCATAGGCCATCGAACTTCCCTGTCCCAGCAGCGCCGCGACGGAGGCGATGTTGACAATGGCCGAACCGCTCTGCTGCTTGAGCAGCGGCGCCGCCGCGCGGACGCAATAAAACGCGCCGCGCAGATTGGTGGCGAACACGCGATCCCAGATTTCGTCGGTCAACTCGTCGAATCTTTCATGCGGGACGCGTTTGGACCAGCCGGCGTTGTTGATCAGATAATCGAGCCGCCCGAAACGGGAAGCGGCCGCGTTCATCAGCGCATCGGCATCGGATTGCCTGCTTACGTCGGCCTGAACGGCGATCGCCGTGCCGCCCTGGGATTGAATTTCAGCGGCGGTCTCCTCGGCCTCCTGCCTGGACCGGCTGTAATTGACGACGACCCGCGCGCCCTCCCGGGCGAACAGAGTCGAGATGGCGCGTCCAATTCCGGTGCCGCCGCCGGTCACCACCGCGACCTTGCCGGCCAGTAACGTTTGCGTGCTGTAGGGCATCGTTTCATCGGCGAACAACGCGCAAGGCGCCGTGCGCTCCTTCCGTGATGTTAATACGAATGACAGGCCTCGTCTTGTATCATCGGATCTTGGAGGATTTTGAATGACCGTTAAACTGCTTGCTCTCTTTTCGGCCGCGGCGATGCTGGCCAGCGCGGAAACCGACGCCGGCAAACGCCTCCGGGCGGCCGCGCAGGCGTTCAAGGAAGTGATGGACGTGCCGGACAAGACCATCCCCCAGGATCTTCTCAATAAGGCGCACTGCATCGTCATCATCCCCGGCCTGAAGACGGGAGCTTTCATCGTCGGCGGAAAATACGGCAAGGGATTCGCGGCGTGCCGGAAGGCCACTGGCGTCGGCTGGACCGCACCGGCCGCGGTCCGCGTGGAAGGCGGCAGCTTCGGCTTCCAGATCGGCGGAACTTCCACGGACCTGTTCATGCTGGTGATGAACGATTCGGGCATGAACCGGCTGCTTTCGACCAAATTCACGCTGGGCGGCGACGCCTCCGCCGCGGCCGGACCGGTGGGCCGGGAAGCGCAGGCGCAAACCGACGCGGCCATGACCGCGGAGATCCTCACCTGGTCGCGCGCCAAGGGCCTGTTTGCGGGGATCTCCCTGCAGGGCGCGACGCTGCGTCCCGACGAGGACTGGAACAAGGAGTTGTACGGGCGCGAGGTGACCAATCGCGAAATTTTAACCGGCGGCGTGGAGCCTCCCGCCGCGGCCGCCGCGCTGGAGGCCAACCTGAATAAGTACTCCAGCCGGAAGTAGGCTTCCAGGATCTCCGGAGCGCGGGAACCATGGCCGACGACATCTCCACCCGGATGCGCGAGGATTGGAACGCGCGCGCCCGCGAGGATGCCGGCTACTACGTCGCCTTCGGCCGCCGCGATTCCGGCGATGCCGAGTTCTTCGCCACCGCCACCGAAGTCATCAACGGCCTGGAATGGGAGCTGAAACGCGTTCCCCTCGAACAACGGGGCGCGTGGAAGGCGCTTGAAATCGGCTGCGGCCCGGGACGGCTGATGCGCCCCATGAGCCGGCATTTTCTCGAACTTCACGGCGTCGATGTATCGGATGAGATGATCGCCCGCGCCCGCCAGAAGCTGAGCGGCATCCCCAACGCGTATCCGCACCTGGGCGACGGATCGAGCCTCAAGATGTTCGAGGCCGAAACATTCGATTTCGTTTATTCCTACGCCGTCTTCCAGCACATCCCCTCGCGGGAAGTGGTCCTCCAATATCTGCGCGAGACGCATCGGGTGATGAAAACCGGGGCGCTGGCGCGATTGCAGTTCAACGGTCTGCCGCGCGCCGGCGCGGAGTTCGACACCTGGGCCGGAGCGCGCTTCACTTCCCTGGAACTGATGGAATTCGCGCGCTTCCACGATTTTCAGGTGCTCGCGCTCGAAGGCGCCGGCACGCAGTATCTGTGGACCACCTGGCGCAAGCAGCCCGCCGGATGGATGGCCGCGCAGGAGGGCCGGAAGGCGGAAGCCTCGCTCGCCATCCGCCGCATTACCAATGCGAACAGCTCGGAGCCGGTGGCGCCATCGCGTGGACGATTCGCTTCCATTTCGATCTGGGTGGAGAATCTGCCGCCCGACGCGGGCCTGCATCATTTGCAGGTTACGGTGGGGAGCTCGTTCGGAACCGTCTGTTATATCGGCCCGCCGGACCGCGCCGGGCTCCAGCAGATCAACGTGATCCTGCCGGAGCTGGAAGCGACCGGATTGCTGCCAGTGGAGATTTTATGGCTGGGGCAAAAAATCTCCCCGCCGGCGACGTTGCGCGTGATCCCGCCGGGGCCGTCCGTGCCGCGCATCCGGATGATTACCGACGGAGTCAACCTGGTGGCCGATCACCGGATCGAGACGCGGCATATAAAAATGGTGCTCGAAGAGATCCAGCGGCCGCACGAGATCCAGGTCCTGGTGGACGGGCTGCCGGTTACCGATCTCGAGTATTTCTGCACCGATCCGCGTCCGCAGCGATTCGAGGTGAATTGCCGGCTGCCGGAGGCGATCGAGGCCGGCACGCGATGGCTGGAGCTGCGCATCGGGCGCAGGAAGCTGCCGCCGGTGGCGATCGAAGTCGTTTCTTAGCCGCAGCAGCCGGGCCGCGCGGAGTGGAAGCTCCGCCCTGACCGACCACCTCGCTCAATTGCGCCTGGCCGGCCTGGGCCTTCGAGGCCGGGGTGCGATGATATCCTAACCGCGCCGGCGGAAAGCTATACTCATCTTGATGAAACTGTTATTTGCCGCCGCGCTCGTAATTCCGCTTGCGCTGGCGCAGTACACCAGCCCGCCCGCGGAAACTTCGGTGACGATCAACGGCAAGAAAATTTCGATTTCCTATCATTCGCCGCGCATGCACGGCCGCAAAATTTTCGGGGACCTTGTTCCGTACGGCCAGGTCTGGCGCGCCGGCGCCAATGAAGCGACCGCGCTGCACACGGACGCGGATCTCCAAATCAAAAGCCTGCGCGTGCCCAAGGGCGATTACACCCTGTTCATTCTTCCCACCCAGAACTCCTGGCAGCTCATTGTGAACAAGCAGACCGGGCAGTGGGGTCTGGAATATCACCAGAACCAGGATCTCGGGCGCGTGGCCATGGATCTTTCGCCATCGCCGCAACCGGTCGAGGCCTGGACAATGACGCTGGCGGGCGCGGGCGGCAACAAAGGAACGCTGCGCTGCGAGTGGGAAAAGACGATCGCCACAGTTCCCTTCACCGTCCAATGAATCTCCTCGCCGCCGCTCGCCAGGAGATGATCGACCATGGCTTCGATCCGGATTTTCCGAAAGGGACCCAGGAGCAGATCGCCCAAATCCGGGCGCATCCGGCGCGCGACGGCGCCCGCGACCTGCGGCAGTTGCCGTGGTCCTCGATCGATAACGACACCTCGCGCGATCTCGACCAGTGCGAATGGGCCGAGCGCGCCGCCGGCGGGATCCGGGTGCGGGTGGCGATCGCCGACGTCGCTTGCGCCGTGAATCCGGGAACGCCCATTGACCGCCACGCCTGCCAGCAGACGACGACGGTGTATACGGGCGTGAAAAATTTTTCCATGCTCCCGGAGGAGTTGTCGACCGATCTCACCTCGCTCAACGAAGATCAGGACCGCTATGCGGTCGTCGTTGAATTTGTCGCCGCCGGGGATGGAACGGTGACGCAGCCGGCGATCTACCGCGCGCTGATCCGGAATCACGCGCAGCTTGCCTACAACGCTACCGGAGCCTGGCTCGACGGCCAGGCCGATCCTCCGGCCAAGATCGCCCGCTCGCCGGAGTTGCAGGACCAGCTCCGGCTGCAAAATGAAGCCGCCCGCCAGCTTTGCGAGGCGCGGCATAAGCGCGGCGCGCTCGATTTCGACCGGGTGGAGGCGGAAGCCGTTTTTTCCAATGGCGACGTCCGCGATCTGAAGATCCGGCGCCGCAACAGCGCCACGCGGCTGATTGAAGATTTTATGATCGCGGCCAATGAAGCGATGGCGCAGACGCTTTCGCGCGCCGGATCGGCCAGCATCCGGCGCGTGGTGAAGACTCCGGAACGCTGGCCGCGCATCGTCGCGCTCGCCGCCGGGCACGGCGTGAAACTGCCGGCGGAGCCCGATGCCGCGGCGCTGAACGGATTTTTGAAACATCTGCGGGAGACCGACTCCGATCATTACCCGGACGTTTCGCTCGCCGTCATCAAACTCCTCGGGCCGGGAGAATATGTCTTCGCCCGCCCCAACCAGCAGCCCGGCCATTTTGCGCTGGCCGTACTCGACTACACCCATTCAACCGCGCCCAACCGGCGCTTCTCCGATCTGGTGACGCAGCGGCTGATCAAGGCGGTGCTCGACGGCCAACCCGCTCCGTACTCGGACGGCGAGCTGGAAGCGATCGCCGCCAACTGCACCCAAAAAGAAGACGCCGCCCGCAAGGTGGAGCGAAAGATGGCCAAGCGCCTGGCGGCGGCCGCTCTGTCGCATCGCCTTGGCGAAGTTTTCTCCGGCGTGATCACGGGCGTGACCCCCAAGGGGACCTTCGTGCGGATCCTGAATCCGCCGGCGGAGGGAATCCTGCTTCACGCCGCTGGCGCGGATGTGGGCGACCGCGTTCGGGTGAAGCTGATCCAGGCCGACCCCGGCCGCGGCTACATCGATTTTGTAAAAGCGTAAGAGACCGCGGAAATCCCGGAGTCGCGCGGGCCTCTCAGGCCGGCGGGTGCGCGGAGGCGGATTGATTGGGGTCCCACAACAGCTCCGGCACGCGCAGCACGAAGTTCGCCCAGCGGCTCCAGACAAACAGGGCGTCGCTCAGGCGGTTCAGATACCGCACCGCTTCGGGGGGAACCTGTTCCTGGCGCGCCAGCGCGACCAGCAGGCGTTCGGCGCGCCGGCACACCGTGCGGGCGATGTGCAGCTCCGTGTTCAGCCTCGACCCGCCGGGTAAAACGAAGCTGCGCAAGGCGGGCAGATCTTCATTCATGGCGTCGATTTCGCGCTCCAGTTGCTCGATTTCGGCGGAGGTGATTCGCGCCTGCCGGGGATGGATGTCTTCGGGCCGGGTGGCGAGAAGCGAGCCCAGATTGAACAGCTCGTGCTGCACGCGGCGAATCATTCCGCCCAGCAAGCCGATGCGCGGATCGCGGCCGGCCAGCTCCTGGCAGGAAACCGCGGCCGCGCCCAG
>JAJPIT010000033.1 GCA_021324615.1 Terriglobia bacterium | reverse complement strand
GTGGAGGCGCTGCTGGCCACCGCCTTTGAAGCTCATCCCTACCGCAACATGCCCGGCGGCTGGGCCAGCGACATCGATAATTTCCGCCGTCCCGAGGCCGAAGCCTTCTACAAAATTTATTACACGCCCAACAACATCACCATCGGAATCGCCGGCGACGTGAATCCCGCCGAAGCCCGGCGCATGGCTGAACGGTACTTCGGGCGCCTGCCGCGCGGCCCCCTTCCGCCGCTGGTCCGCACGGTCGAACCCAAGCAGGAAGGCGAAAAACGAGTCGCCGTGGCCTCGCCGGCGCAGCCGTTTCTGGCGATCGCCTATAAGCGCCCCGATCAATACTCGCCCGATGACGCCACGCTCGACGTGCTCAGCGATGTACTCTCGGAGGGCCGCACCGGCATCCTTTATAAAGAAATGGTTCGCGATAAAAAGATTGCTCTCGCCGTCGGCACGCAGGCCACTTTCCCCAGCGGAAAATATCCGTCGCTGTTTCTCTTCTATGTTGTCCCCAGCTCGGGCCACGGCATCGAGGAGAACGAAAAAGCGTTGTACGCCATCATCGACCGGGTCAAAAAAGAGCCAGTAGACGCGGAAACGCTGGCGCGCGTCAAAATCAAACTGCGGGCGGCGTTGATCCGCAAGCTCGCCGATAACGCCGGCCTTGCCGCCGAACTGTGCGATTATTACGCGGCCTATGGCGACTGGCGCAAGCTGTTCACCCAGATCGCGGATTACGATAAAGTCACCGCTGCCGACGTGCAGCGTGCCGCGCGGAAATATCTGATCGAGGAAACCAAAACAGTCGCCTACACTTATGCGCCGGCCGAAGGAGCCGGGAAATGATGCGCCGCTTCGCACTCCTTCCGCTCTGTGGCGCGGCGGCCATGCTGGCGCAGCCGGTGCCGTCCTATAAAGATCTGAAGTATCCCCCGCTGGCGCAGGTGAAAATTCCGGCGCCGGAAGCGTTCACGCTTTCCAACGGAATGCGCGTCTTTCTGCTGGAGGACCACGAGCTGCCGCTGATCTCCGGCGTGGCCATGGTTCGCACCGGCAACCTGTTCGATCCCCCGGATAAAAAAGGCCTGAGCCAGGTGACGGCTGAGGTGATGCGGTCCGGAGGGACCAAATCGAAAACCGGCGACCAGATCGACGAGGAGCTGGAAGACGTCGCCGGATCGGTGGAGAGCGAGATGGATGAGACCAGCGCCACGGTTTCCTTTTCCGCGCTGAAAGAGTCGGCCGGCCCGGTGCTCGACGCGTTCAAGGATGTACTGGCGCATCCGGAATTCCGGCAGGACAAGATCGATCTGGCGCTCGATCAGCTTCGCAGCGCCATCGCGCGGCGCAACGACGACGCGCAGGCGATTCCCGACCGCGAGCTGCTCCGCATCGTCTATGGCCGCGACACCCCCTATGGATGGCAGATCGAATACGCTGATCTGAATCGCATCAAGCGCGACGATCTGATCGCGTTTTACCAGCGTTATTATTTTCCGAAAAACATCATGCTCGCCGTCTATGGCGATTTTTCATCGGCCGAAATGAAGGACCGGCTGGAAAAACTCTTCGCCGATTGGAGAACGGAACAGCCTCCGGTTCCGGCGTTTCCGGAGGTGAAGGCCCAGCCCGCGCCGGGCATCTATCTGGCCGAAAAAAGCGATGTGACGCAGACCTTCTTCGCGCTGGGCGAGCTCGGCGGCACGCTGCGCGATAAGGATTATGCAGCGCTCCAAGTCGCCGCCAACATTTTGGGCCAGGGATTCACCAGCCGTCTGATGTCGCAGATCCGGACCAGGCTCGGCTATGCCTATGCGATTCAGGCGGAGTGGGCGGCGAATTATAACCACCCTGGCACGCTGCGCATCGAAGGCAGCACCAAGTCGGCGTCCACGACGGAAACCATCGAGGCGATCAAAGTGGAAATCGAAAAGATGCGCACCAGCGAGGTCACCGAGCGCGAGCTGGCCGAGGCCAAGGACAGTGTGCTCAACAGCTTCGTTTTTTTCTTCGACAGTCCCGCCAAGACGCTGGAGCGCGTGCTGCGCTACGAATATTTCAACTATCCCAAGGATTTTCTGTTCCAGTACCGCAAGGCGGTGGAGGCGGTGACGCGCGAAGATGTGCTGCGTGTCGCCAGGGAACGCTTCCGCACGGATCAGTTGACCATCGTCGCCGTCGGCAATCCCAAGGAATTCGGAAAGCCGCTGAGTGCGCTCGGCAAAGTGACGCCGATCGATCTCACCATCCCCGAGCCGAAACAGGAGACCGCCAACTCCGACGCCAAGAGCCTCGCTCGCGGCCGTGAATTGCTCCAGCGCGCGCAGCGGGCCATGGGCGGAGCGGACAGGCTGGCCGCGATTCGCGACATTTCTGAATCGGTGGAGTTCGCCATGGACGCCAGCGCAGGAGGGATCAAGATGAAGCAGCATAATCGCTATCTGCTGCCGTCTTACTTCCGCCAGGACCTGGAGCTGCCTTTCGGAAAGATCAGCACCTATTCGGATGGAAAGACCGGATGGCAGATGACGCCGCAGGGACAGCAGCCGATGCCGCCGCAAGTGATCCAGCAGATTCGCGGCGTTCTGTTCCGGAATCTGCCGCGTGCCGTGCTCGCCGATCGCGATGCGTCGCTCAAGGTCAACGCCATCGCGGAGGACACCGTCGAGATTTCAGGCGATGGCCGCGTCCTCAAGCTGCAATTCGACCCCTCCACCGGACTGCCGGTGAAGGAGTCGTATCAGGAAGGCCCGGCGGCCGTCGAGGAGGCCCTTTCGGATTGGCGCGATGCCGGCGGCGTGAAACTGCCCTATAAGAAAACCATCGTTCAGAATGGGAAGCACTTCGCCGACATCACCATTGCGGAGTACCAGATCAACGGCGGAATCAAAGCGGAGGATCTGAGCAGGAAACCATGAAGGGGAGGCGCCGGCGGCCGATCACCGCCGCCATTCTTTTCTGCTGGAGTTGCCTTGCGCAAACTCCTGCCGAAATCAAGGGCAAGAAAGTCATCGACGCCGCCATTCAGGCGCTGGGCGGGCAAAAATTCCTGACCATGGAAGACCGCGTCGAAAGGGGGCGCGCGTTTTCGTACTACCGCGACGAGATCAGCGGGCTGTCCATTGCCGCTATCTACACTCGCTACGTTAGCGTCGCTGCCGATAAGACCGGCTCGGAAATCGCCCAGCGCGAGCGCGAGGCCTTTGGAAAGGACGAGGATTCCTACGTACTTTTCACCGAAAACGGCGGCTGGAACGTCACCTGGCGCGGCGCGAAAGAATTAGAGCCGGACCAGCTCGCGCGCTATCGCGAAACCACTCTCCGGAATATTTTTTACATTCTCCGGATCCGCCTGAACGAGCCCGGCATGATCTTCGAATCGCGCGGCAGCGACATCGTCGACAATCAGCCGGCCGATGTGGTCGATATCACGGATGCCGAGGACCGGGTGGTGACCGTCAGTTTCCATCAAAGCACTCACCTGCCCATCCGCCAGGCGTACAAGCGGATCAATCCGCAATACAAGGATCAGGATGAGGAAGTGACGCTCTATTCCCGCTATCAGGAGTCGGACGGCATTTGGTGGCCGCGCGAGATCCATCGCGAGCGCAACGGCGAGAAGATCTACGAGATGTTCTCCGATTCGGTGAAGTTCAACACCGATCTGACCGACGATCTCTTCTCGGTTCCCCAACCGGGCGCCGCGGCCGTCCCCAAGAAGCGGAAAAAATAGCCGGGGCACCGCAAACTGTAACGGGCCGCTGGCGGCCTTGCCGCGCCTTACAGGCTGCGCGGCGCCGCCGGGACCAGCCGGCGATATCGGTACAATGGATATCGGCGAAGGCGGCCGTCCGGTCAAACCAAAATGAGCAATCTCATCGTTCTAGGCGCGCAGTGGGGTGACGAAGGAAAAGGGAAAGTCGTCGATTTGCTCGCGGACCGCTTCGATGTCGTCGCGCGTTATCAGGGCGGGCACAACGCCGGCCACACCATCCATATCGGAGAGAAAAAATTTGTCCTCAAGCTGATTCCGGGCGGAATTCTGCGGCCGAATACCGAGGTGGTCATCGGCAACGGAGTGGTTGTTGATCTGGCCGCGCTGATCGAGGAGATTGAAACGCTGGAGGAGTCCGGAATCGACGTTCGCAACCGCCTGCGCGTCAGCAATCGCGCGCACGTGATCTTTCCCTTTCACCGGCTGATCGAAAAGATGTCGGAAGCGCGCGAAAACCGCATCCCGATCGGCACCACCTCGCGCGGCATCGGGCCTTGCTACGAAGATAAAACCGGCCGCCGCGGCATCCGCGTGGCGGATCTGCTGGACGCGGAAAACTTCCGGATGCTGTACGACATTCTGGCCGCCGACAAACAGATCCTGGCGGCGACGTTCCAGCTCGACGAGCCCGTGAACTACGCCGAAATCCGCGAGAAAACCGAAGAATACGCCGAGCGCATCCGGCCCCTGGTCTGCGACACCGCGGCGTTTCTGCACGAGGCGATGGCGCGCGGCAAGCGCATTTTGTTTGAAGGCGCGCAGGGCACCATGCTGGACATCGATCACGGCACCTATCCGTTTGTCACCTCCTCGAGCGCCGCGGCCGGCGGAGCCTGCACCGGAACCGGCGTGCCGCCCACGAAAATCGACGGAATCGCCGGGGTTTCCAAGGCTTATATCACCCGCGTCGGATCGGGTCCGTTTCCGAGCGAAAGCAAGGACGCGGCCGGCGATCTTTTGCGCCGCGAGGGCAACGAGTTCGGCGCCGTCACCGGACGCCCGCGCCGCTGCGGATGGTTCGATGTTCCGCTGTTGCGCTATACCGCCATGGTCAACGGTTTCGACACGCTGGTGATCACCAAGCTGGACGTGCTGGACCATCTGGAACAGATCCCGGTGTGCATCGGCTACCGCCTGTGCGGGAAAGAATTGAAGGAAATGCCTGCGACTTATCGCGAGCTGGAGGCGATCCAGCCGATCTATAAAGCCCTGCCGGGCTGGCTCGCCCCGACGCGCGGCATTTCCCGCTTCGAGGATCTGCCCAGGGCCGCCCAGGATTATCTCCGTTTCCTCGAAGAAAGCACCGGGGTCGAGATCGGCGGAGTTTCCATCGGTCCGGAGAGGAATGAAACCATCATCCGCGCGGGAACAAAACTCCAGCGGCTGATTTAAACATTCCCTGCGCGCGCCGTATGATCCTCACTTGACTTGACTCTGTGCGCGCCGGCGCGGCCGGATCTACTCAAAAGACAGGATCACCTTGGCCGAATCGCCGCTCATCATGGCCTGGAACCCTTTTTCGAACTCGGTGTAATGGAAGCGATGGGTGATGACCGGGCGGATATCCAGGCCGGATTGCAGCATGACGGTCATCTTGTACCAGGTCTCGTACATCTCGCGGCCGTAAATTCCCTTGATGGTCAGCATGTTGAAGATGACGGTGCGCCAGTCGATGGACATTTCCTGATCGGGGATGCCGAGCATCGCGATTTTTGCGCCATGGCTCATGTTGGCGAGCATGTCGCGGAAGGCCTGCGGGTTGCCGGACATCTCCAGGCCGACGTCGAAGCCTTCGGTCATGCCGAGCTGGCGCTGCACATCGGCCAGCGTTCCCTTGGAGATGTCCAAAGCGACTGTCGCGCCCATCTTCCGGGCCAGTTCCAGGCGGAACGGGTTACGATCGGTCACTACCAGGAATCGCGCGCCGGCGTGGCGCGCCACGGCCGCCGCCATCAGCCCGATCGGACCCGCGCCGGTGATCAGCACATCTTCGCCCAGCACCGGAAACGACAGCGCGGTGTGCACCGCGTTGCCGAACGGATCGAAGATCGCCGCGATATCCAGATCGATCGACGGCGCATGCCGCCAGAGATTCGACATCGGCAGCACGATATATTCGGCGAACGCTCCCGGACGGTTCACGCCGACGCCGAGGGTGTGCGCGCAAAGGTGGCGGCGTCCGGCCAGGCAATTCCGGCAGCGCCCGCAAGTCACATGCCCTTCGCCGCTGACGATATCGCCGGGATGAAAATCGTTGACGTTCGAGCCGGTCTCGACGATTTCGCCCACGAACTCATGCCCGATGGCCATCGGGACGGGAATGGTGCGCTGCGCCCAGTCGTCCCAGCGGTAAATGTGAACGTCGGTGCCGCAGATGCCCGCGCGCCGGACGCGGATGAGGACGTCGTTGATTCCGGGCCGCGGCGATTCCACCTCTTCGAGCCACAGTCCGGGCTCGCGCCTGCTTTTTACCAGAGCTTTCATGATTGCCCGCCAAGACCGCGCGGAAGCTCATATTCTAACGCGCTTGCGGGCGCCGGCTCTTGCTTCGCGGCGGCGCGCCTCCGGCGCGGATTCTAATACGCGCTCCGATAGATCTCCAGCGCGCCGGCGGCGTCAAACGGACGCGGATTGAATTTTCCGGTCCACTGCGAAGCCGCTTCCTCGGCCAGCCGGGGCAGCGCTTCCGGGCGCACCGGCGTGTCCTGCAAAGACAGGGGAAGCCCGGCGATCTCGGCGAGCTGGCGCAGGCGTTTGGCCAGGCCGCCGGCGTGAAGCTCCTCATATTGCCGGCCCACGGCGGCGCTGTTCCACTCGACCACGCGCGAAAGCACCAGCGCGATGGCCTCCCCATGCGGGATCCGGTAATGTTCCGTCAGCGGGCCGGCGCAGGCGTGCGCGGCGCCGAGCATCGAATTTTCGATCGCCAGGCCGCCGAAGTGCGCGCCGATCAGCATCGCACCGCGCGCGTCCAGGTCGTCCGGATTCTTCAGCACGCGCTCGAAATTTTCGTTCAACAGCCGCCAGGCCGAGCGTGAAAAACATTCCGACAGCGCCGTGCGCCGCGTGCTCACCAGCGTTTCGACCGCGTGCGAGATGGCGTCGTATCCGGCGGCCGCCGTGAGCGCCCGCGGCTGCGTCACCGTCAGCTTCGGATCGAGAATCGCCGCGCGAAACACCGCTTTCGAATCGCCGCACACCATTTTTACGGAGCGATCCGAAACTACGGCGTAGCTCTGCGCTTCGCTGCCGGTTCCGGCGGTGGTGGGGACGGCGATCATGGGCAGCATCGGCCGCGAGGCCTTCCCGTAGCCCCAATAATCCCGAATGGAGCCGCCGTTGGACAGGACGAAATTAATCGCCTTGGCGCAATCCATCGAACTGCCGCCGCCGACCGCGGCAATCAGATCGATGTGATGCGGCCGGGCCAGCGCCGCACCGGCCTCGACCGCCTCGGCTGTGGCGGTTTCGAAGTCGTGAAATACGGTCACCTCCATGCGCCGCGCCTTCAGCGAGCGCGCCGCTTCGGCCGCGTATCCCAGTTCGGCCATGCCGCGGTCGCCGACCAGCAGACACCGGGTGGCGCCCAGCTCTCGCGCGACTTCACCCAATCGCGCGGATTCGCCTTCGCCGAATAACACGCGGGTGCGGGGACGGAAATCAAAGCGGGTCATGTCGAATCCGGGAGGTCCGTAGCCAGAATAGCACCGCGAGCGGCGGGCTCCCGATTCCCGGCTCCGGCAGCGCGCCGGTTTATCTGGCGCCGCCGGTCGGCTTCTGTTTCGCTCGTGCCTGGGCCACCATGTCCTTTACCTCCTTCATCAGCGTGGGACCGTGATAGGGGATTCCGTCTTTGATGGTCCACTCGATTCCGCCGGAATGGACCACTTTGCCGTTCACCCAGGAATCGACGCCGGTGGGATAAAGGACCTTGAAATCCTCGAGCGGATTGCCATTGACCACGATCAGATCGGCGCGGTAGCCGGGGCGAACCTTGCCGAGATCCTTTTCGCGCCCGAGAATTTTGGCGTTGTCCGCCGTCGCGTGCTCGATCACCTTGAGCGGCGGAAAGCCGGCCTCCTGCTGCAACTCCAGCTCGCGGATCAAGCCGAATCCGTACATCGAATAAATGAAGCCGGCGTCGTCGCCCACGCCGATGGTGCCTCCCCGGCGCCCGAATTCCTTCAGCGCGGCCTCCCAGATCTGGTAGTTCTCTTTCCAATACGCCTCGTCGGTGGAGGTCCAGTGACTGAAATAGGAGCCGTGATTGGCCGGGTTCGGTTCGAAATATTTTTCGAGCACGGGATGCAGGTAATCCTTAAACCAGGGCTGCGTTCGCGCGCGCTGCAGATCGCGGCTGGCTTCGTAGATGCTGAGCGTCGGGACCCAAGCGACGCCCGCGTCGACCATCGCTTGCAGCACCTCCGACAATTTCTCCGGATTCGCCTCGCGCCACAGGCGGCCGCCGTAGCGGAACCGGTCGGCTTCGTCGTTGTAGTTGTAGGTGGCGGGAAAATTCTGGACGCCGTCGTCGAGCGCGGCATCGGGGATGCCGTACCAGTGCTCGATGCTGGTCGTTCCGTATTTTATATCGTCCCAGGCGTTGACATCTTCGACGCCGGCATGGTGAGCGATTCGCAAACCGAGTTTATGCGATTCGTCGGCGGCCGCTTCCATGATTTCCCGGTTGATGCTGATGAACTTCATGCCGTCCACGCCCATCGCTTTGAAATCGCGGACCCGCTGCCGCGCCGCCTCAGGCGACTTGGGCGAGCCCAGCATCGGATACACGAACATCCGCGGAGCGGCGACGGTTCCTTCTTCGCTGCGCTTCCGCAACTCGAGCGTCTTTTTCGTATCGCTGCCGACGTCGCGCACCGTGGTGATGCCGCAGGCCAGCCAGATATTGAGCTCGTATTGCTGCGGCTGCGGGATGCCGCCGCGTTCGTCCTGGGTGTGCGCGTGGGCGTCGATGAGTCCGGGCAGCACATACTTGCCCGTGGCGTCGATCTCGATATCGCCGGCGGGCCTCCGGGCCTCGCCGCGCGACAAGGCGACGGGGTCCAGCGAAACCACGTCGGTGATGAGATTATTCTCGATCACGATGTCCTTGGGGCCGGCGGCGGGCGTTCCGCTGCCATCGACGACCAGGGCTCCGCGCACCACCAGCCGCGGATAACGATGTCCGGGCGTCACATTGGTCCGGACCTGGGCCGGAAGCAGGGCGCAGCCCATCAGGAATCCGAGGAAAAACCGGGTCTGCATATCAGGACTAGGATACTGCAAAAACACCGCTTAAGGCGCAGGGCTGCGGGGAGGGGGCCGCGTTTGATGAGTTGAGAAAAACCGTGTTGTAGGCCAGCGATAATGTCCGGTTAACAGGCCAGCGATTCTGTCACCGTTTTCATGAATCGGGGA
The DNA here is from genome assembly GCA_021324615.1 of Terriglobia bacterium. GTDB lineage: Bacteria > Acidobacteriota > Terriglobia > Bryobacterales > Bryobacteraceae > Palsa-187. The sequence goes on along the minus strand of JAJPIT010000033.1, from coordinate 37 downwards.
CTCGGTCCCCGAACCCCTGGGATTTATCGCATGGCGC
>JAJPIT010000083.1 GCA_021324615.1 Terriglobia bacterium | reverse complement strand
TTCGTCTTTCCCAGTTGCCACGCGATAAAGAAATCGTAGCCTACTGCCGCGGCCCCTATTGCATTTTTGCCATCGAGGCCGTGCGCCTTTTAAAGAGAAAAGGCTTCCAGGCCAAACGGCTTGAAGATGGCGTTCCTGAATGGTGTGCGCAAGGGCTCCCGGTCGCCGTCGGGGACGAACAAAGATGATGTGCCTCGTGCAAACAGGCCATGCCTAAAGAGAACGCCCTTTGGGCGGCGCACGTCGGCGGCGCGGCGCCGGAGCAGGTTCTGCATCGAAAATACGGGATCTCTACGCGGTTTGCCTCGGGTGGACGGAAAAGTGATCGCAGGCGCAGATACAATCGTTTAGGGAGCGCGCATGAGAGCCGCGGTATTAACCGAAATCGGCAAACCGGTGACGATTCAAGATGTGGCTAAACCCTCGCCTGCGGCGGGGCAGGTGTTGATCCGCGTCGAGGCGTGCGGAGTCTGCCATTCCGACGTGCATCTGGCGGATGGAGATTGGGATTTGCTGCGGCCGATCACTAAAACGCCGCTGATTTTGGGGCACGAAGTAGCGGGAGTCGTCGCAGAATTGGGCGAAGGCGTCAGCGGGCCGCGCGTGGGCGATCGCGTCGGCGTGCCCTGGCTGCACTGGTCGTGCGGGGAGTGCGAATTTTGCCTGGAGGGCCGCGAGACGCTGTGCATCAAGCAGAAGGTCACCGGCTGCATGGTGGATGGAGGATTCGCCGAATATATGCTGGCCCCGGCGACGCATGCCGCGCCGCTGCCTTCGTCGTTGAGCGCGGTGGAATCCGCTCCGCTGCTGTGCGCCGGGTTGACGGTCTATAAGGCGATGAAGGCGGCGGGCGTGGGACCCGGGCAGAGAATCGCGGTGTTCGGCGCGGGCGGCTTGGGACACCTGGCGATTCAGATCGCGCGGGCGATGGGCGCGCATGCCGGCGCGGTGGATGTCAGCGACGCTAAGCTCGAGTTCGCCAAATCGCAGGGCGCCGAATGGACCGTCAATTCGACAACGGAGCAGGTCCACAAAAAGTGCCGTCAGATGGGCGGCATGCACGTCGCGATGGTCACGGCGGCGCATCCGTCGGCATATGAGGCGGCGCTGCGCTGCCTGCGGCGCGGCGGGACAATGGCGGTGGTCGGAATGGCGAACGAGCCGTTTAAAGTTTCGGCGGTGTCGCTGGTTTCAGGTGAAACGCGGATCGTCGCCTCCGCCGTCGGAACGCGCGAGGATTTGCGCGAGCTGTTCGCAATCGTGGAGAAGCATCCCATCCGTTGTGCGATTGAGACACGGCCCCTCGATCACGTCACGCAGGTCTTTGAGGAGCTGAAGCGCGGCCAGGTTCGGGGACGCGTGGTCCTGACGATGTGAAGACTGCCGGCGCGGCATGAGGAAACCGGGTTCCGCCGTATCCTTCCTGTTCGGCTGCGCGGTGTTTCTGAGCGCGTTCCTGCTCTTTGCCGTGCAGCCGATCATGGCCAAGTTGATCTTGCCATGGTTCGGCGGTACGGCGGGCGTGTGGATCACCTGCCTGATGTTTTTTCAGGTGATGCTGCTGGCGGGTTATGCGTATTCTTTCGCCATCGCGCGGCGACTGAGCGGGCGGACGCAGTTCCGGTTGCATGCGGCGCTGCTCGGCGCGGCGCTGCTGGCGCTGCCGATCCTTCCCGGCGAGCGCTGGAAACCTTCCGCGGCGGAGACGCCGGAGCCGCGGATTCTGGCGCTTCTCACGGTGGTGGTTGGATTACCGTATTTTCTTCTCTCCACTGCCAGCCCGCTGCTGCAATCCTGGATGTCGCGAAGCTGGCCGGGCGCGCGTCCGTACCCCCTGTTTGCGCTGTCCAACGCGGGCGCTTTGCTGGCGCTAGTGGCGTATCCGGCGCTGATTGAGCCGCGAATCTCAACGCGAACCCAGGCGATCGGATGGTCGCTCGCGTTTGTCCTGTTCGCGGCCATGGGGATCGGGTGCGCATGGGTGAGCTGCGGCCAGCAGCGCGCGGCGGCAGGGGCCCGGAGCGCTCGCGCCGACCGAGTCTTGTGGGCGGCGCTCTCGGCCACCGGGTCGATGCTGCTGCTGGCGACTACCAACCAGCTCACGGAAAATATCGCGTCCGCGCCGTTGTTGTGGACTCTGCCGCTGGCGATCTATCTGATCACCTTCGTTTTGTGCTTCGGGAGCACACGCTGGTACCGGCCCGGCACGGCGGCGCGGCTGCTGGTGACCGGGCTCGGCGCGGTCGCCTATTCGATTTACGATCTTCAGTTCAGCGGCTCCGCCATCGTCGTGCTGCTGGTTCTTTCGCTTGGGCTCTTTACCGGATGCATGTTCTGTCATGGAGAATTGAGCCTGCGCAAACCTCCAGAAGACGAATTGACGGCGTTTTATCTGATGATCGCCCTTGGCGGTGCAATCGGCGCGGTATTTGTGGGTCTGATCGCGCCGGCGCTCTTTTCCGGAGTCTACGAACTGCCGGTCGCGCTGTTTTGCGCCGCCGCTCTCGCGCTCAAGCTGAATTGGCGGAAGGGGTGGTCGCAGGCGCTGCTCTGGGGCACGATGGCGGTCGCGATGGCCGTCGCGCTGGCGGCGCAGGTGAGGTCGTATCACGAAAACGTGGTCCGCGCATCGCGGAATTTCTATGGCGCTTTACGCGTGGTGGACGATGCGGAGGTCCGCACGCTCTATCACGGCGCCGTGAAGCACGGCGCGCAGTTTTTGGATCCCCGAAAGCGCCGGCTGCCGACCACGTATTACGGATGGCAGAGTGGCGCGGGCCTGGCGCTGCGGCTCTGCCGCGAATCGCCGAAAAGCGTGGGCGCGATCGGCCTGGGGGCGGGCACTCTGGCCGTGTATGGGCGCGCCGGCGACCGGTTTCACTTCTATGAGATCAATCCTGCGGTGCTGGATGTGGCGTCCTCGGAATTTTCTTTCTTGCGAGACACGCCCGCGCGGGTGGATGTCACGCTGGGCGACGGCCGCCTGGCGATGGAGCGCGAACCGCCGCAGCAGTTCGACGTATTAGTGCTCGATGCGTTTTCCGGCGACGCCATCCCCGTGCATCTGCTTACCGGGCAAGCTTTCGCGATCTATCTCCGCAATCTGAAAGCCGGCGGCGTCATGGCCGTACACATATCGAATCAATATCTGGATCTGGCGCCGGTCATCGCCCGCCTGGCGGATCGCTTTGCAGAAAACGCAGTGCTGGTTCACAGCGAAAAAGATGGCGCCCGCGCATTGTCGGAGGCGTTCTGGATGCTGGTGACGCGGAATCGCGAGTTCTTGTCGCGCGCGGAGGTGGCCTCGTCGTCGGCGGCGGTCGCGCACCTGGCCGCGCGCGAATGGACCGACGACTACAACAACCTGTTCGAGGCGATGCGCTGGATCCCGCCACGGTAAGCCAGCATGATGGCGCAGGAGAGCGCACCCGGTTGACTTTACGCTCTAACAGGCGCAGGATGCGGGCAGGAGGCATTGTCTTATGACCCCTTCCGCTGCCGGCATTGATCTGAATGAAAGCGTCAAGCATCTTCTGGCCGAAAAGGGCGGCGGCGTGTACTCCATTTCGCCCGAAGCGACTGTATTTGACGCCATCGCCCTGCTTTCCGAAAAACGGATCGGCTCGCTTCTGGTGCTAAGCGAGGACCGGCTGGCGGGCATCCTCACAGAGCGCGATTACGCCCGCAAAGTGATCCTGATGGGCCGCCACTCGCGCGAAACGAAGGTCCGGGAAATCATGACCGCGCCGGTGGTGTGCATCACGCCGGAGCACAGCGTGGGGCAATGCATGCACCTGATGACCTCGCGGCGGATCCGGCATCTCCCGGTGACCGACGGCGGTCGCGTGGTGGGTCTGGTGTCCATCGGCGACCTCGTCAACTGGATCATCGGTTCACAAAAGGAGACGATCCGCCACCTGACGAACTACATCACCGGCTCCTATCCCGCTTGAGCAGGATCAGTGCACGCCGCTGGCGATCCGCGCCGGAAGAAATTCATCTCCCGCGCGCCACGTCGCGAGCTTGGGCGCATTCGCCGCATTCACGCCGATCAGGAAGCCGAATCGCGCGAACTGCTCCATACCTGAAAAATCCCAATCCTCGTGATATTCATCCGAGGGCTGGTGATAATGGTTCTCGTTGAAGTCGGCGAAGAGTTTGTGGCCGGTTCCCGGAGGTTTTCCCAGCAGATCCTCGCCGCCTTCAATCGAAAATGAAGGAATGCCGGCGTGCGCCAGCGAAAAATGGTCTGAGCGGTAATACGTTCCGGCCGAGGGCCGCGGATCCGGCGCAATCCGCAGATCGAAGCGCCGCGCCGCCTCTTCGACAATCGGATAAAGCGTGGTGCGTTCGGCTCCGTTCACCACCACGTCGCTGGCGCGGCCGAACGGCATGAACATATCGAAATTGATGTCGGCCATGGTTTTTCCCGCCGGAATCACCGGATGCTCGGCATAGTACTGGGATCCGCGCAGCCCGGCCTCCTCCGCCGAAACCGCGAGAAAAAGAGCCGATCGCCGGGGCTTCTGCGGCAGCATGGCCCAGGCTCGCGCCAATTCCAGCAGCATCGCGCAACCGGTGGCGTTATCGGCCGCGCCGTTGTAGATCGAATCTCCATTCACCGGCGCGCCGATTCCCAGATGATCCCAATGCGCGCTGAAGATCACGGCTTCGCCGCTGAGCCGTGGATCGCTGCCGTCGATTTTGGCCGCCACGTTGCGCGTGTGGATTTCGCGGATCTTTGCCGGCAGGCGGCCCCGGAAACGAAGCGGCAGCGGGATCGCCTTGAAGCCGCGCGTATCGGCCATCCGCAGAAGCTCAGCCGCGGTCTTTCCGATGCTTGCGGCGATTTTGTCGCCCTGCTGTTCAGTCACCCAACCCGCAAACGCGAGCGCCGCTTCGCCCGGCGCGAGCTTTACCTGCTGATCTTCGCGGCCCCAGGAGGATCGCACGACGTCCCATCCATAGCTCGCCGTCGGCGTGGTGTGAATGATGATCGCCGCCACCGCGCCGTGCCGCGTCGCGTTTTCGTACTTGTAGGTCCACCGGCCGTAGTAAGTGAGCGCCTTGCCGCCAAAGAATTTCGGATCGTCGGAAGGCGGTTCATTGGTGAACAACACCGCCACTTTTCCCTTCACGTCAACGCCCGCGTAGTCATCCCATTCGTACTCCGGCGCCGTGATCCCATGACCCACGAAGACCGCTTCCGCGTCGAACGCTGCGTCCGGTTTCTGCTGGAGCGTCACACCCACAAAATCGTCGAGCCAGCGGAAGCGAATCGTCTGGCCCGCCTGCGTGGTCGCCGTGAGCGCCGATTCTGGCTGCGGATCGGCGCCGATCAATGTGAAATTTTGAAAATAGGTTCCGTTGTCGCCGGCGGGTTTTGCGCCGGAAAGCGCGAGCTGAGTCGCGATGTACTCGGTGGCCAGCTCGCCGCCGCGCGCGCCGACGCCGCGGCCTTCCAGCAGATCGCTTGCGAGAAACCGGACGTGGGCGCGAATTCGCTCCGCCGAAATCTCCGTCATTTGCGCGATTGCGGCCGAAGCCGCGCAAAAAAGAACGAGGCAGCGTTTCACAATTTTTATGTTCGCACGAGATTTTCCGAGGAGACGCGATTCCCCGGGGGCATCCCACTGCGGAGGACGCCGCGGTCCCGCTCCCGTGATCGCCGGGGCGTGAAGCTGGATCTGCGCTACACTGAATGAATCGGGCCGTGGCGCAGCCTGGCTAGCGCGCTTGCTTGGGGTGCAAGAGGTCCCGGGTTCAAATCCCGGCGGCCCGACCAAAGAACTCAAAGAGTTGCAGATACTTACCTCCCTCCGGCCCCCGCCCGGAGTCCGTTTGGTGGCGGTTTGGAGTCCAATTTTTGGACGCCAAGCTCGCTCTTTCGGCTCCCCTTGCACGCCGTCCGGGTCGTCTTGATGGCCATGTCATGCGTGTTTCGCGATTCTGCTCCTCAGGAAGAAGAAAATCGGCTTCGCCTATACATGAGAATGGGCAACAAAAATCTTCGGGCGGACCGCTTACGCATCGATGCGCTTCGACTCTTGACAACTGACTTCGCGCGCTGATACCAGAGAGTAGAACGCTCGCGAAGCGTTCCCCCAGAGGGAGGCGAGCCCTCTCGAAACAAACCCGCGCCCCCGAATCGCAGTTCCCTTTGCGGGCATACCCGCAACCCCATCGCCGGCCTGACGATACCCGTGCGCAAGAACATCCGGATCGAAAACCCGCTCGCTGGCG
>JAJPIT010000052.1 GCA_021324615.1 Terriglobia bacterium | reverse complement strand
CGGCAGCGCGCCCATGGCGATGGTCTGGTTATCGAGAAACGCCAGCGCGCCGGGCGAGCCGTTGAGGTTGTTGTTTTTTCCGGTGAGAATCGTTACGCCCTTGTACGCCGACATCGTAGCGCCTTGCGCGGTTGCCGCCGTGGTGATCTTGTTCTGCTGAAAATTCCCCACCCCGAGGATCAGCACCTGATGATTGCCCGCCTGCACCGACGTGGCCGCGAGCAGATATTGCAGATCGTAGCGCGGATCGAATCCGGTGGCGCCGACAAATTGCAGGAATCCGGGATTGTTCGGCTGGAACTGCGAAAGCAGATATTGGCCGAACGGCGAAGCCGTCATTTGATCCACCTGCGCGCCGGAGAGGATCACGGTATCGGGCATCACCAGGTTGAGCAGGTTCTGACTAACGGTATCGGCGAAAGCGGAACCGGCCAGCATCGCGAAAACGGCGTAGGGTAAGGTTTTCATGGCAGCCTCACTCACATTCTACGCTCGCCTGCTCGGGCCAGTTCCGTGATTTTCAAAGCCGTTCTGCCGCCGGATGGCGGGCAGGGCGCGAGAAGTTTCTTTTCAGGCCAGCCGGTAGCTTTCGAAGGGCTTGATCAGGCGGAAATTGGTGCGGACCGAGGAGATCGTCTCGCCGCGCTGTTCGATGCGCGCTTCCTCGGTGACGCCCAGCCGGTCCGAGGCGAGGCGCAGATACTCCAGGCGGTCCGGATCGATGCCCATGATACGGCAGCACGTCGCATCCACGGCCGGCAGATCCGAGCCCATCACCAGCACACCCACCGGCTTGGGCGATCCCTGAATGGGGCCGTTGCCTTCCATGCCGACGATTCCATCGACGATCGCGAAGCTGCGGCGGAATACGCGGGAAAGCTCGAAGACGGAGCGATCGATGCCGATGTGGTGCAGCTCGTTTTTCGGCCAGCCGTAGACGTTTCCGGGAACCAGGCCGAAGAAGTTCTTCATCGAAAGCGTAGCGCCGGCCCAATGATGCGTTTTCATCTTGGCGAGCGAAACGATCAGGTCCGCGCGCAGCGCCGTGTTCGGGAAGTACATCTCGGGACGGTCCGCGAAGCCGATCACCGGGCTGACGTCGTCGCGGTTTAAATCGACGAAACGGGCGTCAAATTGCTCAATTTCGCCGCGATATCGCGCCATTTCCGCCAACGCGTAAGTATCGCGCCGATGCCCGGGACCTTCGCCGATGATCACCTCCGAGGCGCCGAGCGTCTTAAAAACCTCATAGGCCGCCGCGACCGCCGCAACGTCGGTGTTGATGCAGGTGTTGGGGTCGAACTCCACCAGATTGGGCTTGAGCAAGACTTTCAGCCCGCGCGGGTTGAGCTTCAGCTCGCGGATGCCCTGAAGCATCCGGCCCGCCAGATCCTGGGAATAGGACGCGGCTTTGAGCACCGCGACGCTGGAACGAAGGAGCCGCGCGGGACGCCCCGCTCTTCCGCCCTCGAATCCGGCGTATCCGGCGAGTGTCCCGGCTGCCGCCAGCGGAAAGAAATCGCGGCGCGAGATCACGCTTCCCCTCCGGTTTTGAAGTACCGATAGTTCGCGCATCCAAGCGCTTCCACCGCGGTGAGCAGCAGATCGGGCGTGGGCCGGGCCGCGGGCGCCGGCGTTTCGACGCCATAAAGCCGCAGCGCGATCGCCAGCCAGGCGCGCGCCAGTGGAGAAACGCGCTCGATGTTGATCTTTCTGGCGGCCTCGAGCACATCCGTTGCTCCGCTGGATTGAAGGCCGATTAGCGCCAGGGCGGTCGTCTCCGGATAGGAAGGCAGATCGACGCCCCACACGGTTCGATTGCCGTAATTCCAGCCGCCATCGCTGGCGCGAAGGTCGAACAGGGCGGCCTGTCCGGTCCGAATCCGTTCCGCCACTTCTTTTTTGTCCGGCAGCTTCGCCGAGGCGAGTTTCAGCGCGACCAGCGCATGGGCGGTGGGCTCAACCCACGATGAAGTTCCCGGCTTCCAGGGCCAGCCGTGATTGTGGGGATTGCGGTCGGGCTTGAACAATCCGGCGGCCGATGCGGCGCGGGTCAGCAGATTCGAGTCTTCGCCCTGGGTCTTAAGCAGCCACTGCACCGCGCGCTCGAACGGCTCGCCGAATTCGCCGCGCGCGGCGGAAAGCGTGACGCACAGCGCCGTTGCCCAGCTTTCCACTTGCACATCCGCCGCCGGACGAACGGCTCCGCTCCGCATCTGCCAGGATTTGAGCAGCTTCCAGGCCCGGTCGGCCGCCGGTTCGCCGTCGAGCGCCAGCGCCGCGTAGACCGTCGGCTCGAGCCAGGACTGTTTGCCGGCGAAATAGGGCCATCCACCGTCGGGGTTCTGGCTGCGGCGCAGGGCGTCCAGGCGCGCGTCGAGATAGAAGTCCCCCACACTGGATCCATCGGCCGGATCGGGCGCGGTCTTTAGCGGCGGTTGGCCTGGCTGCCGAAAAAGGCTGAAACGTTTCCCGGCCCGGCGGCATCTCGCATTGTTCATTTATGTTACGCGGTTTGCCGGCCGCGCCGTAGTGCGCCAAATGGGAGCCGTAGTAGTATAGTTGAACGGCCGCGACGTTTCGCTCGCGCGGCACGATTCCAGGCCTCTTACGGGGTTAAGAACGGGAAGGAGGCGCTCCCATGTGGAACCGCCGCAAAGAAGAAGAAATTACACAGCACAAGCCGGCCTCGGCGCCGCCGACCGCATCCGAGCTTGCCAAGGAGGGAATTCCCATGTCTACACTTCCGACGCGCGCCAGCGCAATGGAGCCGCATCATGAGCCGCAGCGCGCCGGATCGGCCGTGCTCGGCAAATCGGTGATCGTCAAAGGGCAGATCTTCAGCCGCGAGGATCTGACCATCGACGGTGAAGTGGAAGGAACGGTCGAGTTGCAGGAGCATCGCCTGACGATCGGGCCGAACGGCAAGGTGGTGGCCGGCGTCAAGGCGCGCGAAGTGGTGGTGCTGGGAACCATTCACGGCAACGTGGAAACCAGCGACAAGATCGAGATCCGCAGGGACGCAAAACTGGTGGGTGACCTTCGCACCGCGCGCATCGTCATCGAGGACGGCGCTTATTTCAAGGGCAACATCGATATCGTCCGGGCCGACGCGGCGCGCCAGGAGCCCAGACCCGCCGCCCGGCCGCAGCAGGCCGCCGCCGCGGTATCCAACGCCGCACCAGTCGCCGCCGGCGCCGGTGATAATAATAAGAGATAGTTGGAGACGCGCCACAGCCACGGCCTGGATCAGTTCTGTACGTCGCTTGAGGAACGGCCCGGTCTTTCCATTCTCGACTTCGCCGGAGCCAGCCAGCAGACCATCACGTTTCTGATCAACTACGGGCACCGCCTGTATTCCGACGACTTCGTGCATCAGCTCGATCAGTGCTTCGGCGATGGCGATTTTTACGAAAATCAGGCCAACCCGCTCAAAACCGGGCCCTTCTTGCAGTCGGTGCTGGGCTTCGATCCGGGCACCTTCGACGGCGCGCTGGTGTGGGACACGCTGCAATTTTTAAGCGGGCCGCTGCTGGAAGCGGTGGTGAAAAAGCTGCATCAGGTGCTGCGGCCCGGCTCCTCGCTGCTGGCGTTTTTTCACGCCGAGGAACGCGCCGAAACGATCCCGACCTATTCCTATCGCATCTCCGATCACAAGACCATCCTTCTGGTTCCGCGCGGCCGGCGCAAACCGGCGCAGTTCTTTAACAACCGGAGCCTGGAAAAGCTGTTTCAGGATTTCGCCTCGGTAAAATTTTTCCTCACCCGGGATCATCTGCGGGAAGTGATCGTGAAGCGATAGCGGACTCCGGAAGGCCCGGCCGGGCGCGGTAAGCTGGATTATCGCGGTTTCCATTAACTCATGTCCCTGGAAGACGATCTTTTCAAGCAGCGGCTGCGCCGCATCGATGAAATCGCCGCACTCGGTTTCCGGCCCTACGGGCAGCGCTTCGACTTCAGCCACACCATTCCGCAGATTCTCGCCGGCTATGGATCGAAAACGGCTCAGGAGTTGAGCGGCCGGCCGCGGGTGCGCCTGGCCGGCCGGATCGCCACCATCCGGCGAATGGGCAAGGCCGGATTTATGCACCTTCAGCAATGCGGGGAAAAGCTGCAGGTCTACTTGCGCAAGGACGCGCTTTCGGAAAACGAGTACAAGCTGTATGAGATCCTGGACCTCGGCGATATCGTCGGGGTGGACGGTTACCTGTTCCGCACGCGCACGGGCGAACTGAGCGTGCACGCCGAAAGACTTACATTCTTATCCAAGATTCTGCTGAATCTGCCGGAAAAATGGCACGGGCTGGAGGACGTCGAGATCCGCTACCGCCAGCGTTATCTGGATCTGATCGCCAATCCGGAGTCGCGGAAAGTTTTCGAGGCGCGCGCCCGGCTGATCGCCTCGCTGCGGCGGCAACTGGAGGCCCGCGGATTCATCGAAGTGGAGACGCCGATGATGCAGCCGGTCTACGGCGGGGCGAATGCGCGCCCGTTCATCACCCATCACAACACACTGGACATGGATCTGTACCTGCGCATCGCGCCGGAGCTGTACCTGAAGCGGCTGATCGTCGGCGGAATGGAGCGCGTCTACGAAATCAACAAGAATTTCCGCAACGAGGGGGTTTCGACGCAGCACAACCCCGAGTTCACCATGCTCGAGTTCTACTGGGCCTACGCTGATTACCAGTTGCTGATCGATTTTTCCTGCGAGCTGCTGAAGCAGTGCGCGATCGACGTGACCGGATCGGCGGTGGTCGACTATCAGGGCGAAAAACTGGATTTCGGCAACATCCGCCGCCTGACCATGCGGGAAGCGGTGGGAAATCCGGATCTGAAAGGGCACGCGCTGGTGGAAGCCTTCGAGAAGATCGAGCCGACGCTGATCCAGCCGACCGTCATCTACGAGTATCCGGTGGAGGTTTCGCCGCTGTCCAAAAATAACGAGCGCGATCCGGCGTTTGTGGACCGCTTTGAAATCTACGCGGCGGGCATGGAGATCGGCAATGCCTACACCGAACTGAACGATCCGCGGGAGCAGTGCCGGCGCTTTGAGTTGCAACTGGCCATGCGCGATGCTGGAGATGAAGAGGCCCATCAGATGGACGAGGACTATCTGCGCGCGATGTCCTACGGGATGCCGCCCACCGGCGGCGAAGGAATCGGCATTGACCGCCTGGCTATGGTTCTGACCAACTCCCGTTCCATCCGCGACGTCATTCTGTTCCCGCTGCTGCGGGCCGAGGGGCAGATCGGCATGGCCGCGCGGCTGAGACAGGACCCGGCAGCCGCCGGCCGGCCGGAATAAAACCGCGCGCCTCCCTATGCCGTTCGAATTTTTCGTCGCCACCCGCTACCTGCGGGCCAAACGCAAGCAGGTGGTTATTTCCGTGATCACGGTAATCTCGGTCATCGGGGTCGCGGCCGGAGTGATGGCGCTGGTGATCGCCGTGGCCATCACCAACGGATTCAGCGCGACCCTGCAAAAAAACCTGCTGGGGGCGACGGCGGCGGTGTCGATCGAGGAAAAGGAAGCCGGCAACGGCATCGAAAACTGGGAGCAGATCGCGGCCCGGCTCGCCCGGCTTCCGCACGTGACCAGCGCGGCGCCGAGCCTCTACGATCCCGCCTACATCTCCGGTCCGGTCCGCTGCACGGGAGCGATTATCAAGGGTATTTCGCTCGCGCCCGGTGCGCCGGTTCCCGACGCCTTGACCCATCTCAAGGCCGGTTCGCTTGAGCCGCTGCGCGACTCCGGCGGGCTGCCGGGCATCGTCTTGGGCGCGCGGCTGGCCGAGTACACCGGCGCGGTGGTGAACAAACCGCTTACGCTGATGATCCCGCAAGGCTATCTCGGGCCGGCGGGCTGGCAGCCGTCCTTCAAGCGATTTCTGGTCGCCGGAATTTTCGAGACGGGTTTTTACGACGTTGATAACAACTGGGCCTTCACGTCGCTGAGCGTGGCGCAAAAAACCTTCGGCTTCGAGGATGTCGTCAACGCCATCGAACTGCGCCTGGACGATATCTATAAGGCTCCCGAGGTGGAGCGGGAGGCGGAAAAGGTGATCGGGCCCAAGCTGGAGGCCATCACCTGGGAAGAGCAGAACCATCAGATCCTGAACGCGCTCAAAATGGAGCGGATTGTGACCGTGATCACCATCGGCCTGATTCAAATCGTCGCGGCGTTGAACATTTTGATCACGCTGGTGATGATGGTGATGGAAAAGCATCGCGATATCGCGATTTTGATGTCGATGGGCGCACGGGCCTCGCAGATCCGCAAAATTTTCGTGCTGCAAGGCGCGCTGATCGGCGTGGTGGGGACGGCCATCGGGCTCACCGCCGGGTACATCTTTTGTTATTTCGCCAACACCTACCGCCTCTTCCCGCTCGATGAGAGCGTCTATTCGCTGGCGTACGTGCCGTTTGATTCGCGCTGGATCGACGGGGTTTGGATCGCGGCGGCGGCGCTCGCCGTCAGCCTGATTGCGACCCTTTATCCGGCCCGCAGCGCCACGCGCATCGTGCCGGTGGAGGCGCTGCGCTACGAATAGCGGCCGGCATCGCCGGCCAGGGCCGTTTCCCGCATGGAGCGTAGCGTGACAGTTCGCCGCCGGTGCTCCGATTGCAAGCGAAAGATCGGAGGGAAATGATGCCGGACAAAAAAACCATCCAGCGCGCCCGCCAGGATGCGCGCCAGGGAAAAGCGCCCAGCACGCAGGCCGGCGAGTTTGTGCGGGAGGAAATGGAGCACATTCGCCAGGGCAAGCATGGCGCGCGGTCCGCCAGGCAGGCAATCGCCATCGGGTTGTCGAAGGCCCGGCGGGCTGGCGTGAAGCTGGCGCCGCCCAAAAAGGGCCGGGCTGCGGCCGCGGCCCGCAAAAAGAGGCGCTGAAACGCGAAGGCCGCGCCGCGCGGTAAAGTCCGCCGCCGGGGAGTAAACTAAATAGAGAAATGCTGATCGTGATGACCGCGCAGGCCACGCCGGCCGATATCGAGCGGGTCTGTAAAAAAATCGAGAGCCTGGGATTCCGGCCGCATCCCATTCCGGGCGCGCAGAAAACCGCCATCGGGATCACCGGCAACCCCGGCCCGATTGATCCGGCCGAGTTTGAGGATTTTCCCGGCGTCGCCGAGGCCATCCGCGTCACCAAGCCCTATAAACTCGTCAGCAGGGAAGTGAAGTCGGAAGATTCGATCGTCTATGTCAAGGGCGTGCCGGTCGGCGGATCCGAGCTGGTTTTTTGCGGCGGTCCCTGTTCGGTGGAAAGCCGCGAGCAGAT
>JAJPIT010000034.1 GCA_021324615.1 Terriglobia bacterium | reverse complement strand
TAGCGAGGGGGTCCCACCCGTTCCCATCCCGAACACGGAAGTTAAGCCCCTCAGCCCCGATGGTACTGCACGCGCGAGTGTGTGGGAGAGTAGGACGTTGCCCAATTCAAAAGAAAGCCCCGGCGAGAAACCGGGGCTTTTTCCTTCCTATCTTTCCTTCCCTCAATGCCGGCGCTTGAGCTGGGTGCAGGACTCATCGGCCAGCGCGCAGCGGACATGCTCGAACTGGATCGTGGTGTGGTGAATATCGAAACGCTCGCAGAGGACCGAATTGATGCAGCGCAGAATCGAATCGCTCGCCGAGGGAGGCATGTCCTCGATCAGCACGTGGCAGCTCAGTGCGTGCGCTTCCGAGCCCAGGCTCCAGATGTGCAGATCGTGAACGTCGATCACGCCCGCAACGCCGCCGAGCTCGCGCAGCACGTCGGAAAACCGCAACCCCTTCGGCAGTCCTTCCAGAAGAATGTTCAGCGAATCCTGAATAATTCCCCACGCCGACCATAAAATCCCGCAGGCGATGAGAATCGACAATAGCGGATCGATCGCCACGGCGCCGGTAAAGTGAATCGCGACCGCACCGGCGATGATCCCGGCCGAGCTCGCCGCGTCGCCCAGCATGTGCAGCCACGCGGCGCGAAGGTTTAAGTCGCGGCCGTGGCCGATGCCCCAGGCGATCGCAAGATTGACGGCGAGCCCGGCCGCCGCCACCGTCATCATGATCCCTTCGGCAACCGGTTCGGGATGGCGCAGCCGCTGCCAGCTTTCATAAAACAAAACTCCCGCCAGCGCCACCAGCATCAGCGCGTTCACAAACGCGGCCAGCACTCCCGCGCGTTGGTAACCGTAGGTCTTGATCTGATCGGCAGGGCGGGATTGGAAAAACACCCCGATGGCCGCCAGCAGAAGCGCAAATGCGTCGGTGAAATTATGCCCGGCGTCGGAGATCAACGCCAGGCTTGCGGCCCGGAATCCGGCGATCGCCTCGATGGTGACGAACGCCAGCGTCACGCCGAGCGCCGCCAACAGGGTTCGTCCCTTGTTGCCGTGCGAATGTGGGTGGGAATGGTGAGGAGCCATCCATTCTTATCCTATCTGTCCTGGAGCGGGCACGCCAGCGCAACGGCGCTACTGCTGCTGCTTCTTCTCGCCCGGCTTATACAACGTCGGCGGCTTGCGGGGCGGATTGGTGGCCGCCTTATCCGCCTCGGCTTGCGCCGCCTGCTTTTCTTCCGGGGTCATCTCCGCGGCGCGCTCGGCCTTCTCCTTTTTCTCCTTCGCGGCGATCTCGGCGGCGCGCTCGGCTACATCGGCTTTCGAAAGCTCGTAGCTGTCTTCGGTTGTTTCGATCGCCTGCTGCAACACAAACTGGTAGCGGGCCAGGTCCTTGGGCTGGCTGTCGTTGATCCTTTTGAGCTTCTCGGCCATCTCCCGCTCGCCGGCGGCGACCGCCGCGTTGCCCTTGTCGATCGGCAGCTTGCGGCGCAGAGCGTCATCGGCCACCGTGTCGATTGCCTCGATGATGCGCCCGTAGTCTTCCAGCAAATCGTGAATCAGCGCGCTGCGCCCCGGCTTGTCCTTGGCCAGAAGCTGGCTGACCTGATCGAGGCGCTGCCGGGCGAAATGAAGATAGAGCTTCATCCGGTCGTTGGGGTCCTGCGCGATCCGCACCTGATCGGCTTCGTCGGCGGTGAGAAAATCGCGATTGGCCTGCGCCGCCAGAGGCAGCGCGCACAGCAAAGCAACAGCGTAACCTCGCATAAACACCTCTATCTTCTCTTCCCCATGATCTTTTCCAGCAGCTCGTCGTGCACTTGCGAGATCTTGGCGCGGACCTGGTCGAGCGCGGCGCGATCGTCAAAGTTCACCTCGTCGCGCATGCCGTCCAACCGCCGCAGAAATTCGCGCGTCTTCAGCTCGGCGCGCTTGTAATGCTTGTCGTTTCGCGGATTCTTTTGCGCGGCGCGGAGCGACTCATACGACAAATCCACCGCTTCGTTGATGCGGTTCAGCGCGCCGCGCCATTGCTCAATTTGGCCCGAATTGTATAGCTCCTGAACCTGGCCGAGCACGCCGGAGATATAATCGAGCGCCATGTCGCTGCGCCGCTCCAGGTTCGGCTCCGACCGGATCGCAGCCAAATCCGCGGCGAGAAAAAAAATCATCAAGGCGCTCAACATCACCGTCGGTTCAGCTCATTCCGGATGATCCGGGCGCGCTGGCGGGCCTGAAACTCCTCGTCCGGATACTGGCCCCGGCTGCTCTCTAAAAATTTATTGTAGTTCTCCAGCGCTTCCTTCAACTGGCGCAAGTGATCGAAACACAGACCGCGCAGGAAAAAGTGGGCCGGAGTTTCGGCGCCGAGCGCGCGAAGATGATCGAGCGCGGAAAGCGCCTGCGGATACTGCCCGGCCACCGTGAGCACGCCGGCCAGCTCGTTCCACGGGGCCGCGGCTTCCGTTCGCAGCTTCGATGCGGCCAGGAACTGCGAAGCCGCTTCCCCGAATCGGCGCTCATCGCGAAGAACCCGCCCGTAGAACATCCGCAGATCGAAGTTGTTTGGTTCGGCGGCCACCGCCGCAGCGGCCAACGGATCGGCCTTGGCGAGCTGCTTCGTCGCGACGTAAGCCTGGGCCAGCGCGACGCGATTGGCCGAGGTCGGCGATTGGGACACCGCCGCTTCCAGCGCCGGAATCGCCTCCGCCGGTTTGCCGGAATTCTCAAGCAGCGCGCCCATCCGTTCCTGCGCAGCGGCATCCTCAGGGAACTGGCGGTAGATGGCGATGGCGCGATCCGGCTGTTTCGCGTCTTCGTAAGCTTCGCCGAGCGCCAGCAATCCGCTCTTATACGCCGCATCGAGCGCGGCCGCTTTTCTCAAATGCGGCTCCGCCTCCGCCAGCCGGCCTTGCCGCAACATGGCCTGGCCCAGCCCTTCTTCGGCCGCGGCCGATTCCGGATTCAGCGTTAAAGCGCCGGCGAACGCCTTCTCCGCCTCTGCCGCGCGCCCGGATTCGAGCAGCGCCTGCGCATACAACAGCGCCGGCCGGAACTCCAAAGGCTTCTGCCGCGCCGCTTCCGCAAGATAAGGCGCCGCGCGCGCCGGATCCTTCAAGCGCAGCAGCGAGACGCCCAGATTCAACTCGGCTTCATACAGACCTGGCTTGAGATCCAGGCACGTCTTATATTCCTCCGACGCCGCGGCATCGTTGCCCAGCAGGCTGTAGGTCAAAGCGAGATGAAAATGCGCGGCGTAGTCGGCCGGATCGGCGGCGGCGGCTTTCTTGAAATCCTCCAGCGCGGCGCCGTACTGCTTGGCATCCAGCGCCTTGACGCCCTCGGCCTGATAATCGACCGATTGCGCCAGCACCGCCGCGAGCAGGAGCCACATCTCACTACGATTTTACGCCCGCGCTAAGGTTCCGGCTCGAAATCAAGCGAGGCGGAGTTCATGCAATAGCGCAAACCCGTCGGTTTCGGACCGTCCGGGAAAACATGGCCCAGGTGCGCCCCGCACTGCGCGCACTCGACTTCGATCCGGCGCATGCCGTGGCTGAGATCCTCGACCATGCGCAGATTCTTCTCATCGATGGGCGCGTAGAAGCTGGGCCACCCGGTGCCGGAGTCGAACTTCGTCTCCGAACTGAACAGCTTCGCCCCGCAGCAGACGCAGCGATACGTTCCGTCATCGTGCAGATTCCAATATTTGCCGGTAAACGGAGGCTCGGTGCCCTTTTCGCGCGTGACGTGATACTGCTCCGGGGTGAGCTGCTTCTTCCAATCGGCCGTTGTCTTCTCCATACCTCCACTTTAGACCGACAGCTCGCCGTGATACATCATTTCCCTCAGATTAAACTTCACCTTCACGGGAATGCGGCCAAAGCTGGTGCTGAAGACGACCTCTTTGTCTTCCGGACGCAGCGTGACCAGGTCCCTGGCGAAACCAAAATAGACGTCGCCATAGTTGGCTGGCTGCTGCACGATGACGCCCGGCTGGAGATCACGTTTGTCCTTCGGTTGAAGGAACGTCACCGCTTTCATCCGGTCCAGAATCTCCTGATTGGACTGCGCCGAATCGTCGTTGGAGCCGTAGCGATTGTCGCGGGGATTCACCGGAATCCCGCCGACCACGATGACGTAGTGATTGGTCATCTTCTCCGGCAGCGGAGTCTTCATCGCGTCAAGAATCACCTTCGCGCTTTGCCAACGCACCACGGCCTTATAAACCTGTCCGGCAGGCATTCCCGGCCCGCGCCGCCGTCCCATGCCGCCCGGGAAACCGATCCCCACGGGATATCCGCCACCCGGATATCCGCCACCCGGGTATCCGCGGCCGTAGCCTTCCGCCGGAGCCGTAACCGTAATTTGTTTGGCCCACGGCGATTTGTTGGTGAGCTGATCGATTTCGGCGCCGGTCCAGTCGGCGGGATCCTTCTTGTTCCAGAATCCCGAGTCCGATGCATATAGCGGCGCGATTCCGCCGGCGATTCCAGCCGCCCCGGCAAATCGCAGAATTTCGCGCCGGCTCAGAAAGGGTCGCATGCCAGTCCTCTTGAAGAGAAGACGCGGCTGGCGGCGCGAAAGGTTGCAATACGCCCGCGTAAACCTTTTCCCGCCGATTACGTCTGCGGCGCGGGCGCGGGCGCGATCGCGGTCAGGGCCGGCGCGTGCGGCGCGGGGCTTCGCCGGGCAAGGCCCATACGTCGATCACGCCGGACGTCGCGTGCTGATTGGCGTTGCCTTCCGGCAGGATGATTTTGCCATCCACGGCGATGGGGCTGTTCCAGTGGCCGTTCCCGCAGTTGAGCCTGGCAAGCTGCGTGCCGCTGGCCGGATCGTAGACGTACAACCCTCCGTTCGGATCGTAGACGTATAACAGCCCGCCCGCCACGATCGGACTCGTGCCGCCGGTCCGGGTGCTCCAGGCCTTGCTGAGCGTCCCGTTGCTGAAGGTCCAGGCCGCGGTCGCGCCGTTATCGGCCGCGAACATCCAGGTCTGGCCGTTGTTGTTCCACACTGCCGGCGCGGTGAACAACATGTTGCCGGAAGGCGTCGAGACGGTTTGCATCTCAGCTCCGCTGTGCGGAGTCGCGCCCGCGATCGATTGCAGGCTCAGCAAACGAATGATATCATCCTTGCCACCCTGCGCCACAAAACCGGAGCCGAGCAGCACCGGCGACGTCGATCCGAGATCAAGATCGCTATCATCAAGCTGGGTGTTATCGGCCGGCGTGTAGTTGGCGAGGGTCTGCGTCGCCGTCGGATCGAGCTCGATCAGCGCATCGCCCCAGTTTGTTTTGCCGTCATACGGACCGTTGCCGGTGGCGACGAAAATGTTGCCCGTGGCAGGGTCGATCACCGCGCCGGCGCGGCCCCAGATCGCCGACCGCGTACCTGGGCACGTGGGCGGATTGATGAGCCCGGCGCGATCGCTGCACAGCGAATTCCACACATGCAGCAGATTGCCGCTTTGCGCGTCCAGGATCGCCACGTGTCCTTGATAAGGCGGCGCGTCTCCAATATAGCCGCCGGTGACCGCGATTACGTTCCCGTTAAAAACCTTCAGCGGCGAAGCAATTTTTTCGCGCTGCGGCATCATGGTGATGGCCGCGGTCCAGACCACGTGCCCATCGCCGACGGCGAGCTTGCGAATCGTGCCGTCCGGCGCCGCGGCGTAAATATGCTGCCGGTCCGGATCGATGGCGGGCGTGCTGGTGGTGATCTGCGCGGTTCCGGCCCAGCTTGCATACTGCGGCGGAGTGTATTCCCACAGAATCGCGCCGGCTGCCGCGTCGATGGCCAGCGTCTTTCCGTAGGTGGTGGTGACGAAGAAGACGTCGTGCGCCGAGCGTTTGACCGCCACCGCATGCAGATAAACCGCGGACGCATCCACGGTGCCGTCGATCTGAATCTGGCGGCGCTCCAGCAAGCCGAGATTGCCGCTGGTGATCCCGCTGATGGCTTGCGAGGTCCCGCTGCTGGCGGCGTCCCATCCGAATTGCGGCCAGTCGGCGTTTTGCGCCAGCGCGGCCGCGGTGGCGAGCAAAACCAAGGTGGAAACCTTGCTCATAGAACGAACCCCAGCTTCGCGGATTCCCCCGGCCCGGCGCGGGGAACGATCCGCACCCCGCCGCCGCGGCTCAGGCCCGCACGTATTTATTGAACCAGTCGATGGTCCGCTGCCAGGCCAGGTCCGCCGCCGCTTTGTTGTAGCGCTCCGGCGTGGCGTCGCAGTTGAATCCGTGCACCGCACCGGGATAGATGTAGCCCTCATGCGGGACGCCCGCTTCTTTCAACTCCGCGTCATAGGCCGGCCAGGTGGAGGCCAGCCGGGTATCGAGCTCGCCGTGATGGACCAGAATCGCGGCCTTGATCTTTGGCACGTCTTCCTTGGCCGGAGGCGTGCCGTAGAAGGGCACCGCCGCGGCGAGATCGGCGCCCAGCCGCACCGCCAGCAGGTTGGCGATCCCGCCGCCGTAGCAAAATCCGGTGGCGCCGATCTTCCCCGTGCAGTCGCTGCGCGCCTTCAACCACCGCGCCGCCGCCACGAAATCCTCCGCCATCTTTTTCGAATCGACTTTGCGGAACAGTTCGCCGCCGTGATAATCGTCGCCGGGAAAGCCGCCCACCGAAGTCAGCCCGTCCGGCGCGAAAGCCATAAAATTGGCCAGCGCCAGCCGCCGCGCGATGTCCTCAATGTGCGGATTCAACCCCCGGTTTTCGTGGATCACGATGATCCCCGGCAGCTTCGACGGAGTTGCGTTGCGCGTATCGGCGCTGGCCGGACGGACCAGGTAGCCGCGAATGCTTCCGTTGCCCTGCGGCGAGGCCACCGTCTCATAGCTGCTCCGGATGCGGTCATCGTTTCGAGCGACCTGCTGCCCCAGCGCGTAATCCGGCAGCAGAGCCTGCATCATCGCCGCCACGGTAAGGCCGCCGGTGGCGTATTTCTGCAAACCGTCCATGAACGAGCGCCGGCTGATCACGCCATGAATAAAAAGATTGTAGAGTTCGACTGCCTCGCTGGGCATCGTTCGTCTTTCCACGGACCCCTCCTTCCGAGAGACTATATCATGGCTCCGCCGCGGAGGCGCGTGCCGGATCAGGCCGGCATCTCTAATTCCTTTTATATTTGTCGAACCAGTAGCGCAGGTAAAGCTGGGTGCGCATGAAATTCGATGGGATCGATGTGGTTCCGTGATATTCGCCGTTCATCCGGATCAGCGCCGTCGGCACTCCGCGGAGTTTTAAAGCTTCATAAAACTCCTCGCTCTGCGGCATCGGCGTCCGCATGTCGAGCACGCCCGTCATCAGCAGCGTCGGCGTCTTCACGTTGCCGGCGTACATCACCGGAGAGTGCTTCAGGTACTCGGTGGGATCCTCCCACGGCAGTTTCTTGAAGAACAGGGAATAATAATTCGGCTGCGCGTCGACGATTCCGGCAAAAGACAGCCAGTCTGTGACCGGGCACTGCGCCACCGCCGCGGCAAAACGGTCGGTATGGCCCACGATCCAGGAGGTGAGCACGCCGCCGCCGCTGCAGCCGTACACGAAAAGATTGCGCTCGTCGATGTAGCCGCGCGAAATCACTTCGTCCACCCCCTTCATCAGATCGTTGAAATCTTTTCCGGGGTAGTCGTAATTGATCGCGTTTCCAAAATCGGTGCCGTAGCCGGTCGAGCCGCGCGGATTGGTGTAAAGCACCACGTAGCCGTTGGCGGCATGATCCTGATAGGCAAAGTTAAATCCCACGTCGTACATCCCCGCCGGGCCGCCATGAATGCTGAGAATCGGGGGATACTTCTTCGACGGATCGAAATCCGGAGGTTTTACGATCCATCCCTGTATCTTCAGATTGTCGGTTGAGGTGTAGCTGATCTCCTCCACCTCGCCCAGCTTGATGCCGCGCAGCAGGTCGCCGTTGGCGTCGGTGAGCTGCCTGGGCCGCGGATTCGCCAGATCAACAATCACCACGTCGGCCGGCTTGGCCGGATCGGTCAGCACGCCCGCTGCTATCCCAGCCTTGCTCACGCTGCTGACGGTGAGCATGTGATTGCCCTCGGTGACCTTGCGGACCTCGCGATCGAGCGAGGCGTAATACAGATTGCGCGTGCCGCTCTCGCTCACGCCGAAGTAGAGGCCGCTGCTGTTGGCGCTCCACTGGAGTCCCGACGGCGTCCGGTCGAGCTTGGGAGTAATGTCGCGCTGGTTCGATCCGTCGATATTCATCACGTACAGGTCGGAATCCTTCCAGGCCTGCATCGCGAAATCATAACCGGTATAGGCGATGTATCGCCCGTTGGGCGAGACCACCGGGTTCTGATGCTCGCCCTTTCGAGTTACCAACTGCCGGACCGCGCCGCTCGCGGTATCGACGGCATAAATGTAGTTCTCCTTGACGTGATAATCCGCGTCGGGCAGCCGCAGGCCGCTGAAAACGATGGTTTTGCCATCGGGCGTCCAGGACAGCCCGCCTCCGCCTCCGAATCCGCCGCCGGGCCCGTCATTAAAATCGCCGCTGGTCAACTGCCGCGGCGCGCCGCCGTCGGCCGATACGACAAAAATGTGACGGAAGCCGGGCTCGAGAAAACCCTGGCGATCGAGCCGGTAGCGGAGCCGGTCAATAATCATCGGATCGGGCGTCCATTTGGCGCCTTCAGGCCTGGCCGGCAGATGAATATTCCACGATTC
The DNA here is from genome assembly GCA_021324615.1 of Terriglobia bacterium. Classification (GTDB taxonomy): domain Bacteria; phylum Acidobacteriota; class Terriglobia; order Bryobacterales; family Bryobacteraceae; genus Palsa-187. Next base: position 19,326 of record JAJPIT010000034.1, on the reverse strand, counting down.
GTGATGAGGAACCAGCTTGGTAAACGCAATCGATTTGCTATCGGGAGACCAGGAGATTCCGCTGGGCGGCTCCTCCAGCCGCGTGATCTGGGTCTGCGCGCCCTCGGCGTCCATCCACCGGACGTAGATCTGGTTGCCCTTCGGCTCGCCCTGCGCCAGATACGCGATGCGCGTCCCGTCCGGCGACCAGCGCGCGTCGGAGCCTTTCACCAGGAAGCGCTGATGGCTCCCGTCAGCGTTCATGATGTAGAGGGCGGATTCGAACCGGTCGTTCATCTTATCCACCCAGCGCCGGGTGAATACAATCTGCTTGCCGTCCGGGGAAATCTGCGGATCGGAGACACTCACCAGATCCAGATACATCCCCAAACTGATTTTTCGGACCGGTTCCTTGCCGATATCGGCGGCGGGCATCCCGCCGGCCAGCCCCAGCGCGATCAGCGTCAGCCGGAAAAGAAGACGATTCATTTTTGGAAGCCTCCCGATTTCAGAGAGAGTCTATCAGATCTCTCCCGCCCAGACCTGCGCGCGGGGCAGGGCGCGGAATTTTTTGCGCCGCCGAAACAGCCGAAACATTTGTGCCTCCACACGCCTCTAAGTGTGGTTGTAGCTGCATGCCAGCAACAGTCGCAGCCTTGGTTTTCCTTGGAATTCTCGCCGCGGCGCGTTGGCTGTTCCGGTTCCGAAGGCGTTGTCCTTATGGCAATCCGCTCTGCCGCTCCGACCGGCCTTGCCTGCAATGTTACCGGGACCTCTATAAGAAAACTTCTTCCACCCCGGGCGAGGCGCCGCGGTAGCGGGCGCCTCGGGCCGGCCGCGGCGGGCGCGCTTCCGGTACAATTGTGCTGGATCGCACGATGATCACCGCGATTGTCCTGATCAACACCAGCCAGGGACGCGCTCCGGCGGTGGCGCAAGCCTTGATCGAAATGCCAGGCGTGAGCGAAGCCTACTCCGTCGCGGGACCCTTCGATCTGGTGGCGATCGCGCGTGTTCGCCGGCATGAGGATCTGGCGGCGCTGGTCACCGAACAGATCCAGAAGGTGGAGGGTATCCGCTCCACCCAGACGCTGATCGCCTTCCGCGCCTACAGCCAGCGCGATCTCGACGCCCTGTGGGACATCGGCAACGAGGAAATGGCCCGCTGAGGCCGCGCCGGGATTACCGGCCGTTCAGGGCCTGCTTCATCGCCGCGGCCTGTTGATAGGCTTGGCCTTGGTAGGGGCCCTTCATCGAAGCCGCCTTCTGCATGTACTGCTGGCCGGCTTCCATCTTGGTCTTGTCGAGGGTGAGCTTGCCGAACTGAAAATCGCAGATGCCCAGGGTGAAATACGCCGCTTCCAGACGGTCGCCGCTCAGCATCTTCTCCGCCGCCCGCAAATTCGTTTCGCAATCCCGCCAGTTCTGCTTCTGGCCGTTGATGAAGCCGGCGTAGTAGTAGCCGTTGGCCAAGGCTTCGTTCTTCAGCTTTTCCCACTCCGCCTCCGGAATGGATTCGGGCCGCGGCTTTTTCGCCGCGGCGATCAGGTGCTCGGCATTGGCCAGCGATCCGCGCCCGCCTTCCAGCAGCGCGATGTTGGCGGCGATATTATCGGGATGCCCCTTGACGATCTCCGCCATGCCCTCCATCTGCTTGGCCTTGTTGCCGGACTTGCCCAGGGCCACCAGGTAGGCGTTGGCGAACACCTCGTCGATATACTGGCTCTTGGGATTCTGCGCCAGCAGCATGGCGCCGAGCTCGGCGGCCTTGGCCGGATCGATCCCCGGCTGCTCCATCGTATAGGCCAGCGCGTACTCGGTATAAGTGTCGTTGGTCTTGGCCGCATCCTGATTGGATGCCCATGTTTTGGCTTCTTCCGGATCGGTGGGTTTGGGGGCCTTCAGCAGATCCTGGGCGAACTTGTGCGCCTGCGGCGCCAGCTTCTTGACGGCGTCGGCGTCCTTTTTCGCCACGGCCTCCCGCAACTGGTCAAACGGATTCTTTTCTTCGTCCTGCGCGAAGCAGAGCGCGCAAAGCGATACGGCGGCGATCGCGGCCACAAGAGTCTTCACAAAATGTTCCCTCCCAAGTAGATCGATTATACATCGGCGCCGCAAGCGCGGGAACGGCGCTATAATCCCCTCATGCCGACCGTTGAACAGCATGCTCCCGGCTCTTTCTGCCTGGTCGAACTGGCCACCAGCGATCAGGACGCAGCCAAACAATTCTATTCGCAGCTCTTCGCCTGGTCGGTTGTGGACCATCCGATGGACCACGGCGGGCTCTACACCATGTTTCAGACCGGCGGGCGCGACGCCGCTTCGGCCTACACGATGTCAAGGGAAATGGAGGGAATCCCCCCGCACTGGGATCTTTATATTTCCGTGGAAAATGCCGACGGCGCCGCCAGCCGCGCCAGAGAGCTGGGCGGGCAGGTGCTGGCGCAGCCCTTCGACGTGATGCAGTACGGGCGCATGGCGGTGCTCCGCGATCCCACCGGCGCGGCATTTCGCATCTGGCAGCCGAAGCAGAGCATCGGCATCGGAGTTGCCGGCGTGCCGGGGACGCTGTGCTGGGCCGATCTGAATTCGCCCGATCGGCCGCGCGCGAAACAGTTCTACGAGTCCTTGTTTGGCTGGACGGTGACGGCCGGGGACAAGGACCCCTCAGAATATATGCACATCCAGAACGGGCGGCAGTACATCGGCGGGATGCTGCCGAAGCAGCATCAGCCGCCCAACGCCCCGCCGCACTGGCTGCCCTATTTTCTGGTGGAAGACGTCGATGCGAGCGCCAGGAAAGCGGAGTCGCTGGGCGGCAAAACGTTGATGCCGCCGGCCGCGATCCCTGACGGCGGGCGCTTCGCGGTTCTGGCGGACCGGCAAGGCGCGGTCTTCGCGATTTTCCGGGCCGCGCCGCGCGGCTAAAACGGGTTCCACCCGCCGCGCATGGCCGCTTACGGCGACGTCAGTCTTCCGGTTCCCGTCGATCAGCTTTTCACCTACGCCCTGCCGGAAACGATGCGGCACCGGGTGCGGGCGGGCTGCCGCGTGCTGGTTCCCTTCGGTTCGCGCAAGCTGGCCGGCGTCGTGCTGCGCGTGCATGACGATCCGCCGGCCGCGCCGGTGCGCCAGGCGCTGCGCCTGCTCGATGAGGAACCGGCGCTCGACGAAGCTTTATTGAAGCTCGGCTGCTGGATCGCGTCGTATTATTGCGCGCCGCTCGGGGAAACGCTGCGCGCCATGACCCCGCTTTCCGGCGAGCTGCGCCAGGGCAGGGTCTATTCGCTGACGCCCGCCGGACGCGACGCCGCCCGCCAACTCTTTTTCGGGGGCGGGGGCGAGCAGGACGCGGCCTCGCGCATCCTGCGGATGCTCGACGCGCGGCAGCAGTTATCGGCGAACTATCTGGCGAAAAAGATCGAAAACGCCGCCCGGGTCTTGAAATCGCTCGAAAAACGGGGTTTTATCGAAGGCGAGGATATCGCGGCCCAGCGGGATCCGCTGCGCGCCGCCGCCGCCCGGCTGCGCGTCGAATTTAAATCGCGCGCGGAAAAGCTGCCCAAGGCCGAACGCGAGCTGCTGGCGTTTCTGGAGCTTCATCCGGGAACGCACAATCTGGCGGAGGTGGAAATGGCGGTGGCCCGCGCCGGCCGCTCGGCCAGAAGTCTCGCCCGGCGCGGCCTGGTTTCTCTGGCGCTGGCGTCGGCCGGCGCCGCGGAGGCCGCCGCACCCATCCCGCTTTCGCTCAACCGGCATCAGCGCGCGGCGCTGGAGGCGATTCACGGCGCGCTCCAGCGGAAACAGTTTCAAACATTTTTGTTGCACGGCGTCACCGGATCGGGCAAAACCGAAATTTACCTGCGGGCGATCGAACATACGCTTGCTTCCGGACGCGGAGCGCTGATGCTGGTGCCGGAGATCGGCCTGACGCCCGCCGTGGCCGGCCAGTTCCAGCAGCGATTCGGCCGGCGCGTGGCGATTCTTCATTCCGCCTTTCACGGCTCCGAGCGCGCGCGGGAGTGGCGGCGCATCCGCGGCGGGGAAGCAGGGGTGGTGGTGGCGACGCGATCCGGCGTGTTCGCCCCGGTGCGCGATCTGGGCCTGATCGTGGTCGATGAGGAGCACGATCAGAGCTACAAGCAGCAGGAAACGCCGCGCTATCACGGCCGCGACGTGGCCATCGTGCGCGCGCGCGACGCCGGCGCCGTGGCCGTGCTGGGATCGGCCACGCCCAGCCTGGAAAGCCGGTTCAACGCCGAAAGCGGCAAATACACGCTGCTCGAACTTCCGCAGCGCGTCGAAAGCCGGCCCCTGCCCGAGGTCACGCTGATCGACATGCGGCGGGAGTTTCACGAGACGCGGAAGGTGGCGGTGTTTTCGCGGGCCTTGATCGAGGCGGTGAAGCAGCGCCTGGACAACGGCGAACAGGCGATGCTGCTGCTCAACCGCCGCGGGTTTTCGAGCTTCGCCATGTGCCGCTCCTGCGGGGAGCGGATCCAGTGCGCCCACTGCTCGGTGGCGCTGACCTATCACAAGCGCGACCGCCGCATGCTGTGCCATTACTGCAATGATTCGGCCCCCGTGCCGGAGCGCTGCCCGCGCTGCGGCAGCGATTACGTGCAGTTCCAGGGCGCCGGATCGGAGCGCGTCGAGGAGGAGCTGCACGCCGCTTTCCCCCGCGCCCGCATCGCGCGCCTGGACCGCGACACAGTGGGGCGGAAGCGCGATTACGAAACCATTCTGGCGGCGTTCCGCGCCGGCGATTACGATATCCTCGTAGGCACGCAGATGATCGCCAAAGGCCACGACATCGCCAACGTCACGCTGGCCGGCATCGTGAACGCCGATATCGGCCTGGGCCTGCCGGATTTCCGCGCGGCCGAGCGGACCTTCCAGCTTTTAACCCAGGCCGCCGGGCGCGCCGGCCGCGGCCAGACTCCGGGCATCGTTCTCATCCAGACGGTCAATCCCGAGCACTACGCGATTCAGTGCGCGGCCTCGCAAAACTACCAGGCTTTCTACAAAAAGGAAATCGAATTCCGCCGCTCCATGTCGTATCCGCCGTTCGCGGCCCTGGCCAACGTGTTCGTGCGCGCGCCGGGCGAGGAGGAGGCGAGGTCGCGCAGCGCGGCGCTGGCGCGCTCGGTCCAGCCGCCGCCGGAGGGGGTGCGCGTGCTCGGCCCGGCGGCCGCCGCGGTGGCCCGGCTCAAGAACGAGTACCGCTATCAGATGCTGGTGAAGGCGAACAGCCGCAAGCGCCTGAACGAAGTCCTGCAACGGCTCCGCGCCTTCGCCTTGCAGGAAAAATGGAGCGCGGCCGCGCTGGTGATTGACGTGGACCCGGCGAGCACGATGTGAGTTCACCCATGCCCGACTTCCTGACCATCGACGGAAATCTGCGCGCCGCCATGCGCTTTTTCGGCGAAGCGTCGGGAGCGGGCGAAGTGCGCGAGCTGGACGGCAGCATCGCTATCTTTTCCGGGCTCGACTACGGCGTGTTCAACATCGCGCTGCTCACCTCGCCGGCCCGCGACGGCCAGTTGCAGGGGCGTCTTCAGGACGCGGCCAGGTTCTTTCGCGAGCGCACCCTGCGCTGGTCTTTCTGGCTGTGCGACGATCTGCTCGATCCCGCCTCGGCGCGGCACGGGCGGCAGACGTTTCTGAACTTCGGGATGCGGGCGATCTCCCATCCGCCGGGCATGCTCGCCGAAGCGCTGGCGCCGCCTGTGCGGCAGCTTCCCGAGATCGAATGCCGTCCGGTGTGCGATGCGCCCTCGCGCGCCGCTTTCGCCGAACTCACTTCGATCGCCTTCGACATTCCCTACGCCATCGCGCGCGCCGTCTACACTCGCGAGGAGGCCTGGCGGGGAGACTACCGCGGCTTCGTGGGCGTGGCGCAGGGCCGGGTGGTGGCGACCGTGGCCATGGTGGCGGCGGCGGAGGCCGTCGGCGTGTACTCGCTGGCCACCGTCCCGGCGTTCCGGCGGCGCGGCTACGGAGAGGCGCTGCTGCGCGCCGCGGCGGCGCAAATGACCGCGCGCACCGGCCTTCGCCGCCTGGCGCTGCAATCCACCGAAGCGGGCTACTCGCTCTATCGCCGCCTGGGATTCCGCGACGTGACCACGTTCACGGTTTATCTGACCAAGTAAGATCCGGCGGCAGGGTGAGGGCGAGCGTGGCGGCGCTGATCGCCTGGCCGACGTGGCGCTGCGTGTGTTCGGCGATGTGCGTCAGCAGCCCGATGACGGTGGAAGGCAGACGTTTTCGTCCGACCTCGCGCGCCTCCGCCAGCCGGGACGGATCGAGCGCGCGCACCACCGTTTCGGCCTCGCCAAAGGCGCGGTCGAGCTCGGCCAGCAGCTCCTGGCGCGTCGCGCCCGGCCGATGCTCGGCGGCAAGCCCGGCCATTTGCGAGTCGGAAAGCTGTTGCTGCTTCAAGTACGTCATCAGCCGGCCGACACTGCCGGCGATGTGGCGGATATGAAAGCCGACCGATCCGAATCCGTGCGGCGTCGCCCAAATCTGCGCGGTGGTCAGCGGCGCGGTGTATTTCTCCAGATCCTCGCGGGCCTGCGCGAAGGCGTACAGCACCGGCGCAAGCAGCGGATCGAGGCCGGGAATGGGCCCGCGGAGCCAGGGCTCGGGGAGCGGCATAATTTCAGCTTAATCCGCGCCGGCTTCTCCGGCCGGCCCGCGGGAGAAGCGCTCCCGGCGCCGCGCGACAATGAGAGCGGATGCTCGAGCTGCCCCGACAGATCGAAACGATTGTCGCCGAACTGCGCGCCCAGGGATTCCGGCCGCTCATCGCCGGCGGGGCCGTGCGCGACGCGCTGCTCGGACGCGCGGCCAAAGATATCGATATCGAGGTTTACGGAATCACCTATGACCGGCTCGCGGAGATTCTTTCGCGCTTCGGGCGCGTGGACCTGGTGGGCCGGTCCTTCGGAGTGGTCAAGCTCGACGGGCACGACTTCAGCGTGCCGCGGCGCGATAACAAGATCGGGCGCGGGCACCGCGACTTCCTGACTACGTTCGATCCATCGATTACGCCGCGCGAGGCGGCCAGCCGCCGGGATTTTACGATCAACGCGATGGCCTACGATCCGGTGTCGCATGAAGTGCTCGATTTCTTCGGCGGCCGACAGGATCTCGAAAACCGCGTCTTGCGCGCGACAAGCTCCGCGTTTTCCGAAGACCCGCTCCGCGTGCTGCGCGGGATGCAGTTCGCTTGCCGCTTCGATCTGACCCTTGATCCGGCGACGGCGGAGATGTCGCGGGCGATCGCGGACCAATACTCGACCATCGCCCGGGAGCGGGTCGCCGAGGAGTTCATGAAGTGGGCGACGAAGGCGGCGCATCCGGGGCGGATTTTCGAGTATCTGGAAACAACCGGGTGGATCAGGCATTTTCCCGAATTGCAGCGCTTGCGGGGTGTGCCGCAGGACCCGGAGTGGCATCCGGAGGGCGACGTGGCCGTCCACACCATGCACGTGGTCGATTTCGCGGCGCGCATCGCCGGGCGCGATCATTGCCAGGGCGACGACCGCGCGGTGCTGATGTTCGCTGCGCTGGCCCACGACTTCGCCAAGGCGGATACCACGGCGCTGCGCGAAGTCGACGGGCGCCTGCGATGGACGTCGTACGGGCACGAAGCGGCCGCCGGGCCCGCGGCGCGCGTCTTCCTGGAGCGGATCGGAATCAAAAGCGCCATCATCGAACAGGTGGTTCCTCTGGTGCGGCATCATCTGGCGCATTCCAGCATCGGCCCCGAGGTGACGCCGCGCGCGGTGCGCAGGCTGGCGGCGAGGCTCGCCCCGGCCAGCATCATTCAACTGATCCGGCTGATCGAAGCCGACGCCTCGGGCCGGCCGCCGCGCGAGCCGGGGTTGCCCGAATCCGCCGCCAGGATCCGGGAAATGGCCGAAGCGCTGGCGGTCGGGGAAAAGCCGCAGCGCCCCTTGATCCGGGGACGCCATGTTCTGCCGTACTTCGGCGATCAGCCCGGACCGCACATCGGCGAGGTGACCCGCGCGGCCTATGAGGCGCAGCTCGATGGCGCCTTTTCGACCGAGGAAGAAGGCCGCAAATGGCTAGAGGAGTATCTGCGGCGGAAATCGGACGCTAACTGATGATTCCCTTGCGGACGGCGTAAAGGATCAGCTCGGGGACCGAGTGCAGATTGAGCTTTTGCAGGATATGAGTCCGGTGCGTTTCGACCGTATAAAGGCTCAAATTGAGCAGATTTGCGACTTCTTTGTTGCTTTTTCCTTCCGCAACGAGTTGCAGAACTTCGCGCTCGCGGTTGGTTAAAAGCTCATAGCTGTCCTCGGCGCCCATTTCCGCCAGTTGATGGACGTAATCTTCCTTCAAAATGCGGCGAACGGCGGGGCTGAAGAAGGATTTTCCTTCCATGATGGCGTGGATGGCGCTGATCAGGTCGGCCTCGGCGGAATCCTTCAGGAGGTAGGCGCGGGCGCCGGCCTTGAGCGAGCGGATTACGTAACTCTCATCGCTGTGCATGCTGAGGATAGCGATGGCGGTCTGCGGGCTGCGCGCGGCGATCTGGCGGGCGGCTTCGACGCCGTTCAGGTGCGGCATGGCGACATCCATCACCACGACGTCGGGCTTGGTGTGGGCGGCCAGTTCCACTGCCTGGCGCCCATCGGCGGCCTCGCCGACCACTTCAAAGTTGGGCTGGCGCTCCAGCAGGAGCTTCAGGCCGTTGCGCATCACAGTGTGGTCGTCGGCGAGCAAAATTCTTATGGACATGATTCACCCCGCAATGGGCAGCTCCACCGCCACCCGGGTTCCCATGCCCGGGCTCGATTCGATCTCGAAGGCGCCGCCTAAGTGGGACACCCGCTCCTCCATTCCGACCAGCCCGAGGCCGCGCACCCGCCGCGCGTCGAAACCATGGCCGTCGTCTTCGACGGTGAGCACGATCCTGGACGTTTCCTGCTTCACCACCACTTTCACCGTCCGGGCGTGGGAATGGCGCGCGCAGTTGTGCAAGGCCTCCTGCACCACCCGGTAGATGCAGGTGCGGAGCGTGTCCGGCAGTTCGGCCGCGGTCTCCTCGGCCGTCACGTGAACCCGCAGGCCGGTTCGCTTGGAGATTTCCCGCGCCTGCCATTCGAGCGCGGGGACCAGGCCGAAGTCGTCGAGCATGGAGGGGCGCAGCAGCAGTGTCATGTTGCGGATCACCTGAACGCTCGCTTCGGCGAGCTTCTTGATCGATTCGACGTGGCGGCGGACTTCGGCGGAATCGGCCGGGACGCTGGCGGCGGCGTTGCCGGCCTCCATCAGCAGCGCCGAAAGCGACTGGCCGACTTCGTCGTGCAGCTCGCGCGAAATGGCGCGGCGCTCTTCTTCCTGCGCGGACACCAGGCGCGCCGAAAGCTCCTTCAGTTCCTGCTGCGCGCGGCGGACTTCTTCATAGCGCCGGTTCAATTCGTTTTCGAGTTCCAGCGTCCGGCGGATGGTGAAGGCGGCCAGCAGCAGGCCCGAGCCGGCGGTGAGGCCGAGCATCCAGATCAGGCGGGCGCGCAGCTTGTGAAACGCGGCGTTCAGCTTGGCGTCGTCGGCGGTCAGCTCCCGGGCGCTGATCTGGTCCAGCCGGTCGGCCAGTTTGAGCATGGCCGCGCGGCGGCGGACCAGCTCGCCGGAGAAATAGGCCGCGCCGCTTTTTTGCTTCTCATTCGCGCCGAGCTCGCTGATGAAATCGAGAAGCTTCCAGTAGACCTGGACCTCGTTTTCCAGATCGCGGAACGCGGCTTGTTCGGCGGGGTCCAAGGTCGCGGCGCAATCGGCCAGCGCGCGGTCCGTGCTTTGCCGGATTTCGGTCCAGTTTTCCACCTGAGCCTGGGCGATGGAGCGGTCCGCGGCGAGCAGGTAATCGCGCATGACAATCGCGGACTGATAGATGCCGGAGCGGACTTCGTCCAGCGCGCGGCTGCGGCGGAAGTACACATCGCGCACCTGAGCGTCGCTGGCGCGGACGTTTTGCAGGATGAGCAGGGCGTCCAGGCCCGCGCCAACCAACAGCAGCATCAATCCGCCAAAGCCGGCGATCAGCATGCGCCGTCCGCCGGTGAGCGAACCGGCGGTGAGAGGCTTGGATTTCACGTTCGTTTACAGTGTAGCGAACGCGTCCGGCGGCGAAATACCGTCCCAACGGGATTGTTGAAACGCGTCCGCCGGCGCTTTACTTGTACTAGATCGTAGGAAGCAGTTCCGTTTCGATCAAAAATGCACGAAGAGGACCGAAACAGATGATGAAAGCCACCTTGGCTTGCTTAGGTTTTGCTGTGTTATTTTCGACGGCCGCTTGCCACAAGGCCAAGCCCGTCGCTGCCAGCCACCCGCCCGACACCACGCCGGTGGCGCCAGCCACAAGTCCGGCGCCGGCCCCGCCGCGGTCCTCCGGCCGGCAGGCGCCGCCGAGCCAGCGCGCCGATGACACTCCTCGGCCTGCGCAGATGACTCAGCAGGAACGGGCGACGCTCAACGAAAGCCTGGCTCGGTTAGAAGATGCCCTGTTTGATTACGACAAGTCCACGATTCGTCCGGACGCCTCGACGGCGCTCAAGGACGATGTGGCAGTGATCCGCGAGATTCTGGCGAATTATCCCAGCCAGAAGCTGCTGATCGAGGGTCACTGCGACGAACGGGGTTCGGAGGAATACAATATGGCCCTTGGAGACCGGCGCGCAAAAGCCGCCGAGGAGTTCCTGTTGTCAATGGGGATTCCGCAATCGCAGTTGACGATTATCAGCTATGGCAAGGATCGTCCGGTGTGCACGGATAAGGACGAGACCTGCTGGCAGAAGAATCGTCGCGCGCACGTCACCGCGGCGCCGTAATCCAGTTTGACCTGTAGCGCACCCTCCAGAAGGCACGGGGCGCGGCGGCTTCCGGCAAGGATCGCGGCCGCGCCCCGTGCCGTTGTTTTTTTCTCACCGCGAATTTCTGAGCACCAGCGCCGAATTCTTGCTGCCGAAGGCGATGCAGTTGGCGACTGCATACTGGATATCCGCGCGGCGGCCGGCCTGGGGAATATAGTCCAGATCGCATTCCGGATCGGGAACCTCGAGGTTTACCGTGGGCGGAAGGAAGCAGTGGTTCATCGCCAGAAGCGTGGCTGCGACTCCTGCCGCGCCGCAGGCCCCCTGGGGATGTCCGATCAGGCTCTTTAAAGACGACCCCGGCAGCCGGTAGGCGTGCTTGCCGAAGGCCAGCTTCACGGCGCGCGTCTCGATGCGATCGTTCAGCTCGGTGGAAGTGCCGTGATAGTTCAGATATCCGACCGCCTCGGGCGCGACACGGGCTTCCTCCAGCGCCAGCGAAATGGCGCGCGCGGGTTCCTCGCCGCACTCCTCCAGCCGCACGCGGTGGTAGGCCTCGCAGGTCGAGCCGTAACCGGCGATCTCACCAAGAATCTTCGCTCCGCGAGCCAGGGCGCGCTCGCGTTCCTCCAGAACGAAAAACCAAGAGCCTTCGGCGAGGACGAAACCGTCGCGATCGCGGGAAAACGGCCGGGAGGCGCGCGGCGGGCAGTGGTTCCAGCGCGAGGCGAGAATGCGCATGGCCATAAATCCGCGCAGGATCAGCGGCGCGATCGGCGCGTCGACCCCGCCGGCGATGATCAGGTCCAGGACGCCAGCCTGAATGTTGCGGTAGGCATAACCGATCGCGTCGGTCGAGGAGGTGCAGCCGGTGGAAATCACATGGCTCAGGCCGCGAAAGCCGAAGCGCATGGAAACTTCGCTGGCCAGCGTGCCGATGGTCGAGGTTGGCACCACGTAGACCGAGCATTGCCGCCAATGTCCGGTGTGATAGAGCCGGTACTGCTCTTCGGTGAACTCCTGGCTGCCTCCGCCCGATCCGAGAACAACGCCGATGCCGCGCAGTTGCTCGCGGCTCATGCGGGCCGGATCGATTCCCGCCGATGCGATCGCCTCCTGTACGGCCGCGACCGCCAGCGGCGCGGCGCGCGAGACATGCGGCCGGTCCTTCGGCGGGACGTAATCCTCCTCGCGGAAGTCTTTCACTTCACCCGCGATCTTCACCGCGAAATCCGAAGGATCGAAGCGCGTGATCGGGCCGATGCCGCTGACGCCGCTGCGCGTCGCCTCCCAAAAGGCGCGCGTCCCGATTCCGTTCGGGCTGACGCAGCCCATTCCGGTGATGACCACGCGGCGCATGGGGAAAGGTCCGGACATCAGGAGTCCGGAGGCGGAGGCCCGCCTCTGGTATTTGGCGGCTTCCCGGTTCCGACTGGTGGCTCCTTCTTTTGCTAGAATAACGGTTTCGCACCTACGCCGTCTTGCTTGAGGGGCTCCGTTTTGCTTGGGTGAAACCGGGGTTGAGAGACGGACGTCTTGAGTAAAGCGCAGAGTGGAAAGGAACCCGGTTAGATGACGTTTTCCAGGCCTGGACGCCTGCGCGTACTCGCCGTCTGCTTGTGGATCGGAGGCGTTTTCTCCCCGAGCCTTTCCGCGCAGCCTCAGCCGCCGCAACCCCCGCAGCCGCCGCCCGCGAAGCCCCAGCCGGAGCAGAAAAAGAACAATCCCTTCGAAGCCACTCCCGAGTCCCAGGAGCCGCAGCCCCCGAAACCCCAGCCGCCGAAGCTTGAGACTCCCAAGCCGGAGGAGGCCAAGCCGGCCGCGGCGCCGGAGGACGTTGTCGAATCCATCGTGATTCGCGGCGCGCGGCGCATCCCGCAGGATACGTTGAAGGCGCTGATCACCACCAAACCTGGCGATAAGTACGACCCCGAACAGCTCAACCGCGATTTCATGATTCTGTGGAACAGCGGCCATTTCGACGATATCCGTCTGGAGCGCGAGCCCGGCCAGCACGGCTGGATCATCACGTTCGTGGTGGTCGAGCGGCGCATCATCCGCTCGATCAAATACGACGGCATGAAGTCGATCACCGTATCGGAGATTCTGGACCGCTTCAAGGAGCGCAAGGTCGGCCTCAGCGTCGAATCGCAGTATGATCCGAATAAAGTACAGCGGGCCAAAGTCGTTCTCCAGGAGTATCTGGCCGAACGCGGCCGCCAGTTTGCGACCGTCGATCCTCAAATCCACCAGGTGCCGCCCAGCTCGCTTGAAATCGTGTTCAAGGTGAACGAAGGGCCGAAGGTCAAGGTGGGCAGCATCACCTTCGACGGCAACGACCATATGAGCGACCGGAAGCTGGCCGCGGCGATGAAGAATCTGCATCCCTACGGCATTCCGCACTCGCTGTTTTTCGAAAGCCTGTTTGCGAAAACCTACGACTCGAGCAAGCTGGAAGAAGACCGCGAGCGCATCCAGCAGTTCTATCAGGATCACGGCTACTTCACCGCCCATACCACCGATGCCAAGGTCGATATCGTCACCACGATTACCGGCGGCAGCTTCCGCATTCCGCTGATTCACCAACAATCGCTCGGCAAGGCGGCCAACATTCACATCAGCGTGGAAGAAGGGCGGCTGTATCACCTGAACAACATTAATTTCGTCGGCGTGAAACTGTTCCGCACGCCGGATTCGCTGATGAAACCGGTGTTCGGCATGGGGCAGGGCGATGTTTTTTCCACCGCCAAGCTGCGCAAGGGCATCACCGATCTGCAAAAGCTTTACGGACAGTTCGGCTACATTGATGCGGTGGCCGAGCCCAGCTTCGAGCCCGTCCCCAACACGGACAAGCTCGATCTGACGTTGACACTCGACGAAGGCAAGCAGTTCTTTGTCCGCCGCATCGATTTTTCGGGCAACACCACCACGCGCGATAAAGTGATCCGCCGCGAGCTCCTGCTGGATGAAGGCGAAGTCTTCAATACGCATCTTTGGGAACTCAGCATCCTGCGGCTGAATCAACTGGGATATTTCGAGCCGTTGAAGGAAGAGGAAGCCGCCGATATCAAGCGCGACACCAAGACCGACACCGTCGACATCACGCTGAAGGTGAAGGAGCGCGGAAAAAATTCGGTGCAGTTGAACGGCGGCGTTTCGGCCATCGCCGGCAGCTTCATCGGATTTTCCTACTCGACCAACAATTTCCTGGGCCTCGGCGAGACGCTGAGCCTGTCCACCCAGTTGGGAACCATCCAGCGCAGCGCGCAGTTCGGCTTCACCGAACCTTACCTGTTCGATATTCCGCTACAGGTTGGCTTCACCGTCTTCGATTCGCGCTTCAACTACGAACAGGCCAAGCAGGTTTCGATTCTTGCGGGGGAGAATCTGGTCCCGTTGTTCAACCAGCTTGGCGCGCAGAACCTGTTGAACTACATCTCGGATTCCTACGGCGCCACGGTTTTCGGCAGCTATCCGCTCAAGCGCAGCTTCGCGCGGCTGGGGCTCAGCTACGGCTACACGATTCAACATGTGAAGGCGTTGACCACCGCGGCCCAGGATTATTTCAATTACCTCGACTTCCTGCGCATCAACGGACCCAATCCTCTGGACCGCATCCGTACTTCGACGCTGACGCCGAGCTATACGTACAACACCGTCGATCATCCGATCACGCCGACGCGCGGCAAGGCGGTTTCGCTTTCGGTCTCCTATTCGGGCGGGCCCATAGGCGGAAACGTCAACCAGATCGAGCCGGTGGTGGATCTGAAATATTTCCGCAAATCGCCGATCAACGCCAAGCACATCATTGGACTGCACGCCGCCGGAAGATGGCTGACCGGATACGGCGGCAAGGTGGCCTCCCCGCTGAACCGGTTTTATATGGGCGGCGAGAACGATATTCGCGGATTCGACATTTGGGGGATCACGCCGATCGCGTTTGTGCCCACCTCGGCTTCCATTCAGGTGCTCAACAACGACGGGTCGCCGCTGATGCAAAAAGGCCTGAACAGCAATGGGCAGGTCACCCAAATCCCGGTGTACACGACCTTTCCCGCTTATCAGATGGTCACTCCGGGAGGCGATCTCTCCACATGGGGCAACGCCGAATACCGCATCCCGATCTTCGGCCCTGTAACCTTGGCGTTGTTCGTCGATGCGGGCGCCAACAAGCTCGCGCAGACCAGCCAGTTGAAGCTCAACCCCAGCGACGTTTCGACCCTCCAGGGGGAGTTTCCGGAGGCCAGTTTCCCGAATCGGGCCATTGTGGCGCCGGGCACGCAGTCCTGGCGCATGTCCACCGGATTGGAGATTCAGGTGCTAATGCCGGTGGTGAATGCTCCATTCCGCGTGTATTGGGCCTATAATCCGTTGCGAGTCGACGAAGTCATACAACCGCCGATTGTCGCGGATCGTACGTATTTTCCCAACGCCGCAACCTTCGCCAATGCCGTGGCGCAGTTCGGCCAACCCGTTCCGTTCTTCGAGCAGGCGAACACGTTCCGCTTTACGATCGGAAGGACGTTTTAGATCCGCGCCCGCAAGGGCGAGGGCGACTGGCGGGCGCCTCGGCGCCCTGTTAGGATGATTAGAATAGAAAACTGAGGAGTTTTGTCGTGAGAAAACAGAAAGTTGCGCTTTTTGCTGCCGTCCTGACCGCGGCGCCGGCCCTGCTGGCGCAGAACCAGACTGCGCCGGCCGCTTCCGCTCCGGCCGCGGCGGCCCACATCCCGCAGCGCATCGGGGTGATTCAGGTGCAGCAGGCCCTGCTCAGCACCCACGATGGACAGGCGAAGATGCAGGAGTTTCAAACCAAGTTCGTCGAGCCACGTAAGAAAGAGCTGGACCGGAAAGCCCAGGAGATCCGCGAGCTGCAAAACAAGCTGCAAGCGGGCGGCGCGGTGATGGCGGACGCGGCCAAAGCCGAGCTCCAGCGCAGCATCGACGATAAAACCAAGCGCTACAATCGCGACATGCAGGACGCGCAGGATGAGATGCAGGCGGAAAATCAGAAGCTGATCGAGGAGATGAGCGGCAAGATGCAGCAGGTGATCGACAAATACGCGCAAGCCGGCGGCTACGCGGTGATCATCAACGTCAGCGATCCCAATACGCCGGTTCTCTACGCCTCAAGCTCAGTGGATATCACCAAGGACATCATCGAGCTGTACGATAAGACCTTCCCGGTGGCCGCGCCGGCGACGTCGGCGGCGCCCAAGCCCTCTTCGGCTCCTGCTCCCGCCAAGAAGCAGTCACAATAAGCACGAGGCCCGGCTTGCGTGCGGTTGCGGCGCCACTGGCGCGGTTTTTTCACAGTGGCTCCGTCCGGTAGGGCGGCGTCGCGTTACGCCGCCGTTGTAAAATCGACCAAGTGAACCCGTCCCCGGCGCTTTATCTCGACGACGTTTCCGTGGGCCAGCGATTCCGTTCGGCTGCGCATCAAATTACTGAGGCGGAGATCAAGGCCTTCGCGCGCGAGTTCGATCCGCAGCCTTTTCATCTGGACGAAGCCGCCGCGCGGGCCAGCGTGTTCGGCGGCCTGGCCGCCAGCGGATGGCACACTGCTTCGATCACCATGCGGCTGATCGTCACCGGCGGGGTGCCGTTCGCCACCGGGACGGTCGGGCTGGGCGGCGAAATTGAATGGCCGCGGCCGACGCGCCCTGGCGACGTGCTGCACGTAGAAAGCGAAATCGTCGAGATCATCCCGTCGCGATCGAAACCGAATCAGGGAATCGTCCGGGTGCGCAACACGACCTTCAATCAGAAGGGCGAAGCGGTGCAGGTTTTCACCGCAAAGGTCCTGTTGTTCCGCCGAGCGGCGTAACCCGGCGCGTCAGGATCACTCGATCCATTCCGCGATCCGATCCGCGTCGTTGGGCACGACCACCGGCCGGTTCGCAAATCGCGGCTCGATTTTCGCTCCGCCCGGCGCCTCCAACTGGCCGGTGTGATAGCGATAAATATAATCGGGATCTTTCAGCAGATTCCCGGTCAGCACAGCCACTACGTCGGCGCCGCGCGCGATCACGCCTTTTGCCGTGAGCTTGCGGATCCCCGCCAGCGTCGCGGCCGAGGCCGGTTCGCATCCGATCCCCGCGCGCCCCACCTGCGCCTTTGCGTCGGCGATCTCCTGCTCGGATACTTTTTCGACCACGCCGCGCGAGGCGCGGATTTCATGAAGCGCCTTGGGCCAGGAAACCGGATCGCCGATGCGAATCGCGGTCGCCAGCGTCTCCGGTTTTTCCACCGCGCGGAACTCCCCGCCGTTTTCGATGAAATCGTGGAACGGCGCCGACCCCGCCGCTTGAATTACGGCCAGGCGCGGCATGGTGTCGATCAGCCCGATCTGGCGCGCCTCGCGCAGCGCCTTTCCGAAGGCCGAGGTGTTGCCCAGATTCCCGCCCGGCAGCACGATCCAGTCCGGCGCGCGCCAATCCCGCTGATCGAGCATCTCAAAAACAATGCTCTTCTGCCCTTCAATGCGGAACGGGTTCACCGAGTTGAGCAGATAGATCCCCATCTTTTCCGCCAGCGAGCGCACCAGCGCGAGGATCTGGTCGAAATTCGCCTCCACTTGAAAGGTCCGCGCGCCGTGTTCGAGCGCCTGCGCCAGCTTGCCGAACGAAATATTTCCGTGCGGCAAAAAAATCAACGCTTCCAGGCCCGCCGCGGCCGCGTAGGCGGCCATCGATGCCGACGTATTGCCGGTCGAAACGCAGGCCACGCGCCGCATCCCCAGCCTCCGCGCCTGCGCGACGCCGCACGTCATTCCGTTGTCCTTAAACGATCCCGTGGGATTGAAGCCCTGATGCTTAAACGCGATGCGGTCCAGACCGCCGTATGCCGCCGCCAGCGGCGCTTCGAGTAGCGGCGTGTTTCCCTCGCGCAGCGTCGTAACGCAGGAGTAATGATCGAGAAAGGCAAACAGCTCGCGATAGCGCCAGACACCGCTTGCATCCAGCGGATCATTGCTCATCCTGCGCTCGCGAAAGAGTTTTTTCAACCGGCCGGCGTCGTGATCAAATTGATACGCCGCCTCCAGCAGCCCGCCGCAGCGGCGGCAGTGGTAGAGGACGTCGGTGATCGCGTATCGCTCGCGGCACGACGGATCGAAACAGACAAGCTCGGCCATGGTATCTCTTAACTTTAGCCCGCCGGCTTCCGAACATGCTCGCCGTTCATCTGCAAGAGGGGCGCGTCGAATTGCGCCGCAGGCCGCTGCCGAAACTGCTTCCGGGATTCGCCCGCATCCGGATGCTGGCCGCCGGAATCTGCTCCACCGATCTGGAGTTGCGCCGCGGGTACTACCGGTTTCGCGGCACACCCGGCCACGAATTCGCGGGTGAAGTGAGCGACTGCGAGGATCGCCGGTGGATCGGCCGGCGCGTCGCGGGCGAAATCAATCTCGCCTGCGGCCATTGTGATTGGTGCAAGCGAAAACTCGGACGGCATTGCCCCAATCGCACCGTGCTCGGAATCGTGAAACATCCCGGCGCGTTCGCGGAATTTTTGACGCTGCCCACCGCCAATTTGCGCCCCATCCCCGATTCGATCCCGACGGATCACGCCGTCTTCATCGAGCCGGTGGCCGCGGCCTGCGAAATTCTGGATCAGATGGAAGTCGGCGGGCGCGAGGTTGCCGTGCTGGGCGACGGCAAGCTCGGACTGCTGATCGCGCAGGTGTTGAAGGCGCACGGCGCTCGAGTTCACCTGTTCGGGCGTCATCGCGAAAAGCTGCAAATCGCCGCCCGCGCCGGCATCCCCGGCGAACTGGCCGTTAAAAAACTTCCGCAGCGCGCGTTTCCCATCGTCGTCGACGCGACGGGCTCGGCCGGCGGGCTTCGCTCCGCGATCGCCATGTGCATCCCGCGCGGAACGGTGGTGATGAAATCGACCGTGCATGGCCTGGTGCCCATCGACACGGCTCCGGCGATCGTGAACGAAATTACGCTGATCGGCTCCCGCTGCGGCCGGTTCGAACCCGCGATTGGCCTGCTCAAATCCGGCAAGGTTCGCGTCGCCGACATGATCGCCGAAACATTTCCGCTCGACCGCGCCGCGAAAGCATTCGATCGGGCCGAAACGAAAGGTGTGTTGAAGGTTCTGCTCCAGGCGCCTTAGCTAGTGAAAGAGAGAATCGTGCCACCCAGGGAGATTGATCGAGCCGTGGAACGGAAGAAGCGCCTGCCAGATCTCGGCCGTGGTGTTCATCGCGGGAATGGCGCCTGGCTTACTTACTGGTGGAAGAGGCCTGAGCAGAAGTACCGTCGGGATTGGAAAAATGCGCCAGTACGGCCGTCACACCCTGCACCGCCGACAGCGCCACCATGGCCCAAAACTTGCCCTTGGCCGGCAACAGGTCCTGGGTGGCGTTGATGCCCTGCGCGGCCAGCGCCAGCATCTGAATGATGACGTTCACGGAAAGTTTCATCCTGGTGAGCTCCTCAAACTGGGAAATGAGCGGCCGCAGCCGCAGGTAAATGCGTAACTGCCGAAT
>JAJPIT010000018.1 GCA_021324615.1 Terriglobia bacterium | reverse complement strand
TGCGCATTTTGCACCACTTGCATCAACAGCAGAAAGTACAATCCTAAAGCCACCACCACGCCGACGAATCCATGTTCCTCGGCGAAGGCGGAAAAAATGAAATCCGTATGCGGCACGGGCAAAAAACGAAGCTGCGTCTGCGTGCCCTGCGTCACGCCGGTTCCCCACATCCCGCCATGACCGACCGCGATCTTTGACTGGATCACCTGATAACCCCGCCCGCGAGGGTCGGCCGAGGGGTCGACGAACGTGATCAGCCGCGCCCGCTGGTAGTCTTTCAACAGATACCAGCCTGCCGGAACGGCGACAGCGCCAATGATCGCGACGATCGCCACATAACGCCATCGGATCCCCGCCAGCAGGACCCCTCCGGCCAGAATCGGCAGATAGGTGCTGCCCGTGCCGAAATCCGGCTGGCTCATCACCAGCGCCGTGGGAATCCCGACCAAGCCTCCCAATTTCAGTAAATCCCGCAGATCTACCCCGTCGCCTTTCAGCTCCGAGAGATAGCGGGCTACCACCAATATTATCACTATTTTTTCGAATTCCGATGTCTGGATCTGCACGCCTGTTCCCGGTATGGTGATCCAGCGGCGGGAATGGAAAACCACGTCGCCGACGGCGAACGTCAAAAGCAGCGCGCCGATCGAAGCGCAATAGAGAAGCGGAACCTGACCCAGCAGCGTGTGATAGTCGATAAAGGTGACCATCCACATGAGTGCGAGGCCGATGCCGATCCAGAGAATCTGTTTCCACCAGGCGTTATGCCATTTGGTGGCGTGCGTGGCCGAGTAGATTTGCAGGACGCCAAGGCCGCAGATAATCAGGGAAATGATCAGCAGCGGCCAATCCAGGTCGCGGATACTGCGATATCGCGCCACGGTTGGATCTAGTGTAGCGCGGCGAAATTGGATTCACCAAGCCGGAAGAGCACGTGTTTGAAAATCGCACCTCCGGCATGAGTGCCGGGCTTGAAGGTCGATGAATGCGGGACAGTACGGTACAGCACTGCTCGCATCGACAGGGGGAGCCGCAGCCGATCGGGAATTCGGCGCGGGGATGAATCGGCTCTTGCGATGCGCTAGCCGACCGGCTGCAGCTCCAGCGTGGCCTGGCCCGCCGGACCGTTGTAGATCAGCTCGACGGTGTGAATGCTCTTGGCTTTTCCGCCATAGCGGAAATACAGCAGCCCGGCTTGCGGAAGCCGCCGCTCGCCCTCTTCAAGCGACGCTTTCAACGCCCTTTCCGCCATGGACCGCTGAAGCTCCAGCGGAATATGGACCGGCGGCGGCGGCCCGTTGTCCTGGTTCATGCCCGTGCCGCCGATGGAGGTCTTGGACTGTTTCGCCGCCTGCTGTTCCGGCGGTTGCCAGTCGGGATCGCGGAGGTTGCTGTTGACCCGCACCGAAGGCTCGCTGGGGATCGGCTTCCGGCCGTTGATGCGCAGGGAAAACTGATCGGGGGAAAGCTGGAGCCTGGTGCCTTCCGGGCCGTACAGCGCCACCTCGACCACCACCCAATCGTCGGTGGTCAGCATTTTATCCGGAGTAGTGACAAAGTGTCCGGCGAAATCGGCCGCGATGGTGATCTTGCCGAGCTCTTTGTGCGCCTGATAATCGCCGGGGGTGGCGCGCGGCGGCACTCCTTCGGCACGGATCTCCCGGGGCGGCGCGGGTTGCGCGAAAACCACCGCCGCGGCGGGCAAAATCAGCAAGGCGGATCGAAATACCGGGGACATTTCTCTGTCACCTTAACATAGCGGCGCCCGGCAAGACGGCCTGCCGGCGAAGACTCCGCCCGCGGCGCATCCCTGCCGCCCAGCGCAGATAGCGCAGCAGGTCCCGCCGGTTGCGCCAGGCGAACCGCCAAAAATCCCGCGCGGCGATCTGTTCGGCGCGCCAGCCCTGATAGGTCTCGATCCGCCAGCGGAGATATGGGCTTCGCCACGGCCGCAGCCGGTAGCCTTTGCTCAAAATCCACAGCAGCGGGATCACTGCTTGACCAGCGATGCGCCCGGTTTGGGGCGCGCGGGCGGCTCCGGCGTGGCGTAGTATCCGTTGCGGGTGCGCACGGTCGGGTTGCCGAAGCCCTTCACCACCACGCTCACCTTGCGGAAGCTTCCGTCCATGTTGGCGTTGGAGGGCAGATAACCGAGGATATATTGATTGCGAATCTCGTGGGCGATTTGCGGCGTGATCCGGTCGATCTCCGGCAGATCCTTCGGATAATAAATATTTCCGCCGGAAGCCTCGGCCAGCGCCTTCAACGCGCGCCTGGCTTTGGCCGCCTCGCGCGGCTCTTCCTCGTTCAGCAGGCCGATCGAATAGATCAGCACCTCGCTTTGCCGCGCCTTGCGCACCAGTTGTTCGAGCGATTCGTTGCTGGTATTGTCGTTGCCGTCGGTGACCACCAGCAAAACCTTCTTGTCCTTCTTGGCGTTTTCCCGCAGATAATCGATGGACATACTGATGGCGTCGCGCATCGCCGTGCCGCCCTTGGCGTCGATCTTATCCAGCGCCTCTTCGAGCTTCTTCGGATCGCTGGTCAACGGGCAGTCCAGATAGGCGTCGTCATTGAAGTTGACGATGAACACCTCATCCTGCGGATTGGAGGCGTGAACCAGCGCCATCGACGCCGCCGCCACTTTCGCGCGTTTCTCCCTCATGCTGCCGCTGTTATCGATGATGATGCCCATGGAGACCGGCACATCCTCCCGGCGGAAAAGGTTCAGCGTCTGCTCCTGCCCGTTTTCGTAAACGTGAAACGCCGATTCGGGAATGTTGGTCAGCAGCTTTCCGTTCTTATCCACCACGGTGGCGTGCAGGACCACCTGGTTGGTTCCGGTCCGGAACGTCGGGATTTCGTCCGGCGCCGCGGCCGGCGGCGGATTCTGCGCGGCTAAAACACAACTAAAAAAAAGACTGGAAACAAGAATAGAAGGGCTACTGAGAAGGCGCATAATATCCCGTGCGGAAGGCCGCTTTGAGCTGAGGCAAGCCGGTGGTTTTCACCAGCTTCACCATCACGCGCCGGTATTTGCCGTCGCGGTTTTTATTCTTGGGCGAATAACCGATGACATACTGGTTCCTCAGCTCGATGCCGATTTTAGCTGCGACATCCGGCAGTTCCGCCAGGTTATCCACCGCGAAATGCCGCCCGCCGGTCTGCTCGGTGATCTCGCTCAGCAGCGCCGGACCGGAGAGTTCCTCCGGAGTTCGCCCGCGCGATGCCAGCGGCTCGAAGATCCCGATCGCGTAGATCTGGACGTCGGCTTCCCGCACCGCGTTCTTCACTTCATTTTCAGTATAGCGGCTGGAATTATCGCCGCCGTCGGAGATGATCAGAATCGCCTTCCGCGGATTGCGCGCCTTCTTCATCTGATTCATCGCCATGTAGACGCCGTCCAGCAGCGCGGTGCGTCCTTTGGACTGCACGAAGGTCAGCCGGTTCTGGATCTCCTCGGTATCGGAGGTGAAGGGCACCACCAGCTCCGGGCGGTCGTTGAACTGGACGAGGAAAAACTCGTCCTCGGGGTTGGCGGTTTTCATAAACTGCGCCACCGCCTCGCGCGATTTTTGCAGCTTCGCGCCCATGCTCCCGCTGGTGTCGAACACAATGCCCACCGACATCGGAGCGTCTTCGCTTGAAAACTGCGCGATCTCCTGCTCGACCTTATCCTCGTAAATTTTGAAATTTTCCTTATCGAGGCCGGTGACGAAGCGGCTCATGGGATCCGTCACGGCAACCGGGATCAGCACCAGCGTCGAATCGACGCGGATATTGGCGCCGCGCTCCGGCCGCGTCTCAGGCGCTTTTTCCGGCCCGTGCCGGGGAGTGATGTTGACCGTATCTTCCTGCGCCCGGGCCGCGGGAAGCGCCGCGGTGAAAACCAAAACTGCCAGACCGGGTGTGAGAAAGGAACGCATAGTCTCACCAATCTGCACCCAGTATACAGCGGGCGGCGGCGCGCCGACTCCGCGGCGCCCGCACACGGCCGGCCCTCAGCGCTCCGGCAGCGAAAAACAAAAGACGCTTCCCTCCTGCGGGGCGCTTCGTTCCAGCCAGATTCGTCCGCCGTATTGCTCCACAATGCGCTGGCAGACGGCCAGGCCGAGGCCGCTGCCCGGATATTGCTCGCGCGCGTGCAGGCGCTTGAACAATCCGAAGATCTGCTCGCGGTACCGTAAATCGATGCCGATTCCGTTATCGGCCACCGAAAATACCCACCATCCGGGCTCCCGCCGCGCGGCGATGTGCACGCGCGGGGGGTCGGCGCTTCGATACTTCAGCGCGTTGCTGAGCAGGTTTTGCAACAGTTGCGCCAGGTGGACGTGGTGGATGGCCAGGCGCGGCAACGGATCCGAGGTGACGCAGGCGCGGCTCTGCTCGATGCGGCTCTTGAGACTGATCAGCACTCCGGCCAGCACTCCATGGGCGTCGACTTCGGCGCGCGGCGGTCCCATGGGCCGCGCCGCGCGGGCGTAGGCGAGCAGATCGCGCACCAGGCGTTCCATCCGCTGGGCGCCGCTCAGAATCCCGGCCAGAAACTTCTCCGCCTCCTCGGGAACCGCCACGCCGTGCAAGGCGCGCTGGAGCAACTGCGCGCTCAGGGAGACGTTTCGCAGCGGTTCCTGCAAGTCGTGGCTGGCCGAATAGGCGAACGCTTCCAGATCCTGGTTGGCGCGCCGCAGATCCTCGTTGGACCGCTGGAGTTCGCGCTGCGCCCATTCGCTTTGCTCCAATAGCCGCGCGTTGTCGAGCGCAAGGTCCCGCTCTGCTTTCTTCCGCGAGCCGATGTCGCGCACCAGCACCGCGACCCCCTCCGGCGCCGGATACGCGCTCACTTCAATCCACAGGTCGCCCTCCGCAGAGCAGCTTTCAAAATGTACGGCGTGTTCGCGCAGCGAACCCGTCAGCCTTTCTTTATCCGGGATGTTTCCGGCGCCGGGCAGAACTTCCCAGAACCCGCGGCCCAGCAGTTCGGCGCGCGGGCGCCGGAACATCTCCTCCAAAGCGCGATTCACATACAGGAAGCGCCATTGCGGATCGAGCAGCGCCGCCGCGTCGCCGGCATTTTCCAGAACCTCCAGCGCGCGAACGGCTTCGATTGAACTGCCGCGGGATGCGAATTCCGCCGTCACAGGGTTATCCCCTGATTATCGCCGTAGATCCCGCCGGGCGGCAAAGCTTTCGACTATTTTTAACCGAGAAACGGCGTCACCTCGGCTCCCTCTGCTGGCAGCGCCGGAACACGAGCACCGCGTTCAGTCCCCCAAAGGCGAACGAATTCGATAACGCCCATTCCACGGCCACGGTTCGAGCGGCGTTCGGCACCACGTCCAGATCGCAGGCCGGATCGGCTTCGGTGAAATTCGCAGTGGGCGGAAGGACTCCCTCTTTGAGGGCCAGCAGGGTGGCCGCGGCTTCGATCGCTCCCGCCGCCCCCAGCGCGTGGCCGTGCATCGATTTGGTCGAGCTGACCAGGACGCGATCGCCGCAGACCGCGCGAATCGCCTCCACCTCCGCCGGATCGTTGGCCGGCGTTCCGGTCCCGTGCGCGTTCACGTAGCCGATGGCGCGCCCGTCGATGCACGCATCGCGCAGAGCGGCGCGCATGGCCCGCGCCGCGCCCGCCGCCGAGGGCTGGGTCAAATGAAACGCATCCGACGACATGCCGAATCCGGCGATCTCCCCATACACCTGCGCGCCGCGAGCCCGGGCGCGCTCCCAATGCTCCAGCACCAGCATCGCGGCGCCTTCGCCTAAGATCATTCCGCGCCGGTCTCTGGAAAACGGGCGGCAGGTATCGGGCGAAACCACGCGCATCGCCTCCCAGGCCTTCAGCAGGCCGAGCGAGAACGGCGCTTCGCTGCCTCCGGCGATGGCCGCTTCGACCATGCCGCTGCGCACCATCCAGAACGCCTGCCCGATTGCGTGATTGGCCGAGGAGCACGCCGTCGAGATGGTGTACACCGGCCCGGTGATTCCATATTCCAGCGAGATCCGGCTGGCGCCCGCGTTGGCCATCGCCTTGGGAATGGTCAGCGGCGGAAATCGCGTGTTTTTCCATTCATAAAGCCCGCGAAAGCCTTCATCCTCGGTGGATTTTCCGCCGAGGCACGATCCGGTTACCACCGCCGATACTTCACCAAGCGCGCCATCGAAGACGATTCCCGAATCGGCGACCGCCTCGCGCGCCGCAATCAGCGCGAACTGCGCGAAGCGGTCCAGCATCGCCGCCTCTTTTTCGTCGAAATAATCCGCGGCGCGATAATCCGGTACTTCCGCGCCGTTTTCAAAGCGCACCGATCCGGCCGGCACCAGCGTCATCGGACCGATCCCGCAGCGCCCGCCTTTCAGCGCCTCCCAGAACCCGGCGCGCGAGCGGCCCAGCGCAGAGATCACGCCGATTCCCGTCACCGCGACGCGACGCATCATGTTTTCGCCGCAAGCAGCTTTTCAATCCCCTCCACCATCTCCCGAACCGAGCGGATCTGGCGCGCAGCCTCGTCCGGAATATCGATATCGAACTCGCCTTCGATGGCGAACAGAAGATTGATGCCGTCGAGCGAATCGATCTTCAACTGCTCGAAGGTGCTGTCAATGGTGATCGATTCAACAGGAATATGCTGCGTTTTGGCGATCACGCGCGCCACACGCCCGGCGATCCCGCTCGCGGGACAGGTTAGTTCGTCGGACATAGAATCTGGCTCACCGTCTCGAACTGAAATCCGCGGTTTTTGAGCTCCGGCAGGATCGTTTCTACCGCTTGCAAGGTGGCCCGGATATCGGGCGAGCGCTGGGTTCCGCGGCCGTCGTGCAGGCAGAAAATCGCCCCGTTACAGGCCCCCGCCAGCAGCCGGCGCGAAATGCGCGGCGCCGGCCACTTCCAATCGCACCCAATGACGGTCCACATCACGCCGAAAAGTCCCAGGCGGCGCTGCGCGGCGCGCAAGCCGAACCAGCGCGCACCGTAGGGCGCCCGGAAGAATCGCGGCGTGACGCCGGTCACCTGCGCGATGGTCTCCTGCGCGCGCGCCACCTCGGCATAGATCAATCCGGAGGAGCGGAAATAGAGCCGGGGGTGCGTATCGGTGTGATTGCCGATCTCATGGCCGGCCGCCGCCACCTGGCGCGCGACTGCCGGGCAGCGCCGGACATTTTCGCCGCACATAAAAAACGTGGCCGGAACGTTTTGCCCGGCTAAAATTTCCAGCAGCGCCGGCGTCGCTTCGCTGGGGCCGTCGTCGAAGGTGAGCGCCAGCGCCGGCCGCCGCCGGTCCCCGCGATAAACCGAAGGAGCCAGCAGCGACGACGATCTGCCGCGAACCGCATAGATCAGCGAGCCCGCCGCGGCAACAACTCCGGCGGCCGCGGCGCCTGTTATCGGCATCGTTCTTACATGATACCGGCTGCGCGGCTTCCCGCAGGCCGCTACTTCGCCGGCGGGCGCGGGATCTTCGTCTCCGCGTTGGCGGCGTTATAGGCGAACCACGCCATCGCCGCCGCCGCCTGCCGGATATCGGCGATATTCACCCGCTCCACCGTATCCATGTTGGTATGGTGCGTCCGCACGTCGTAATTCACGTAATCCTGAATCGGATTGAATCCCGGCACGCCTGCGTCGATGAAACTCAAATGGTCGGTGGACCCCACCGGTTCGATCACATTGCGGCGCGCTCCAAACTCCTTCACCGGCCGCAGCCACTGATCGAAAAGATCCCGCACCGATTCCATGTTCTGCAAATACCACCCATAGATCGGGCCGGTTCCGTTATCAATATTAAAGTAAACGTCGAATTTTTCGCGCTCTTCTCCCTTTAAATGAGCCGCGACCCAGGCCTTAGATCCGAGCAGCCCCTGCTCCTCGCCGCCCCATAACGCCACGCGAATCGTTCGGCGTGGCCGGGCGCCGACCGCCTTCAAGATACGCATCGCCTCGATCACCGCCGTCGCCCCATCGGCGTTATCGGTGGCCCCGACGCCGGTGTGCCACGAATCCAGATGCCCGCCGATCATCACCACCTCATCGCGCACCGCCGCGTCGGACCCCGGCAGTTCGGCCAGCACATTATAGGCGTTGCCGTTTTCCGCATCATAAAATTTCGTCTGCACGTTTACGCGCAGCTTCACCGGGATCTTCCGGTCCACCATCCGGCGAATCATGTTGTAATGCTCGGCGCTGAGCGTAACCGTGGGAATCGCTCCCGGGCCGGCATCGCGCCCCTGGACGAACACGGTGCCATCCTCGCCGCGGCTCGGCTTGAGAACCACGGCGGCTTCGGTGATCTTTCGCGGCGGTGGCGCGGCGCGGCGTCCTCCGACGCTGGTCGCGTAGGCCGCCGACATCGGCACATAATCGGGATCGCTCGGCTGCGGCCGGTCCTTGCGCACGAAGTTGGTCATCACCGGATCGGCCAGCAGGATGGCGCTCTTGGTGTCCGTCGTCACCGGCTCGCCCACGATTTCCCCGGCGGTCGAAGGCGTCCAGGCGTCGGGATATCCGATGAGCGGCAGATATCGCGGCTCGATCATTTCCAGCGTCAGCTTTTCCATCGTCCATCCCCGGCCGAAGTGGAACGGCTCCAGGCGCGCGTTGCTCAGTCCGTAACTTGCCAGGCGATCGCGCGCGTACTCGGCCGCGCGTTTGTGCGCCGGCGAGGCGGTGAGCCGAGGTCCGATAGTGATCGTTAGCATATCGAACACCGGCTCGACCTGCGAATGCGCGGCCGCTTCCGCGCGGATTTTTTCGAAATCGACGGATTGTCCCAGGGCCAGCGCACAGCCCGCCAGAATCGGGAAAAATCGCTTCATGGGCACGATTATCCCATTGTGGCGGGGGGAGGGAAGACGCGCGCAGGCCTCCCCGCGGCGGAGCTCGACCTTGCCGCTAGCGGGGGGCGCCCGCCGGAAAAAACTTGGGCGGATGCGCCGAATCGGCGAAATCGAAGCCGGCCAGATAGGCCAGTTTCAGGATTTTTTCCATTTTGGCGTAGTTGATTTTATCGGCGGTATCGGTGATCTGGTGATAATCGGGATGGAAGCCGGTGAACCACCACATCGCCGGGATATCGTGCAGCAGCAGCGGGTACTGATCGCTGCGGAACAGGACGTTCAGCACGGTGTCGTCATCCCATTTGTAGTTGAGACGCAGGCCGACGAACTCGTTCTCGCGCTCGACGGTGCGGCGGTAATCCGGGCTGTATTTGGTGCCCACGATGTTCAGCTCGTTAGAGGTGTCCGGGGCAATGTCGATCAGGCCGTGCGTTTGCGCGCTGTCCTGTTCATTGCGGCCGATCATGTCGAAGTTGATCTGAGCCCGCGTGGTGGCAAGCGGGCGCAGCGGATGCGCCGCGTAGTAATAAGACCCGAGCAGGCCGCGTTCCTCGGCCGCGAACACGATGAACAGCAGCGACCGCTTCGGCTTCACCGGATTTTTCGCGAACGCGTTGGCCAGCGCCACAATGCCCACCGTGCCGGAGCCGTTGTCGTCGGCGCCGTGATAGATCGCGCCGTCGATGCGCACGCCGTCGTGATCGTAATGGCCGCTAAACAGGATGGTTTCCCCGCGCAGCGCCGGATCGCTGCCCTCCACCAGCCCGGCGACGTTGTAGGACAGGGCGCGCCTGCGTGAGGCGGTCACCACATGCAGCTCGGCTTCCGCGTCGCCGAGCGCGGTTGACGCGGGTTTTAACGTGCCGTCGATGGCCGATTGAAGCTGGCTGGGGGTTTTGCCCGTGGCGGCCAGCAGTTCCTTGGCCACCGCCGCGCTGACGTTGAACACCGGGATCGAATCCTCGCCGTCGATGGCCTGCGCCGGCGGTGGCGTGCGCAGAGGATTGCGCGCCGCGTCCAGCCCGCCGCGCTGGTGGCCCGGCTTATGATTGGGATCGGGCGCGATCAGCAGCGCGACGGCTCCATGGCGCTGCGCGATCATCATCTTGGCGCGCGCGTTGGCGTACCGCGTGTTGCCCTTGCCGTTGAAGATCGAGTTTTCGTCGTCCTCCTGCGGCTCATGATTGAACACCAGCACGACCTTTCCGCGCGCGTCCAGGCCGGCGTAGTCGTCGTAGTGAAGCTCGGGCGCGGTGATGCCGAAGCCGGCAAAAACCACCTGTCCTTTATATACGCCGTCGTTGGGATAATTCCCGGTCGCGTCCGGGGCGTGGAAAGTCTGTTCATTGCCGCGGGCGCGAATTTTCAGCAGCGATGCGCCGCGATCCATTTTGTATTCGACCAGCGGAACCGGCTGCAAGAACGAATCGCCGGCGGCCGGTTTCAGGCCGGATTTGGCGAACTCGTCCGCGATCCACTGAATGGCGACCTCCGAACCGCGCTCCAGCGACAGGCGTCCTTCGAGGGCGTCGGAGGCGAGAAAGGTAAGGTCGGCGCGAAGATTCGCCGCCTGAATGGTGTTCAGTCCGGTTTCAAGCTGCGGGCGGGGAGTTTGGGCCGGCGCGATGGCGGATGCGGCGAGCAGCGCGGCGAACAGTCGGTTGAGGTGTTTCATCGTTTCCCCAGTTTACTAAGGAGCGGCAGGCTGGGATGCCGGGAAGCCACGGGTGTAGGATTCGTCGTCCTTTATTTTCAACACCTGTAATTTTGCCGCGGTTCTCAGCGGCCTACAATGGAGATTGCTGCGATTCGAGATTCAGGCCACCTGTCCGGTCACCGGCGCGCGCGCGGGCCTGCTGCACACCGCGCACGGCGCGATCGAAACGCCGGTTTTCATGCCGGTGGGCACGCAGGCGGCGGTCAAGGGAATTCTTCCGCGCCAGCTTTTAGAAGACCTGGACGCGAAGATCATTCTCGCCAATACGTATCATCTTTTCCTGCGGCCGGGCCCGGAGACGGTGCGCAAGCTCGGCGGACTGCACCGCTTCATGAACTGGCCGCGCGCGATCCTGACCGATTCCGGCGGATTCCAGGTGTTCAGTCTGAACGGGCTGCGCAAGATCAGCGAAGAGGGCGTGCTGTTCCGGTCGCATTTGAACGGCGACGCTCATCTGTTCACGCCCGAATCGGTCATTGAGGCGCAGTTGGCGCTGGGAAGCGACATCCTGATGGTGCTCGACGAGTGCCTGCCCTATCCGGCGAGCCATGAAGCGGCTCGGGCGTCGATGGAGAGGACCCTGCGCTGGGCGCGCGCCGGCTACGCGCATTATTTGAACAACACCGGCGGCGGAGATGCCTGTTTTCCGATCGTGCAAGGCTCGATGTTCGCCGACTTGCGGCGCGACTGCGCCGCGCGCCTGCGGGCGCTGGATGCCCCCGGTTACGCCATCGGCGGATTATCGGTGGGCGAGCCGCGGGCGCTGAGCCTGGAAATGGCCGGGATCAGCGCCTCGGAGCTGCCCAGGGAAAAGCCGCGCTACGTGATGGGCGTGGGGATGCCGGAGGAGCTTGCGCAATATGTGGCTTGCGGCATCGACATGATGGATTGCGTGCTGCCCTCGCGCAACGCCCGCAACGGATACCTGTTCACCAGCCAGGGCCGGGTCATCATTAAACAGGCGCGGTATAAGGAGGACGGGGAACCGCTCGATCCGTCCTGTTCCTGCTATAGCTGCCGGAACTTTTCGCGCGCGTATTTGCGGCACCTGTTCCTGGCCGGCGAGATGACCTTTTCCACGCTGGCCACTCTGCACAATCTCCGGAGATATCTTGACATCATGCGGCAGATCAGGCAGGCTATTATTCTTGGACAATTCCCCGGGTTGTTGAAAGCTGTATCTGTCCCGGCGCGGGACGCCAGCTAGAATAAAAGTAATCCCTAAATGTTCGCGATTTTTCTCCAGCAAGCAGCGCCCGCGGCTCCGGCCTCCAATCCGCTGCTGAGTTTTCTGCCGCTGCTGTTCATCGTGGCGATCTTCTACTTTCTGGTGTTTTTGCCCATGCAGCGCCAGAAGAAACAGCAGTCGCGGATGCTGGCGAATCTGCAAAGCGGCAACGAGGTGCTGACCACCGGCGGGATCGTCGGCACCATCATCAGTATCACCGGCGATATGCTGGTGCTGCGGGTCAAGCCGGACAACGTCAAGCTGCAAGTGGCGCGCAGCGCCGTGGCGAGCTTGCTCAGCCCGGAAAAAACAGAGGAAAAGAAGTAAATGACAAGCAACGTGAAAGTGCGGGCCCTGGTGATTGTCGGGGTGATCCTGATCTGCGTGTACGGCATCATCGGGCTGCCCACCTCCAAGCAGGAGCTGATCGACAACTGGAACAAAAATATCCGGCTGGGCCTTGATCTGAAGGGCGGCAGCCAGCTCACGCTCCAGGTACAGCTTCAGGATGCGTTCAAGGCGCAAGCCGACCAGGTGATCCTGCGCCTGAAGGAAGCGTTACAGAAGGCCGGTGTTCCCTTCGCCGATATGGGCCGCAACGACCCGCAGTCGATCGCCGACGCCGACAAGATCCAGATTGATATTAAAGGCGTGCCGTCCACCCAGGCGGGCACTTTCCGGCAGATCGTGCAGGAGAATTTTTCCAACGAATGGATTCTCACGCCGGTCAATTCGACCGACTACCGCATGACCATGCAGCCCACCGCGGCGCTGAAGCTGAAGGACGATACGCTCACCCAGAGCATCCAGACCATCGACAAAAAGATCAACGCTCTGGGCCTTTCCGAGACCAGCGTGCAGAAGCGCGGCGGATCGGCCAACGAGGCCGAGATCATGGTGCAGCTTCCCGGCGTCGACGATCCCGCGCACGTCAAGCAGCTGTTGAAGACGCAGGCCGTGCTGGAACTGGACGAAGTAAAGGCGGGGCCGTTTTCCTCGCGCGAGGAGGCGCGCGCCTCCACCGGGGGGATCCTGCCGCTCGATGAAAAGATCGTTCCCACGCAGCCGCGCGGCGGCGTCCCCAGCGAGTTTTATATTGTGTCGCGCACGCCGGTGATCACCGGGCGGGATCTGCGCGACGCGCGCCCGCAGCGGGGCCAGATGGGCGGATGGGAAACCGCGTTCGTGGTGGCGCAGGGCGACGCCTCGCGGCGCTTTGAGCAGTTCACCGGCAGCCACATCGGCAAGCAACTGGCCATCGTGCTCGACAATTTTGTCATGAGCGCGCCGTCCATCAAGGGCAAGATCGCCGATAACGGCGTGATCGAGGGCCTGTCCAGCCACGAGGAAGCGGCCGATCTGGCTTTGAATCTGCGGGCCGGATCGCTGCCGGCTGGCGTCGAGGTTTTGCAGGAATGGACCGTCGGCCCTTCGCTCGGCTCGGATTCGATTAAGGAAGGAATGGCGGCGGGTGTGGCCGGGGTGATCGCGGTGATCGCGGTGATGCTGGTCTATTACAAGCGGAGCGGGATTAACGCCACGCTGGCGCTGATTCTGAACGCGATTATTCTGATCGCGGCGCTGAGCTATTTCGGCGCCACGCTCACGCTGCCCGGCATTGCCGGCGTCATTCTGACCATCGGCATGGCGGTCGATTCCAACGTGCTGATTTTCGAGCGCATCCGCGAGGAGCTGCGCGCCGGAAAAGCCGTGGTCGCCGCCGTGGACGCGGGCTTTAAGAAGGCTTTTTTAACCATTATCGATACGCACGTGACCACGGTGGTTTCCTGCGCCATCCTGTTCTTGTTCGGGACCGGACCGGTGCAGGGGTTCGCAGTGACCCTGGTGATCGGCCTGATCGCCAATGTGTTCACGGCGGTGTTCGTCTCCCGGACGATCTTCGACTGGGAGCTGGGAATGCAGAAAAAGGCGGTGACGCTCAGCATTTAGGCGGTTTGAACCGGCCCGGGTTTTCTGATATGTTAAGAAGCCGCGTTGCGGCGCCTGGGCCGGCGCAGCTTGCGGGCGGGAACTTTAGACGACGGGCCGGTGTCAATAGCACTAAGCCGGCCATAAGGCTCCATGGAATTATTTAAAAACACCAACTTCGATTTCCTAGGCAAGAAGTGGCCGTTCATCATTCTTTCGCTGGTGGTTACGGCGGCCGGCATGGTCAGCCTGGCCGTGCACCACGGCCCGCGTTATGGCATTGATTTTACGGGCGGCGCCAACATCTGGTTGCGTTTCAACCATGAGCCTCCGGTGGACCAGATCCGCAAGGCGTTGAGCGACAAGATCCGCGGCGAGATCTCGGTGCAGCAGATCACCGGCACCCAGCAGGTCATCGTGGGCACGCAGATCGCCGATGAAAAGGAGCTGAACCAGCGCCGGCAGACCATCGAGGACACACTTCTTTCGACGTTCGGGGCGGGCGGAGGAAAGCTGGATTTGAATAATTCTTCGGCCGAACAGCTCGCCAACCGGCTGCGCGAGCCGCTGCTGACGGCCGGCGTGGCGCTTTCCGAACAGGATTTGCAGGATTTGAGCCGGCGCATCGAGCAGTTCCGCGCCTCCAAGGGCGGCATCCTGAACTCGCTCGACGAGCTTTCGCAGGTTCAGGGAGTCACGCCGCAGATTCTCGAGGCGATCCGCAAGGAGTGTTCGCTGGGGCCGTTCACGATTCTTTCGGCGGAGATGGTCGGCCCCAAGGTGGGCGCCGAATTAAGGCGGCAGGCGGTGCTGGCGACGCTGTACGCGCTGGGCGGCATGCTGGTATACATTGCCTTCCGGTTTGAGTGGATCTATGGAGCGGCGGCGGTGATTGCCTGCTTCCACGACACCATCATCACCATCGGCCTGTTCTCGATTTTCAACAAGGAAATCACGCTGACCGTGGTGGCGGCGCTGCTCACTCTGGTCGGTTACTCGATGAACGACACGATCGTGGTTTTCGACCGGATCCGCGAGAATCTGAAGCTGTTGCGG
Organism: Terriglobia bacterium; assembly: GCA_021324615.1. GTDB lineage: Bacteria > Acidobacteriota > Terriglobia > Bryobacterales > Bryobacteraceae > Palsa-187. The sequence goes on along the minus strand of JAJPIT010000018.1, from coordinate 15,717 downwards.
CGGGAAAAGCTGGAGAACGTGATCAACATCAGCGTGAACCAGACGCTTTCGCGGACGGTTTTGACCAGCGGCCTGACGCTGCTGACCGCGCTCAGCCTGTTTATTTTCGGCGGCCAGGTGTTGAACGGATTTTCCTTCGCGCTGGTCATGGGAATTATTTTCGGCACCTACTCTTCGGTGTTTATCGCGAGTCCGATACTGCTGCTGTGGCAGAACCTGATCGAGCGCAGGAAGGCGGGTTCGGGATTGCGCGCGGCTCCGGCTGCGCCGGCCCGGGAAATGGCGGCGAGGAAGCCCGCCGCGCGGTGATTTTTCTTTCGTGATGTTTGGACAGGAATTGAGCAAAGGATAGCCAAAGGGAGAAGCGGGAAGATGTTCGAACAATCCTTCGTACAGCCGGGGAACCGGACGCGAAAGAGCGCGTCGGTGATCATTTCGACGATTATTCAGGTGCTGGTGATCGGCGTTTTTATCTTGATTCCGTTGATTTATACGGAAGTGCTGCCGAAGACGACGCTCACCTCGTTTCTGACGGCTCCTCCGCCGCCTCCGCCCCCGCCTCCGCCCCCGCCGCCGGTTGCTCCCAAGGTGGTGCACGTTGCGCCACGGCAGTTTGACGCGGGCCGGCTGATCGCTCCCAAGGAAATTCCTAAAGACGTGGCGATGATCAAGGAAGACGAGCTTCCCCCGCCTTCCAGCGCTGGAACGGTGATCGGCGGTGTGCCGGGCGGCGTGCCGGGAGCCGGCAGCGGCGTGCTGGGAGGCATTATTGGCAACGTTTCGGCGGCGCCCCCGCCGCCTCCGGCGGTGAAGGAAGTGAAGCCCACCACGCCGCAGCGCATCCGCGTGGGCGGCAACGTGCAGGCCGCCAACCTGATCAAGCGCGTGGTGCCGGCGTATCCGCCGCTGGCCAAGCAGGCGCGCATCTCCGGCACGGTGCGGTTTACCGCGATCATCGGCAAGGACGGCACGATTCAGAATCTTCAGTTAATCAGCGGTCACCCGCTGTTGGTTCCGGCCGCGACGGCCGCGGTGAAGCAATGGCTTTACAAGCCGACTCTGCTTAACGGGGAGCCGGTGGAAGTGATCACTCAGATTGAGGTGAATTTCACTCTGAGCCAGTAAGACGAGGCGTCCGGCTCGATCCGGGCGCTTTTCAATTTCAACTCGCAGGAGACACACTATGCTTTTATAGTTGCAGATTTGGGCGTTCATGCTCTTTCAGGAATCGGCGACATCGGGCGTCGGATTCGATCCGCGCACGATGTGGGGGAACATGGGTTGGGCCGCGCGCCTGGTCGTCATTGTTCTGTTCGTGATGTCGGCGTGGTCGATCGGCGTGATGATCGACCGCGCGCTGGCTTACAGCGCCGCCTACAAGCAGTCCCGGCAGTTCGCCCCGGCGGTGGCCGGCGCGCTGCGGGAGGGCAAGCTGGACGAAGCGATCAAGATTGCCGACCGTTATTCGAAGAGCCATCTGGCCAAGGTGGTTGTCGCCGGTTTGCAGGAGTTCCGCGCCCATCAGATGAGCTCGGAGATTTCGGGTGAGGAGATCGAGGCCTCCAAGCGCGCTCTGGAACGCGCCGAGGCGATCGTTCACGCCGAGCTGAAGCGCGGCATCTCGAGCCTGGCCACCATCGGCTCGACGGCGCCGTTCGTCGGCCTGTTCGGCACGGTGCTGGGCATCATTCACGCGTTCCAGGGCATTTCGACCGAAAAGTCGACCGGTCTGGGCGCCGTCGCCGGCGGTATTTCGGAAGCGCTGGTGACCACCGCCATCGGTCTGTTCGTGGCGATCCCGGCCGTTATGGTGTTCAACTATTTCACCAACCGCGTGGAAGCCTTCGACGTCGAGATGGGCAACTCCAGCTCGGAGCTGATCGACTACTTCCTGAAGCGGTCGGCGAAGGGCGTGGGCAAGTAGAGCGGTTTTCCGAAGCGAGTTGAAATAGGCGAGCGGCGTCCCGGACCGGTCCGGCGGGGCGCCGCCGCCGAAACCAAGGAGCAAGTTATGGAGAAGAAGAAATCCCCGCCGGTGGTCAACGACATCAACGTCACTCCGATGGTCGACGTGATGCTGGTGCTGCTGATCATTTTCATGGTCATCACGCCCATGTTGAACAAAGGGCAGACGGTGGAAAAGGTGGTTACGCACAACGCCATCGCCATGCAGGCCGCCGACAAGGAAGACGCGATCCTGGTGGCGGTGACGCGCAACGGCCAGTTCTTCCTCAGCCCCGGCAATAACCAGATCCATATTGAGGATCTGGCTGGCAAGGTGCGCGATCTGCAAACCAACAAGCTGGACAAGACGGTGTATATCAAAGCGGATGCGCGGGCCAAGTACCAAGCGGTGGAAGACGTGGTGGATAATCTTCGCGCCGCCGGCGTCGATCAGATCGGCCTTCTCACCGAGCAGCGGCAGCAGGACAACCAGCCGGCCAAGCCCGCCGGAACCGCCGCCACCGCCGGCACGCCGCGGTAAAGGAACCAGGGACGATTTTTTAAGGAGACTTTTTTATGGCATTCGCTGTTGGAGGAGGCAAAGGTTCCAAGAGTGACATCAACGTCACGCCCCTCATTGACGTGCTGCTGGTGCTGCTGATCATTTTCATGGTCATCCCCCCGCTGACCCCCATGGGTCTGGACGTGCTGGCGCCGCAGCCGCCGCCGCCCAATCAGCCGCCGCCGCCGCCCGACCAGGACCGTACGGTGGTGATCGTGATCGACAAGGACAAGAGCCTCAAGTTGAACCAGGACCCCATCACCTGGGACAAGCTCCAGTCCCGCCTGGAAGAGGTTTTTAAGACCCGCGCCGAGCGCGTGGTTTTCGTCAAGGGCGACCCGGAGCTGCCATTCGAGCCCGTGGCGCAGGCGATCGATATCGCCAAGGGCGCGGGCATCGACAAGATCGGGCTGATGACGCCGAAGATTGAACAGGGACAGTAGAGGAACGCCGATGCGAACAGGGAAACTCACCATAGCCGCTTCGATCTTCGGGATTCTCGCTCTTACCGGGTGCGACAAGCTGAAATCGCGGGACCAGTTGAATCAGGGCGTGCTGGCGTTCAAGAACGCAAAGTACTCCGAGGCGGTGGACCACTTCAAGCAGGCCATCGCCCTGGATGAAAATAATCCGAACGCCCGCCTGTATCTGGCGACGGCGTACATGTCGCAGTGGATCCCTGGCGCCGAGTCGCCGGAAAATACCGAGATGGCCAACAAGGCCCGGGAGGAGTTCAGCAAGGTTCTCGAAAAGAACCCCAACGAGCCGACCGCCATCGCCTCGCTCGCCTCGCTCAGCTACAACGAAGCCTCTTCTCTGCCTCCCGACAAGAAGCTCGAAAAGCTGGATGAAGCGGCCAAATGGTATAAGCGGCTGATCGAGGTGGATCCGAAGAACAAGGAAGCGTATTACAGCCTGGGGGTGATCGCCTGGGCCAAGTGGTATCCGCAGGACATGCTGGCGCGCGCCAATGCGCACATGAAGCCGGAGGATCCCGGACCGCTGAAGGACAAAAAGGTCAAGGAAGAGCTGAAGGCGCAGTACGGCCCCATCATCGACGAAGGCATGGCCTATTTGAACAAGGCCCTGGAGATCGATCCCCGGTACGAAGACGCCATGTCGTATTTGAACCTTTTGATTCGCGAAAAGGCGGATCTGCTCGATTCTCCGGACGAGTACAAGGAACAGGTGAAGATCGCCGACGGCTGGATCCAGAAGGCGCTGGACACTAAGAAGGCGAAAGCGGCGGAGGCGGCCGCTCACGGCAACGGAATTACCGCCGAAACGTCCAAGTAAGCGGGCAGCGAAAGTCAGGAGCCAGGAGCCGGAACGTCCGGCTTTTGGCTCCTGTTTTGTTTTCTTTAAACTAAAAGTAGATGCTCCCGGCACAGAGCAGTTTTCCGCCGCCCGACCCGCAGGTTGCGCGGCTGTTCTCGGAGCTGGAAACGCGGCTCCGCGAGCTCCGCCCTCAGGAGGATCTGGCGCCGCTGGAACGCGCTTTTCAGTTCGCCGCCACGCGCCACGACGGCCAGAAGCGGGTTTCGGGTGAGCCCTATATGGTCCATCCGATTCTGGTCACGCGCCAGCTCGCCGAGATGCAGATGGACATGACCTGCCTGGAAACCGGGCTGCTGCACGATGTGGTCGAGGACACTTCGGCCACCATCGAAGAGATCCGCAGGAATTTCGGCGACGATGTGGCGCGCTGCGTCGACGGCGTCACCAAGCTCAGCAAACTCGACCTGGCCAGCCGCGAGGAGCGGCAGGCCGAAAGCGTCCGTAAGATGCTTTTGGCGATGGTCGAGGATATCCGCGTCATTCTGGTGAAACTGGCCGACCGCTTGCACAACATGCGCACGCTGGATTCGCTTCCGCCGGAAAAGCAGGCGCGCATCGCGCAGGAAACGCTGGATATCTACGCGCCGATCGCGCACCGGCTGGGGATGGGGAAGATCCGCGGGGAGCTGGAAGATCTGGCCTTCAAATACCTGGAGCCGGAGGCCTCGGCGGAGCTGCTCAAGGAGTTCGAAGAGGCGCGCGCCGACAATGAGGCGCTGCTGGCGGAGATCAAGCACACCGTCGAGCTGCATCTGGCGCGCGAGGGCATCCCCGCCCGGGTCGAGACCCGCGTCAAGCGGGCCTACTCCGTCTATCAAAAGCTGAAGCGCCAGAAAATCACACTGGACCAGGTTTACGACCTTCTGGCAGTGCGCATCATCACCGATTCGGTGAAGAACTGCTATGCGGCCCTGGGCGTCATCCATAACGAATGGCATCCCATTCCCGGCCGGATCAAGGATTTCATCGCCATTCCGCGCCCGAATCTCTATCAGTCCCTGCACACCTCGGTCATGGGACCCAATGGGCGCCACTTCGAAGTGCAGATCCGCACCGAGGAGATGCACCGGGTGGCCGAAGAGGGGATCGCGGCGCACTGGAAATATAAGGAAGGCCGCCGTGGAGCCGGCGCCGACGATCAGCGCATCGCCTGGCTGCGCCAGCTTGTCGAATGGCAGCGCGAAATGCGCGATCCGGGCGAGTTCATGTCCACCCTTAAAGTGGACCTGTATCCGGAAGAGGTCTACACTTTTACGCCGCGCGGCAAAGTGATCGTGCTGCCGCGCGACGCCACGCCCATCGATTTCGCCTACGCCATTCACTCCGACGTCGGCAACCACTGTGTGGGAGCCAAGGTCAACGGCCGGATCGTTCCGCTCAAGTCGCCGCTGCGAAACGGCGACGTGGTCGAGATTCTCACACAGGCCGGCCATCTGCCGAGCAAGGACTGGCTCGCCGTCGTCAAGACCTCCAAAGCGCGCAATAAGATCAAGCATGTCATCAATACCACCGAGCGCGCCAAGGCCATCGAAATCGGCCAGAAGTATCTTCAGGTCGAGTCGCGCCGGCTGGGCGTGAAGCTGGGCGAGGTGCCGAAAAGCCAACTGGAAGCGGTCGCCGCCGAGTACGGTTATTCCAAGATGGAGGATCTGCACGCGGCCCTGGGCTACGGCAAATTCTCGGCGCGGCAGGTCTTGCAGAAGCTGGCGCCGGAGCAGGTGCCGGCCGAACCCTCCGCCGCGCCCGCTCCGGCGCCGCCGGTGTCGCCCGGCGGCGCCAAGGACCTGGTGATCAAGGTCAAGGGCGTGGATGATCTGCTGGTCTACCGCGCCAAGTGCTGCAACCCGATCAAGGGAGAGCCCATCGTCGGCTATGTCACGCGCGGCAAGGGCGTGGCCGTGCATTCGCTCAACTGCGCCAACGTCCAAAATCTGATGTATGAGGTGGAGCGCAAAATCGAGGTCGAATGGGCGCGCAACGACGCCGGCTCCTTCCCGGTCAAGATGGTCATTCACTCCGCGGACAAGCCGGGAATGCTGAATCAACTGACCACGGTTCTGGTCAACGAGCAGACCAACATCCGGAGCCTGGAGGCGCGCCCCGACGGGGCCCCGGAGTCGGCGGTGATCGACATGACCGTCGAGGTGCGCGACAAAAGGCAACTGGAGCGAGTCGTTTCCGCCATCCGCCGCATCTCCGGAATCAGGGACATCGAAAGAGTCAACGCCTAAGTGACCCCGGAACCCGAACACATCGCCATTTCCAAATCCAAAGGCATCCGCATCGACTGGAAGGACGGCCATCACAGCGAATACAGCTTGGCCTACCTGCGCGATGCGTGCCCCTGCGCCACCTGCACCGGCGCGCACGGCACCGCGCCGCGCAAATCGAGCTATTCGGCGCCAGCAGGCCCCTTTCCGATGTACACGCCGCGCCTGAAAATGGTGCAGGTCGAGCCGGTGGGCAGCTACGCGATCCGCATCGAGTGGTCGGATGGCCACAACACCGGCATCTATTCCTACGATCATTTCCGAAAGATCTGCCCGTGCCAGGAGTGCCGCGGCTCGGCGGACGGCGGATCCGGCTAACGTGAAGGCTGCCCGCGCCCGTGCGCCGGAGCTTCAGCTTTCGCCAAAAACCCGCCGCATCCATTTCCTCAGAATCGGCGCCGCCTTGGAAGGAAAACGATGGGTGCCCGGCAGCAGGTGAAACTCCACGTCGGAGGCGTGCTTGTGGAGCCGGTCCGGAAAGCCCTGCGCGACCTCGGCCGGGAAGAACTCATCCTCGGACCGCGAAATATGCAGAATCGGGGCGGCGATCTGCGCGTACTTGTCCTCTTCCCAGTCCTTGGGCACGCCGCCGCAGATCCCGACCACGCCGCCCGCCTCTTCCGGATACGTCCCGATCAGCCGGTAATTCAATCCCACCGGCTGAGAGAACCCCATCAGCATGGTCCGCCGCGCGGGAATCGAAAAGCGGCGCCGCAGCTCCGCCGCCGCGGCGCGCACGATCCGATGATGCAGCCGGATGTTCAGCTCCGCATGCCGCCGCGTACCCCAGTTGTAGCCGACCTCGTCGCCGGCCGGCGTCGCCGCCAGGTAGTGCTGGTTGGGCCCGCGAAGGCTGGCCACCACGCAGTTCGGCTCCACGGCGGCCACCGTCAGCCGCAGCATCGCCTCCGGATTCGATCCGTAGCCGTGCATGGTCAAAATGAGAATGGTTCGCTCGTCAACGCGAGCCGGGGCGTGGAGCAGCCAGGTTGCTTCAACAGGGACCCAGACCGAATCCAACGTATTATCATAAGACAAGTTATCGAGTTCGATGTCCCTGCCGATGAGCAGAGCATGAGCGCGCCCTCAATGGATCCTGTTCTCGATCGCGAAGTCGCCTTATCCCGCGTCGGCGGAGACGTCGAACTGCTGAAGGAAATTGCGGCGCTGTTCCTGGGCGAGTATCCCAAGATTCTGGACGAGCTTCGCTCCGCCGCCGAACGCGGCGACGCCCGCCGGCTGGAGCGCACTGCGCACTCGTTGAAGGGTTCGGTTTCCAACTTCGGCGCGTGCCCGGCTGTAGCGGCGGCAGGCTCGCTGGAAGCCATGGGCCGAGCGGGGCGGCTCGAGCAGGCCGCTCCGGTGATCCGGGACCTGGAGCGGGCTCTGGCGGCCCTGGGCGCGGAACTGGAAAGGCTTTAACCTTCCGGCCGCTTGATCCCCAGCGCGACGCGGCCGGCGCCGATCAGCGCCGTCTTATCGTTCAGGATCACGCGCACCGGAATCGATTCCAGCAGAGGCCCCACGCGGCCCTTATCGGCAAAGGCGAGAAGAAACTCTGGCTGGCGCAGCTTGGCCAGAATCTTCGGCGCGATTCCGCCTCCGAGGTACACTCCACCGGTGGCCAGCAGGCGCAGCGCGAGGTTGCCGGCTTCGGCTCCGTAGACGCTCACGAAGAGATTTAACGCCATCCGGCACAGCTCGTTTTGATCGGCGTTGCGAGCGATCGCCGCCGATGGATCGCCGGCGGCGATCTCCTGCGCCAGCCAGGAAGGCTCCGGGGCGTAGCCGGCGTCGCGGAAAAAATGGTAGACGTTCACCAAGCCCGGGCCGGAAAGAACGCGCTCGTAACTCACGTGGCCGAAGCGCCGGGCGAGATATTCCCACAGGGCAATCTCGACTGCATTGCGCGGCGCAAAATCGGCGTGGCCGCCTTCGCTGGCGAACGGGACATATGAGCCGTCGACCGGGATCAGGCCCGCTTCGCCCAAACCGGTTCCGGCCGAGATGAGCCCGCGATTCCCGCGCGGATCGGCGGGGGCGCCGCGCAGAACGGCGAAATCCGAATCGGGCAGCGCGTCGATGCCGTAGGCGTTCGCTTCCAGATCGTTCAGCAGCCGCACTTGGGCCAGGCCCAGTTCGGCGGCGAGCTGCGCGGCGTGAATTTTCCAGGGCAGGTTGGTCGCCTCCACGGCGCCGTTGCGCACCGGCCCGGCGATACCGAAACAAGCCGTTTCCACGCGCTGGCCTTGCGCGGCGAGATATTCGCGCGCGATGGCGGCCAGCGTCGGATAGGACGCACTGTGAAAGACCTGGATATTCCGCGGCTCCGGCCCCTCAAACAGCGCCAGCCGCGTGTTGGTTCCGCCAATGTCGCCCGCCAGAATCATCGCTCAAGCACCCGCGGCTTCCCCGCCTCTCATTCCGAGGAGAACCACCGCCGGTGGTCGCGGGCCAGCATCTCATCGGCCTCCTCCGGACCCCAACTGCCGGCCGGGTAATTCGGAAATTTCCGCGGCGGCAGCGCTTCCCACACGTCCTGAATCGGAGCCACCACGCTCCAGGCCGTCTCCACCATATCCGACCGCTGGAACAGCGTCGCGTCGCCCAGCATGCAGTCGTAAAGCAGCCGCTCGTAGCCGGTGGAAGGCGTGCTGCCGAAATAATCCTTGTATTGAAAGTTCATTTGCACTCCGCCGATGCGGACCGTCGGGCCGGGGATCTTCGCGCCGAAGCTCAACGAAATTCCTTCGTCCGGTTGCAGGTGCAGCACCAGCCGGTTCGGCGTCAATTCGCCCACCGCAGTTTTGCGGAACAGGAGGAACGGCGCGCGCTTGAACTGGATGGAGATTTCGGTGGTGCGTTTGGGCATGCGCTTGCCGGTGCGCACGTAGAAGGGAACGTCGGCCCACCGCCAGTTGTCGATGAACAGCTTCATCGCCACGTAGGTTTCCGTGCGGGAAACCGGCGATACGTCGCTTTCCTGGCGGTAGGCCACCATGCGCTGCCCGCCGTTGACGCTTTCGCCGTACTGGCCGCGGACGGTGCGCGTCAAGACCTCCTCGGGAGTCATGGGCGGGATCGCCTTCAGAATTTTCGCCTGCTCGTCGCGCACCACGTCCGCGTCGAAGGAGATCGGCGGCTCCATCGCCGTCAGCGAGATCAACTGGAAAATATGATTCGGCACCATGTCGCGCAGCGTGCCGGCGGTTTCATAGTAGCCGCCGCGCGTCTCCACGCCCACCGTCTCGGCCACGGTGATCTGCACATGATCGATATAGCGGCGATTCCAGATCGGCTCGAAAATTCCGTTGGAGAAGCGGAAGACCATGATGTTCTGCACGGTTTCTTTGCCCAGGTAATGATCGATCCGGTAAATCTGCTTCTCCTGGAGCACCTCGCGGATCTCGCGGTTGAGCTTCAGCGCCGTATCGTAATCGCGGCCGAAGGGTTTCTCGATGATCACCCGCCGCCAGCCGCGGTCCTCGCCGACCAGCCCCGCCGCGCCCAACTGCTGCACGATGGGCGCGAAGAATCCGGGCGCGGTGGCGAGATAGTAAAAACAATTTCCCTTGGTTCCGTGGCCGCGTTCCACCGCCGCGATCTGCTCCTTCAGGCGCTCAAACGCGGCAGGGTCGCCGAATTCGCCGCTGACGTAGTAGATCCTCTCGCAAAACCAGTGCCACAGATCTTCGTCCACCGCCGTGGTGGCGAATTCGCGGATGTCGGCGCTGAGCTTGGCGCGGAACTCCTCGGTGCTCATCTCGTTCCGCGCGAAGCCGATCACCGCGAACTCCTTCGCCAGCAGGTTATCCTTGGCCAAGTTGTACAGCGCCGGGATCAGCTTTCGTTTGGTGAGATCGCCGGAGGCGCCGAAGATCACCATCGCACACGGATCGCCCGGCCGGCCGTGATGGTCGTTGGAATCGGTGGTCATTGGATGCTCATCGCCCGCCGTGCCCGGCCGCGCGCCTGGCAAAAGAGGCCAAGCCCGCACCGCCGCGCTTCCGGGATTCCTCTACTTTAGCGCTTCGCCGATCGCCGATTCCAGCGTCTTCAGCCCGCTCTCCACATCCTCCAGATGAACCCGCAGCGCGCGTCGCCCGCGCTCGGCGAGAACCTGGAAATCGCCGCGCGCTTGCGCCGCTTTTACCACCCCGAACGTATACTTCTGTCCGGGAACCGGGAGGTCGGCGGCGTCGTTGGCGGTGATTTGCAGAAAAACTCCGCTGTTCGGTCCGCCCTTGTACGCCTGGCCGGTGGAATGAAGGAAGCGCGGGCCGAAACCGGCGCAGGTGGCGGCGCGTTTGCGGTCGCGGACCGCCCCGCGCATGCGCGAGAGCGCCTGCTCGTGCGCCTCGTTCATCTGAATGTAGGCGAGCAGCGCAAAATAGTCCCCGTCCCCGATCCGGTCCAGGTGCGCGCGTAAATATCCGGCCAGATCCGCGCGCGAACCCAGCGCATTCCGGTTCGCCGCGTCGGAAAAAAGGCTCACCCCATTGCCGCTGAAAAACGGCTCTTCGGCCGGAAGCGAGCCGCTGCGCTCATACTCTTCGGTGAGCTTGCGTGTGGCGACCTTGCTCGCCTCCACATCCGGCTGATTGAACGCGTTGATCCCGAGCATCGATCCCGCCACGGCGGTGGCGATCTCCCAGCGGAAAAATTCCTGCCCCAGGTTCATCCTGTCGATCACGTCGATGCGGATCACCGGCTGGCCCGCTGCGGCAATCTGCTCCAGAAAACGATCCTGCGCCGCATCCGGCGCCGTTTGCAGGCGAAGATAGGCGAACAGGCGATCCTGCCCGTAGGATTGCGGAGTCCCCATCGGTTCCCGATCCACCGGGATCAATCCCTTACCCTGCTTCCCGGTCGATTCGGCCAGCAACTGTTCGAGCCACGCGCCCAGGTCCGCGATCCCCGGCGAAGCGATCAGCGTCACTTTATCGCGCCCGCGCCGGGCCAGCTCGCCCAGCGTCAGGCCCAGCATCACGCCCGGATTGTTTGGGATCGGCACGCAGTGCGAGCAGGCGACCGCCATCGCTTCGGCGCGGTCCAAAAACTGCGCCGCGTCGATGCCCATGATCGAAGCCGGACCCATGCCGAAGTCCGACAGCGCCGAATATCTTCCGCCGATGCTCGGCACTCCGTGCAGAACGCGCCGGAACTGATCCTCACTTGCCACCCGCTCCAGCGGCGAGCCCGGATCGGTGATGGCGATGAACCGGCTGCCGGCCTGCCGCGCTCCCACCTTTTCTTTCACCCGCTCAAAGAAATACTGCTTGAAAATATTCGGTTCGAGCGTGGAGCCGGATTTGCTGGATACGATAAAAATCGTTTCGGCGACATCGATTTTGCTTTCCACCGCGCGGATCTGCGCCGGGTCCGTCGAGTCCAGCACGAACAGCTCCGGGAATCCGTCCATTTTGCCGAATGACTTTTTGAGAACCTCCGGGCACAAGCTCGATCCGCCCATGCCCAGCAGCAGCGCGTGCCGGAATCCCGCCTGTTTGATTTCCGCGGCGAGATTTTCCAGATGCGCCTTATTCTCGATCTGGTCCTCAATGATGCCCAGCCAGCCGAGCCACCTCGCTTCGTCCGATCCCGTCCACAGCGACGCATCGCGCGCCCACAAGCGCCGCACTTTTCCGCCGATCTGCCAATCCTCGGCTGCTTCTTCGACCCCCTTGCGCAAATCCGGCGGCAGCAAAAGCGTTTGCGGATTCACCTCGCCGCCGATCTTCACCTTGCAGCGGCGGTCCACCGCGTTCAGCAGTTTGTCGAACGCCTCGGCGAACAGCTTTACGCCCTGCTTCAGCAGGTCGCTGGTAACCTGATCCATGCGGATGCCGATTTGTTCGAGCGCTTCCATGGTCGCGCGGGCTCCCTCGAGATTCTCCTCAAGACTCGCCCGCGGCCGGCCGTGATCGCGGAAGGCGTCGAAGGTCGCCGGAGGAAGCGTATTCACCGTGTCGGCGCCGATCAGTTCCTCGACGTACAGAACGTCGCGATAGGAGGGATCTTTCGTGCTCGTGCTGGCCCACAGCAGCCGCTGTGTCCGCGCCCCGCGCGCCGCCAGCGCCTCCACCGCGCTCCGCGGAAAATCTCCTTGTACCGCTCGTAGGTGAGCTTGGCGTTGGCGATCGCCACCTTGCCGATGACGCGTTCGAGCAGCGCGCGCTGCTCCGGCGGGGCAGTTTTCCTCTTGTCCCTGGCGATCGGATCAATATAGGAATCGATGCGGCTCACGAAAAAGCTGGCGACGCTCGCCATCTTGTGCAGGCTTCCGGGGCGCCGCTCAAGCGCGGAAAGATAGGCTTGCGCGACTTGTTCATAGACCTGGCGGGAAAACAGCAGCGTGATGTTGACGTTGATGCCTTCGCTCAGCAACTGCTCGATGGCGGGAATGCCTTCCGGCGTTGCCGGCACCTTCACCATCAGATTTTCGCGCCCCACTGTCTTCCACAGTCGCCGCGCTTCCTCGATGGTCGCGCGCGTGTCGTGCGCCAGAAACGGCGAAACCTCCAGGCTCACGTAGCCGTCGCGGAAATTGGTTCGCTCATACACCGGGCGAAGCGTATCGGCCGCGCTCTGAATATCGGGAATCGCCAGCCGCTCGTACAGGCTCATCGCGTCCAGGTCTTCGTTTTCCAGCGCGGCCAGCGAATCCGAATAGTCCGTGCTGGCGGTGATGGCCTTTTCGAAGATCGCCGGATTCGACGTCATCCCCGCCAGGCCGTCCTGCTCGATCAGCCGCGCCAGCTCGCCGCTGGTGATGAGACTGCGGCGGATGTAATCGAGCCACACCGACTGGCCGTAGGCGGCGAGTTCCTGAAGCGCGTTTTTTGTCGAAGGAAGGCTGCTGCTCATGCGGGCTCCTTACACAACTCCTATGATGCCACGTCCCCGCGCCGGCAAGCCCCGTCCATTCGGCGTTCCTTCCGGATAACCAGAAAATTGCGGAAAGGCACATGAAATTCTGTGCCGATCGGCGATGTAACCTGGGCGCGGCGCCAATCATCTTTTCAGTCGAGACAAGCAGGTCGGAAGCGGCAGGCAGCCGCGAAAGATTTCACAACTGGAGACAAGAAAATGAAGATTCAAAATGTGATGCTCAGCGTGTCCGCGCTCGCCCTGGCGATGATTCCGGCGCGCGCCGCAAGCGGCCCGGCGTACAATCCCGCGACGGCGGTCGCGATTTCCGGCACGGTCACCGGCGTGCGCGTGGTTCCCGCGGGACAGCCGCTCGAAGGCGTTCACCTGGCGGTGAAAACGAAGACCGGAACCGTCGAGGTTTATCTCGCGCCGAAGAATTTCATGGATTTTCTGAAGTCCAACTACGTACCCGGCGATGAGGTGGAGATCACCGGATCGCGCGTAAAATCCGGAAACAGCGACATCCTTCTGGCGCGCGAAGTCGACGACGGCCGCGATGTGATCGATCTGCGCGACCTCAACGGCGCCCCGGTCTGGGAGCATTGGGGCGTCGAAGCCGATCCGGCCAACATCCACTGAGCGGCGGAGCGCCTACTTCCCGCCCCGCACAAACGAGATTCCCTTGGCCTCCGGGCCCGCCCAGATCACGATCGCGCCGATGATCAGAACCGCCGCGGCCAGTCCTCCCATGGAGGCGGCGTAGCTGAAATGCTCGCCCAGCAGCGCCTCGACGTAGCTGATGCTGGATGCGATCAGAACCCCGCACTGATAGGCGAGGCCCGGAAAAAATCCGCGAAGCTGCGCCGGCGAGAGCTCGTTGATGTGCGCTGGAATAATGCCCCAGGCGCCCTGCACCATGAACTGCATCGCGAATGCGCCGGATACGATCAGCGGCTTGTTTGGAGCCAGCACCCATAGCGGGATTGTCAGCACCCCCAGCAGCGCCGCCGTCACCATCGACTTGCGCCGGCCGCGGCGGTCCGACAGGTGCCCGAACACCAGCCCGCCGGCCAGCGCGCCGGTCATCGAAAGGATGCTGATGATCGACGTCGTGCTTACGTCGAAGCCGCGGGCCCGCTGCAAAAACGTCGGATAAAGGTCTTGCGTGCCGTGGGAGATGAAGTTCATCATCGTCATCAGCGCGATCAGGTACAAAAACAGCGGGAAATTTTTGAAGATGGCGGCGCGATACGTGGTCCAGTCGGTGCGCGCCTCATGCCAGGCCTGCGGCTCTTCGACATAGAGGCATAATACGATGGTGAGCAGCGCCGGCACGGCTCCCACGAAGAACATCGCCCGCCAGCCCCAGTGCGGGAACACCAGAAAATAGGCGACCGCCGCCAGAATGTTGCCCACCGCGTATCCTTCCTGCAGCAGTCCGGATAACACGCCGCGCCACTGCGGCGGCGCCGACTCCATCGCCAGCGACGCCCCCACGCCCCAATTTCCCCCCATCCCAACGCCGTAGAGCAGGCGCAGGATGAAGAAGATCTGGTAGCTGCCGGCGAGCCCGGACAGGATCTCCATCAGCGAATAAAATAGAATATTCGCGATCAGCACCACGCGCCGTCCGAAACGATCGGCCAGCAGCCCGAAAACAAAAGCTCCCACCGGGCGCGTCGCCAGGCTGGCGGTAATCGTCAGCGCGACCGCGGGAATGGAGCGGCCAAAATCCTTGGCGATCGCCGATACGGTGAACACCAGAACGAAGAAATCGAACGCGTCGATGGTCCAGCCTAAAAATCCGGCGGCGACGGCGTTGCGCGCATTCCTGCGCGGCGCGGCGGAGGTGGCGGTGCTTTCCATTTTCGAACTGCCACAATAGCACGAACCGCCGCGCGGCGGAGCGAAGAAGATTTTTACTGACCTGCGGCGGCCGTTCCCGCCAACCCCAGCTCCTCGGCGCGGGCCTGCATGGCGCGGAGGCAGAACTCGATGTGCTGGTCCAGATCGACGCTCATTTCCGAGGCGCCGCTGAGGATGTCCTCGCGGTTTACATTGCGCGCAAAAGCCTTGTCTTTCAGTTTTTTACGGACGCTTTTCACATCCACTTCATGAATGCTGCGTCCGGGCTTCACGTAGGAGCAGGCGGTCAAAAATCCGGCCAGCTCGTCGCAGGCGAACAGGGTTTTTTCGAGCGGAGAAACGCGCGGCACGCCGCTGTAGTGCGCATGCGAAAGAATCGCACGGCGAATCTCCTCACTGACGCCGCGCTCGGCCAGAATCGGCTCGCCCTTCATGGGATGGTCGGGAGCTTCCGGATGAATTTCCCAATCGAAGTCGTGCAGCAGGGCGGTCACGGCCCATTTTTCCTCGTCCTCGCCGAATTTCCGGGCGTAAGCGGCGACGCAAGCCTCCACCGCCAGCATATGTCTGCGAAGGCTTTCTGATTTGACGAATTCGCAAACGATCTCCCATGCCTGATCACGCGTCATAAAGACCAGTGTATGCTATAGTAGCTTTCGTAATCCGAAAACCGGGCCTGTGGCGCAGTTGGGAGCGCGCTTCCATGGCATGGAAGAGGTCGAGGGTTCGAATCCCTCCAGGTCCACCAAACAACTCATTGTCCGGACCGGACACATAGGTAACAGATTGTTCCTAAGACATAGGTAACACTTTTGGCCCGAAGGGATTGGGCAGGGGCTGCAAAGTTTTCTCCTCCAGATCGAC
>JAJPIT010000095.1 GCA_021324615.1 Terriglobia bacterium | reverse complement strand
CTCGTCGCCGCCAACGCGCAGATCGGAGTGGCGCGGGCCGCGTTTTTTCCGGATCTTCCGCTAACCGGCGCTTTCGGCGGCGAAAGCCCGCAGCTCTCCGGATTGTTTACACACGCGGGCTGGAATTTTTCCGTTCCCTTGAATCAGCCGATTTTCACCGCGGGCCGGCTGCGGTCGAACCTCAAGCTGGTGGAGGCGCAGCGGCAGCAGGCGCTGCTGGCCTACCAGCAGACCATCCAGCAGGCGTTCCGGCAGGTCTCCGACGCCCTGATTTCCTATTCCAAGCTGCGCGAGTTCCGGGAGCGGCAGCAGGCCTTGACCGCGGCGGCGGAAAGCGCGGCGGAGCTCTCGCAGATCCGCTACAAGGGCGGGGCGGCCAGCTATCTGGAGGTGCTGACCAGCGAGACCAACCATTTCGCCGCGCAGTTGAATCTGGCCCGGGCGGAGCTGAATGAGCGGTTATCGCTGGTCCAGCTTTATGCGGCGCTCGGCGGGGGATGGGAGCCGTGAGGATGATCTCATTTTCATCCTGCTATAATCGATTCCTGCCATGGCCCGATCCGTGCTCTCCCGCCTGTGGGATGCGGTAAAACCGCCCCCGCCGGTGGCGCGCCCGGGGACGAAAAAGAAACTGACGGCCAGGCAGAAGCGGCTGCTTTATGGCACCGCTTCGGCGTGCGCGCTGGCGGTTTTGAGCTGGGGCGTGTATGCCTATATCGCCTCCGCTCCGCAGCGCGCCGATCAGCAATATCAGGCGGCCATGAAGCGGATGGCGGCGGGAGATTACCGGGATGCCGTCAACAAATTTTCGCGGGCCATCGCCATCTGGCCGCGGCACTTCAATGCGTATCTGGAGCGCGGCATCTGCCATCGCTATCTGAACGAAGGCGACCTGGCGCTGGCCGACTTCGGCCGCGCCATCGAGATCAATCCCAATCTGGCCGCCGCCTATACGGCCCGGGGATTTGTGTATCGCGAGCGCGGCGACACGCGGCGGGCCCTGGAGGAGTTTACGAAATCGATCGAGGTCGCGCCCAACGTGGAAGCGTACTTTGAGCGAGGCCAGACGTATGAGGATTTAGGCGAGCACCGGAAGGCCATCGAGGATTACGACCAGGCCATCGCGGAGCTGCGGGAGGCCCCCTATGTCTACCGCGCGCGGTCGTTGGCGCGGCGCAATCTGGGCGATCTGGAGGGCTTCGAAGCCGATCAGGAGATGGCCGCCGTTCTGGAACATCGCCGCTGATTTATGTACATTCCGCTCACGCCGCTGCGGTGCCTGCACCGCGCGATGGATGTTTTTGGCTCGAAAACCGGCATCATTTCGGGCGATCGCCGCTTCACTTACGCCGAATTCGGCCAACGCGCCGAGCGCCTGGCCAACGCGCTGCCGAAGTTCGGCATCGCCGTCGGAGACCGCGTCGCCTATCTCAGCTTCAACAATCATCAGTTGATCGAAGGCTATTACGGCGTGGTTCAGGCTCGCGGAATCGTGATGCCGTTGAACGTGCGGCTGTCGGAGACGGAGCTGACCAACATCCTGAACCACTCCGGCGCGAAGATGCTGATGTTTGAGAACGACTTCGCGCCGATGATCGAAAAGCTTCGGCGAAACTGCGCCGCCGTTGAGCGCTGGGTGACGCTCGACGAGCAGATTCCGTGCGCGGATCTGTGCTACGAGGAGCTGATCGCGGCGGGCCGGCCGGAGCGCGCCGATATTTTTTCCTACGAGGAGTCGGCCATCGCCGAGCTTTTCTACACCAGCGGAAGCACGGGAACGCCCAAGGGGGTGACGCTCTCGCACCGCACACTGTATGTTCACGCGCTCGACGTCAGCTCGATTTATAAGGACATCGACACGATGGTCGATCTGCACACCATCCCGATGTTTCACGCCAACGGCTGGGGGCGGCCGCAGGCGTCCACGCTGAACGGAGTCACGCAGGTGATGGTCCGCCGCTTCGAACCGAACACGGTCTTCCAACTGATCGAGGAGCACAAAGCGACGGACATGTGCCTGGTTCCGACCATGGCCAACGCCCTGATCAACTGTCCTGACCGCGGCAAATACGATCTGTCGAGCATGCGCCGGGTGATGATCGGCGGGGCGGCCTCGTCGCCTGAGCTGGCCGAGCGGGTGGAGAAGGCGATTCCCGGCTGCGAGTGCATCGCCGGATACGGCCTGACGGAGACTTCGCCGGTGCTGACCTCGTCGCGGTCCAAGGGCTTGAAATACGAAAACGACGCCGAGCGGCTGCGGCGGCAGGCGATGGCCGGCTGGCCGATTCCCGGCGTGACGGTGCGCGTGGTGGATGCGGAGATGAACGACGTGCCGCGCGACATGAAGTCGATCGGGGAGGTGGTCGCCATGGGCGATCACGTGATGGACGGATACTACAAGGACCCGGAGGGCACGGCGGCGGTGATGACCGGTCCGTGGTTTCATACCGGGGACATGGCGGTGTGGGACGAGGAGAGCTATATCCACATCGTGGATCGCAAAAAGGAGATCATCATTTCGGGCGGCGAAAACATCTCCTCGCTGGAGGTGGAGCGCGAAATTTTCGCGCATCCGGCGGTATTCGAGTGCGCCGTGGTCGCCGCGCCGAGCGACCAGTGGGGCGAGGTGCCCGCGGCGATCGTGGTGCTGAAGCCGGGAATGTCGCTGACCGCCGAGGAGCTGATCGCGTTTCTGAGCCAGCGCCTGGGAAGATTCAAGCTGCCGCGGATCGTCGAGTTTTCAAGCGAGGCGCTGCCCAAGACCGGAACCGGCAAGATCCGCAAGCTGATCCTCAAGGAAAAGTTCTGGGCCGGGAAAGAGAAACGCGTGCAGGGCTGATGTACCGGATCGAGGTTTCGCCCGATCTGCTGGCGGACTTATACGAGGCCGGCACGTCGGGCATCATCGAGCACGACGGCTGGCTGGAGGCTTTTTTCGAGGACCGGGAAAGCGCGGCGCGCTTCGGTGATCCGCAGGCGTGCGAGGAAACGGATTTCCTCCAGCAGACCTACGACGCCTGGCCGCCGCTGCTGGTGGGAGAAAAATTCTTCGTGGTGGCTCCGTGGCGCGAAGATCCCACGCCCGCGGGGCGTTTTCGCCTGGAAATCAATCCGGGGATGCAGTGCGGAACCGGCCGGCATCCGTGCACGCAGTTGTGTCTGGAGGCGATGGAGCGAATCGTGCGGCCGGGCGATGCGGTGCTCGACGTGGGCACCGGATCGGGAATTCTCGCGCGGGCGGCCAAGCTGCTCGGCGCCGGGCGGGTGGTGGCCTGCGATCTCGATCCGGAGGCGGCCAAAGTGGTCCCGTTTTTTATCGGCAGCGCCGACGCGGTGCGCCCGGGCAGCTTCGACGTGGTGGTCGCCAACATCGACGAAGCGGTGATCGGGGAGCTGCGGCCGGACTTGGAGCGCGTCGCGCGGCGGCGGATCCTGTCGGGATTTCGCGATGAAAAGGGCCGGTGGGCATGTATTACCTGTTGAGCGAAAGCCCGCCGCGGACGGCAGGGTTCCTTTAAGATCCTGAATCCGGCGGACGGGGCGAGTTCGCTTTTCCGCGGCGGCCGTTTTTGGAGTGGCCGGCGCCGCGGTCGACGATCTGGGAGACGAAGTAGGCGGTGTCCTCCAGGTGCTTGCCCATGGCGTTGCGCGCGCCCTGGGCGTCGCGGTCGCGGATGGCGCGGAAGATCGCTTCGTGCTGTCTTAAAACATTATGGGGGACGTCGGGAATCAGATACTTCAGCACGATCCACTGGCGCATCAGGTTGCGCAGCACCTGGACGGCGTTGCGCAGCACACCGTTGTGGGCGGCCGCGGCGATGGCCAAATGAAACTGGGAGTCGGCGTCGAAGATCGATTCGCCGCGGGCCAGCGAATCACGCATGCGCTCGACTGCGGCGCCGATGGCTTCGATTTCCGCGCCGGAGCCGCGCTCGGCGGCCAGAGCCGCCAATTCGCGTTCGATCAGCTCGCGGGCCTCCATGACGTCGCGCAGCTCGTGATGATCGGTGCCGGTGAAGGCCCACAGCAGGGGGCGGGAAAGAAACTCGCCGCGGTCGCAAACGAAGGTGCCGTCGCCGACCCGGCTTTCGAGCATGCCGATCAGCTCCATGGCCTTGAGAGCTTCGCGCAGGGAGGTGCGGGCGATGCCGAGCTGGCGGCACAATTCGCGCTCGGGCGGGATGCGGTCGCCCGCCTTCCAGTCGCCGCCGACCACATAAGTGATGAGCTGTTCGAAGGCGGATGCGGTCAGGGTGGTGCGGGCCAGCGGGGAAACCGGCTTCAACGGGCGTTGCGGCGCGGAGCGGGGCATCCGGGAACGCTTTACATTATGTCACGAGCCGCGGCGGCGCAGATCCGGGCGCGATTTTAAAATAAGGGGGATGCGGGAGCGGCGATGCCGGGGAATCCTGCTGGCGGCGGCGTTCTGGATCGCGCGCGGGACGGGAGCGGGGCAGGAGACGGGAACCGCGTTCGTCGACTCGAAGATCTGCGAGGGATGTCATGCGGCTTATTCCCGAAGCTATGCGCAGAGCGGCATGGCGCGCTCGTTTTCGCGGGCCGGGCTGAATCAGGAAAATCTCGCCAGGGGGCTTCCTTTTCACCATTCTGCGACCGGCGCGGCCTATTCGATAAGCGCCCGCGGGGGGCAGCTCTATCAGAGCCGCTGGCAATCGGGACCGGGCGGCGAAAGAATCAATCGCGCGGAGTGGCGGATCGATTACGTGATGGGCTCCGGCAATCATGCGCGAACTTACCTGCACCGCGAGCGGGATGGCAGCCTGATCGAGCTTCCCCTGGCCTGGTATTCGGAAAAAGGCGGCTCCTGGGGGATGAATCCGGGCTTCGATTCGAGCCAGTTTGTCGCCCCGCGCAAGATTTCCTATGAGTGCATGTTCTGCCACAACGCCTATCCGCGGATTCCGGCGGGACATGAGCAGGAAAACAGCGTTCCGGCGTATCTCGATCCGCTGCCGGAGGGGATCGACTGCCAGCGCTGCCATGGTCCGGGCGGGGAACATGCGCGCCTGGCGCAGCGCGGCGCGGCGGTGGGGGAAGTTCGGAAGGCGATCGTCAATCCGGCGCGGCTCCCGGCGGATCGGCAGATGGAGGTGTGCATGCAGTGCCATCTGCAAACCACCAGCCGGCGGCTGCCCGCGCAGGTCCGCCGCTTCGATCGCGGTCCTTTTTCCTATCGCGCGGGCGAGCCGCTCGGTCGATTCGCGTTGTTCTTTGAGCGCGGCGCGGCGAACGAGAAGGATAACGGTATTGAAATCGACAGCTCCGCCGTGCGTTTGCGCGCATCGCAGTGTTATCTGCAGAGCAAAGGCGCGCTGACGTGCCTCACCTGCCACGATCCGCACCGTGTGGAGCGGGGCGAGGCGGCCCGGCGGCGCTATAACGGCGTCTGCCGGAGCTGCCACAACGGAGCGTTCGAGGCGCGGGTGGCGGCGCGCCGGCACACCGCCGAGCCGGATTGCGTGGGCTGCCACATGCCGAAGCGGCGCACCGTGGACGTGGTCCATGCAGTCATGACGGATCATCGCATCCAGCGCATGAAGCCGGCAGGCGATCTGCTCGCGGAAATCGCCGAGGTTCCGGAACGGGCCGAGAACGGCTATCGCGGTCCGGTAGCTCCGTATTATCCGAAGCCCTTTCCCGGCAGCGGCGAGGATCGGCTGTATCTGGCGGTGGCCCAGGTGCGGGATGGAAGCAACATCGCGGCGGGGGTGGAGCAACTCGCGGCGGAAATCGCCAAACAGCATCCGCGGGCGGCCGGGTTTTACGTGGAGCTGGGCGACGCGCTGCGCGCAAAAGGAGATGACGCGGCGGCGGCGACGGCCTATGAGCAGGCGCTGGAGCGGGACCCGAAATCAGCCTGGGCGGCGCGGAGACTGGCAGGCGCGCTGCTCGCGACGGGAGCCAAGACGCGAGCCCTCGCCATGCTGAACCGCTCGATCGCGTTGGCTCCCGATGACGCGCGCGGCTGGTATGCGCTGGGCGATGCGGATTTGAGCCTCGGCCGCAAGGCGGATGCGATTATCGCGTTTCGGAAATCGGCGGCGCTCGATCCGGAGTTTCCCGATGCGTGGAACGCGCTGGGCGGCGCTCTGGCGGATTCCGGAAAATTCGCGGAGGCGCAAAATGCGCTCGAAACAGCTCTGCGCATCCAGCCGGATCTGGTGGACGCGCAAGCCAATTTGGCGATGCTGCTCGCCTCCCGAGGCGATCTTTCCGGCGCGATCTTTCATTTCGAGCAGGCGCTGAAGAGCGCGCCGGGCAATGTCGCGGCGCGATGCAATTACGCGGTGGCGCTGGCTCGGCAAAACCGGCCCGGGGAGGCTGAGAAGCAGCTTCGAATCGCCCTTCAAACCGATCCGAAGTTCCCGCAGGCGCATCTGGATCTGGCGCTCCTGCTGGCCGATCGTGGGAACTTCGAGGAAGCCGCAGAGCATCTGCGCATGGCGGCGGACGGCTCTAATCCGGCGGTCCGCCAGAAGGCCCTTGATCTGCTGCGGCAGATCGGGAAGTGAGGCGTGTGATACAATGTGCCCACTTCCCGGTTCGAGGTCTCAAGCCATGATGAAGTCTGTTTTGCGGTGCGGCGCACTTGTTGTACTGCTGTCTTCGCTGGTGGCGTTTCAGCCCGGCGGCGCGAGTCATCTGGCCGATCCGTTCGCGGCGGGCTGGATGGTCGCCGACACCAACGGCGACGGCGTCGTCGATTTCGTTCCGGGCAAGATCGTCGTTCCCGATCAGCCGACGGCGGCGCAGAACGCGGCGGCGGCAGACCTGGCCGCGCGCGTAGGATTCGCGACCACCGGGTTCACGCCGCCGGTAGTAATTCGCGCGGCGGAGGATCGCGGAGGTGGTCCGAGGATTTTTATCGGCCGCGCGGCGCCTGTGGAACTCGAAAGCCAGGAAGGTGGAATTTTCGCGGCGGACGGCAATCTGATCGTCGCCGGGCACGACGATGCGGGATTGCTGGCCGCGGCGGAGGCTTTCGCCGCGCGCGCGCCGTACATCTGGCGGGTTCCGGGACCGCGGCTGTCCGCTCTCGCCGGGCTGGGGCAGTTGACCGGCGTGACATATCTCAAGGGCAAGGCGGGGATCAACCGCGCTTTTTTTTCTGGCGCGGTGGCGAATCTGGATTCGGTTTTGAGCGGTGCGCAATTTGCGATGGTTCATCAGATTGTTTCAAGTGGAGGGAGTGCGACCAATCCGAAGCCGCTGCCGGACGCGCCGCCGATCCAGCTCGGCGCGCCTCAGAACGCGGAGGGCGGAGAAGCGCCTGAGGCTGAGGCGGGCGCGGCGCCGGGCGGCGGCCGTCTGGATCTCGCCTCGATCTACACCATGCGCGGCTTATTCCGCGGAACGCCGCGCATGCCGGTTCCGCAGGCTCTCGACGGACATCTTTATGTACCGGCGGGCGAAGCAGGCGTGGCGATGGCGAATCTGGCGGCGCGGATGGGAATGGAGACCACCGGAATCACGCTGCCGCTGGCGACGCCTGCCGATGCGGCCGCGGAGCGCGATGTGCGGACGAAATCGGTGGTGCCGGAGTCGTCCCAAGCCGGGCGCGCGGCGGCCGCCAAGGTCCGGTTGGATGCGGTGCCGGCGGGCGAGGGTGAACTGCGGATCGTCGATAAGGCCTTCGGGCGGAACGCGGCGGTTCTGGTCCGGGGTGATGAGGCGCGCGCGTTGGATGCGCTGGCCGGGCATTTTCCCAATTTGTGGGAAACCGGCAAGAAGTATTTGTCTCTCGAAGAGATTCGCTATGACCTGCACCGGTTCTTTTCGCTGCGTTCGAGCGCGGGGCAGGCAGCGGTCGCGCTGTACCGGCTGGAGAAGTGGGCCGCGGAGATCCAGTCGCCCAAAAACGTCGAGGCGAAGGTTTTTGTCGATGTCGCCGAGCCGGGATTGAGCGGGATGGTTCGCAAGGAATTGCAGGATCGTCTGGGCGTGAGCGAGGTGAAGGTAGAGACGGCCAGCCTGCACGCCGGCACGCAGTGCTGCGACAAACTGCCGGCGCTGCATTACCGCGCGCCGGGCTATCAGTTCCATCAGGCCACGCCGACGTTTCAGGAGGACGTGACGATTCCCTGGGAAGGAACGCGGCTGATCCAGGCGATCCGCGAGGCGCTGCCCAAGATCAGCGGACCGGTGCGGGTGGAGGCTCGGGTAAGCGAGGGGCCGGAGATGCGGCGCTCGCTCAAAAAACAGATCGAGGATCTGCTGCCGAAATCGAGCGAGGTGGTGGTGTTGTGCGCCTACAAATCCGGCGTGAGCTGGCTGATGGATGAAATCGCGCCGCTGGTGAAGGGACGCGCGGCCTCGATCAGGATCGAGTTCAAGAGGAACGACGATCCGTCTCAAACGCGGTCCATGTATTCACACGCGCGATGGGTGCAGGAGTTGTATCCGGTGGATGAGATGCTCGCGCACGAGCTGAATATCCCGCTCGGGAAGATCGACTTCAGCGAGTTCGATGGCCGCGGCCCGACGTATCGCGCCCATGTTTTCGACGCTTCCGGAAAAGAAATCCTGACGCGGGAGTTCACGGTGACCACGGTGGACCGGCCCTACAACGGCGTGATGCCGGAGTACGAAAAAGTTCAGGTGGATACCGGATGGGTGCGGGTGGCGGCGGAGTCAAACATCATTCTCGACCGGCGCATTCCCACCGATATCGAGGAGTTTTGGGAGCGCTACCACAAGGAAATTTTGCCGCGCGTTTACCGGACGGTGATGGCTCGCTATCACGGGGATCTGCGGCCGGAGTTTGCTCCGCCGTTCGACACGCTGAAGATGGATTTTCATTTGAGCGAGCCCAGCTACGAGCTGCCCTACATCGATAAAGAGCGAATTTCCTCGCTCGAAGCGCTTCAGGAAGACATTTTTTATTCGACCGAAAACTTCGTGAACATGATGGGCGATCTGGAAGCCGGGCGCGCGGTCAACTACGTCGGGCGGATCATTCCGATCGTCCACGCCCCAGAGGACGGCAAGGATGGCCATGTTCATCTGGAGTTTTACGCCAAGGCGGACGGCGCGCCGTCGGTGGAGCTGGCCTGGACCGACGCGCGCGGCCAGCGCCATCATGAACGGCGGGAGCTGTGGCCGCTGGCGGGCGCGATGCAGCCGCGGTTGATCGCGGCGCGGGTGGGCGCCGGGGGCCCGGTGAGCTTGACCTGGGAGCTGCCCGCGGATTTCAAGGAGGACCGGCACGCGGAGTGGGTGAACCAGGAGAGCGAGGATCAGGTGGACCGCAGCATTTTCGCGGTGGAGCAGGCGCGCGGCCAACTGGCCTGGCTCGAAAGGATGCACGCGGCGGGGATGTACCGCGATGAGATCGCCTATCCGCACCTGAGCGAAATGGCGTTCGAGTTCGAATTGCCGCGTCCACTGACGGAAAAAGTCGAAGATCCGGCGCCGCGGGAATTCGCTAAGGTGAAGATCGAGCCGGCGGCTTCCAAGCGCCCGATGATCACGGATTATGCGCCGAAGGCGGTGCAGTGGGATGAGCCGATTCCGCCGGCGGAAAGCGCCGCCGTGCTGGCCAAGCTGGCGCAATCGCCGGGCGTGGACGCCTACTGGATGGGGCGGAGCTATCTGGGGGAAAACATCTGGGTGGCGGATGTGACGTTGCCGACGCCTTCGGCGCTGCGGTCGCCGGCCAAGGAGACGACCCTCAAGGCGACCATCGTCTACTCGGGGCGGCAGCACGCCAATGAAGTTTCCTCCACCAGTCATATTTTGAAGCTCGGCGAGGAGCTGGTGAACGATCCGCAAACGCGGGCGCTGCTGAAGCAGGTCAACGTGGTGCTGCACCCGATCACCAATCCGGATGGTGCGGAGCTTTCCGTGCAGCTTGCCGAAATTACGCCGAACAACATGCTGCATCCGGGATATCACGGCGCGCTGGCGGCGGATGTTTCGTTGGGGCAGGGAGAGACCGATCCGGTGTATCCGGAGTCGCGGACTCGGCGGCAGTTGCTTGAGCAGTGGCTGCCGGACGCGTTTTTAAATCCGCACGGGTATCCGTCGCACGAGTGGGTGCAGCCTTTTTCGGAGTACTCGGGATGGGTGACCAGCCGGCAGGGGGCCAACAACGGCCGTACTTGGTGGATTCCGCGGGGGTGGTTTACTTCGCTCGGCTATCTGCGGGACGACCAGCATCCGTATTCGGAGAAGATCGCCTACGAGATCCGGGACCGGATCGTGGCGGCGGAGCGGAACGTGCCCGGCTTGCTTGAACTGGAGTCGCGGATGAATTCGCGGTATCAGCGGTTCGGGCAGCGATGGCAGCCGGAGAATATGCAGCAGCCGGTGGTCAACGGCATCCGCATTTACATGGCGCTTAAAGGAGCGGGCGGAGGCCGCGGCGGCGCGGCTCCGGGAAGCGGCGGAGTGGGCAATATTTCGCCGGACGTGACCTGGGATTCGGGATACACGGAGGCTCCGGATGAGACAGCGCACGGCGATTATATGAAGCTGATGGCCTCGGCAGGCCTTGCGTTCGATCGCGTGCATCTGGAGTATCTGGCCAAGGCGCACTTGAGAATCCGGCGGACGGAGCGGGAACAGGGCGGCCGCGTGACGTGGCGCGTCGAAAGGCTGCGGCCGAATCTGCCGGCGTCGGAAAGCGAGCCTTCCGCGGCGGATGCGCCGACGGCGGTGCGCGAGCGGTAGCGCGCCGCCGCAAGAGAAAGAAGTCGAAATCACAACGAGGGGGGAGTTATGTTTCTTGGAAACCGGGGTGCGTCGTTGCTGATCGCCGCTGTGCTGGCGGGCGGCGGGTTATTGGCGCAGACCAGCGAGGCGGAGTTGTCGGGCGTGGTGCGGGATCCGAGCGGTGCGCCAGTGGCCACGGCGAAGGTCACCGTGACCAATCAGGATACCGGCGTTACGCGGAGCATCCAAAGCGACAGCGAAGGACGATTCCTGTTCAACGTGCTGCCGGGGCGCTATTCGCTGACGGCGGAGGCGGCGGGATTTAAGAAAGAAACCCTGACCGATATGACGCTCACCGTGGGGATGCATTTGAATCGCGACGTGACGCTGACGGTGGGGAACGTGCAGGAATCGGTGACGGTCACCGGCGAAGTGCCGCAGGTGGATACCACCAAGGGCGAGGTGTCGGGGGTGGTGACGCAGCAGCAGATCGACGCGCTGCCGGTCAACACCCGGCAGACGCTGAATCTGGCGCTGCTGATGCCGGGAACGACCCAGGACGCCTCGCGCGTGTTCTACAACAACGTCGAGATCGGCGCGGGCGGGCGGTTTTATGCCAACGGCTTCACCGTGGACGGCGTGACCAACACGTGGGCCGAGCAGGGCGAGCCCCGCCAGAACTTTCCGGAGGGCGCCATCCAGGAGTTCAACGTGATCACCACCCAGTTCAAGGCCGAGCAGGGGCTGGCGATGGGCGGCATGGTCAACATGGTGACCAAAAGCGGCACCAACAACTTTCATGGCGAGCTGTTCGACTTCTGGCGCAACGCGGTGCTGAATCACGACAACACCTTCACGCAGCAGGCCATCGCCGCGGCCGGCGGATCGGGCCGGGCGCCCTTCAACCGGAATCAGTTCGGGGGCGACGCCGGCGGCCCGATCGTCAAGAACAAGATTCATATCTACGGCGCCTACGAACGGACGCAGATCAAGGACAGCTTCACCATTTACGTCGCGCCGGCGGCGGCCCAGTATTACTCCTCTAACGTCGGAGTGTTCAACAAGCCCAGCTACGATCAGCTTCTCAACATCCGCGTGGACGATGACATCAGCAACAACCAGCGGCTGTTTGCGCGGTATTCCCAGGAGTGGAACAAACAGACCTGGCAGGGGTGCAGCGGATCGGCGGAATCGAACTGCTACGACGGCTTGATCCCGCGGCACGCCTTTGTGGCCGGGCACACCTGGACGCCGTCGCCGGCCATCGTGAACGATTTTCGCTTTCAATACGCCTATTCGTCGTATCAGCTTGGCCCGGCGGGCGAGCCGATTTTCACCGACATCGGGCAATTCCCGCAGTCGCGCTTGAATGAATTGCAAACGGTCTATTCGTTTCCCAGTTTCCGCTACGGGCAGGGGTACGGCGAACTGGGTATCGAGCGGCGCACGGAGTTTAAAGACGATTTGAACTGGGTCCGGGGAAATCACACCTTCAAATTCGGATTCGATTACAGCTACATTCCTTTCGCCGACGATCAGGTGACCAATTATCAGGGGACCTGGACATTTCCCACCGACCAGTTGTTCAATCCCAAGAATCCGGCGACGATCGCGGCGCTGCACGGCCCCTCGCAGTTCACCGCCTCGATTCCAGGTTTGTACACCTCGGTTCCGGTTTCGCAATACGGGGCCTATATTCAGGACGATTGGAAGATCGCGCGCGATCTGACGCTGAACCTGGGGCTGCGCTGGGATCGTGAAGTAGGCTCGTATAACGAGAGCCTGAATCTGAACTCCTTCCCCAGGCCGGTGCCGGACATCGGCGATCCCTCCAAGCGCGGGCAGCCGTACAACTTCGGCCCGCGGTTCGGATTCGCCTGGAACGTGCTGGGGAAGAACCGGGACGTGGTTCGCGGCGGCTACGGAATTTATTACAACAACATTCAAACGCTGCTGAATTTCCCCGAAAACCGGAATTACGTGCAGTGCAGCGTTCTGATCCCCAATCCAAGCTATCCGAATCCGTATGGCGGGCAGAGCCCGACCTCTTTCTGCTCCACCGCGCCGCCGACGGTGACCGTGCTGGCGCAGAATTTCGCGATGCCCTATTCGCAGCAGTTCACGCTCGGCTATTCGCGTCAGATTACGAAAGATTTTTCGATCGATGTCAACGGGGCGTACGTGCACACGCTGCACGACTGGCGCTCCTGGGACTTGAATTATCCGAACGCGGCGGGCGTGCGGCCGAATCCGGCGTTTGCGCGCATTCTGGATCACGAGCCGATTTCGCAGTACAAATACAAAGCGCTGTTCGTGCAGGCCAAAAAGCGGTTCTCCAACCGCTTCCAGTTCGATATTTCCTACACGCTGGCCTCCAACCGCGACGACGGACCGCAGTCGCAGGTGACCAACCAGAATAATTACAACCTGGATTGGGGACCGGCGGCGATCGACCGCAGAAATTCGCTGGTGGCGGGCGGTTTTGTGCAGCTTCCCTGGAAGATCACGGCGGGGATGTTGTGGCAGATCCGCAGCTCGCTGCCGTTCAGCGTCACGGCGCCGACGATGATTATCGACGGCATTACGCAGTATGTTCCGGGCACGACGCGCAATGAAGGGAACCGCGATAACGCGGCGGTGCTGGCGGCGGTGAACGCGTATCGGGCGTCGTTGAATTTGGCGCCGGTCGCGGCCTCGGCGATCCAGAGCAGCCGGTTCAACAGCTTCGATCTGAAGCTGACGCGAGCCTTCTTCGTGCACGAGCAGCGCAGGCTGGAGCTGATCGGGCAGGCCTTCAACCTGTTCGGCGTGACCAACCTCGGCGCCGACGCCAATCACACCATCAACATCGGGGCCGCGAATTCGGCGCAGTTCGGCCAGATTCTGGCCGCGGGAAATTTGCAGCAGGCGGAACTGGCGCTGCGGCTGGTCTTCTGAGGCGAACGCCGCCGCCCCCGCTATGCGGGGCCGCGATCCTCGAACACCAGGTGCGTTTTGCCGGTGGCCGCATCCCGGATAAGCACCGGCGCCACTCCGAACGCCGGGCGCAGATGCTCCTCCACCAGCACGCCCGGCGGGGGGCCCTCGGCAAGGATGCGGCCCTGGTGCAGCAGGAGCAGGCGGTCGGCGAAGCGGGCGGCGAGGTTCAGGTCGTGCACCACGCCGACGACAACGGCGTCCTTTTGAGCCGCGAAGCCCCGGATCTTATTCATGAAATCGATCTGGTGCAGAATATCCAGAAAGGTGAGCGGCTCATCGAGGAAGAGGATGCGGGTGGCGCCTTCCACCGGACGCCAGATCTGGGCCAGCACGCGGGCGAACTGGACCCGCTGCCTCTCGCCGCCGCTGAGCGTCCCGTAACATCGGTCCGCCATGCCGGCCAGTCCGAAAAACTTCATGACCTCGTCGCAGACCTGTTCATCTCCGGCGCCGGGACGCGCGGTGAAATGCGGATACCGTCCCATCAGGACCAGCTCGCGTACCGGAAGGGAGAAAGCCACTTCGACGGCTTGCGATAGCATGGCTCTCCGCCGGGCCAGATCGCGGGCGCTCTGGGACGCCACGTCGCGGCCGTCGTAGAGGACCCGGCCTTCGGCGGGCCGCAGCAGCCGCGCCAGAATCCGGATCAGGGTCGATTTGCCCGCGCCGTTGGGGCCGATGATCAGATGCAGCAGGCCGGGTTCGAAGGCCGCCGATACATGGTCGATCAGCAGGCGGGACCCGGCGCGGAACACCAGATTCTCGGCGGCGAGCATGGCTCAGGAAAGATAATCCCGGCTGCTCAGCAGCGAAAGAAACACGGGAACGCCAACCACCGCGGTGACGATCCCGATCGGCAGTTCGGCGGGGCGCAGCGTGACGCGCGCGATGAGATCGGCAAGGCTCAGAAGAATGCCGCCCAGCAGCGCGCTGCCGGTGATCAGGAAGCGGTTGTCGGGACCGCGGAGAATCCGCAAAATATGCGGCACAATCAGCCCCACAAAACTGATGACTCCGGTGAAAGCCGTGGCCACGGCGACCATCAGGACGTTGATCGAAAGAACCGTCCATTTCAGGCGCCGGACGTTGACCCCCAGGGCGGCCGCTTCCTCCTCGCCGATCATCAGGGCGTTCAGCGGCTTGGCCAACGCGATGGCGGGCGCAAGGCCGGCGGCGGTGGCCGCGCCGACCACCAGAACCGAATTCCAGTCGGCGCCGGAAAGAGTGCCGAGATTCCAGTAGATGATGGAGCGGGCGGCCGGATCACGCGCCACGTAGGAAAGAAATCCGATGCCGCTCATGAACAGCGCGTTGATCGCCAGTCCGGTGAGCAGCAGACGCAGGATGGAACTGCGGCCCTCGTTCCTGGTTTGGGCCAGAGTAAAAACCACGTATGTCGAAATCACGCCGCCGGCGCAGGCGGACACGGGAAGCGTCCAGGCGCCCAGATTTACCTTAAAAAGAGCCCCGAATACATAAAAAAGCGATGCTCCGAAGGCCGCGCCGCTCGATGTGCCCACCAGGCCGGGTTCGACGATCGGATTGCGGAACAACCCCTGCATCAGCGTGCCGCCGGCGCCGAGACAGGCTCCGACCAGCAGGCAGAGGAGGGCCCGCGGAACGCGCAGATTGATGAAAATTCTCTGATCGAGGGACAACCCGGCGGCTCCCGAGAGCCAGCCCCAGGCGGCCGCCGCCATATCGCTGAAAGAAAAATCCATCGCTCCAAAACGAATGGACGCGACCGCGGTCGCGATCATGAGCGCGAACAGCAGCGCAAGACACCAGCGGTCGCCGCGCGGACCCTTCATCGCCGGCCCTTCATTGATGGATGAGCTGGGCAAGTCTCAGGATGCTCTCTCCCGTATCCGGCCCGAAGTACATGAGATCGTGTTCGGGCACGCGGTAGATGCGATTCCGGCGGGCGGCTTCGGTTTCGGCGACCCCGGGCAGCGTCTTGGCCTGCTCCATCGAACCGAGCCGGTCATAGCCATACTCGGTCATGAGAATCACCTGGGGGTTGCTCCGGGCGAGGATCTCGGGAGAAACCATCCGCTGCATGCCTGGTTGCTCGATGGCCGGGCGGCCGCCGGCAAGTTCCACCATCTTGCCCGCGGTGCTGGCGTCCCCGCCGCCCCCGTTGCCGACCAGGAGGTAAACGTTGGAGGCGCGCCCGAAATGGATGATGGCGACCCGCGGGCTGTCCGGATATTTCTTGACGGCTTCGGCGGCGGCTTCCATTCCGCGCTCCAGGCGCGCGCACAGCTCCTCGGCGCGTTGCTCGCGGTGGAAAAAGGCGCCCATTTCGCGCAGCAGCGCCTCCGTGCCGGCCACGGAATCGTTCTTTGCGGTGAAGGTCTTCATCGGAACGTGCAGGGCGTCCAGTTGGCGGACGACGTTCTCCGGACCGATGTTGTTGTCATGGAGAATCAGGGTCGGATGCAGCGAGAGGATGCCTTCGGCGCTGAGGGCGCGATGGTATCCCACCGTGGGCAGGTTTTTGATCTCGGGCGGATAGGTGCTGGAGTAATCCACGCCAACCAGATTCGCCTGCGCGCCCAGCGCGTAAATGATCTCGTTGTAGGCTTGCCCGATGCAGACGATCCGCTGCGCGGCGCCGGTATCGGCGGCGCGGTTCTTAAAACGTCCGCAGCTTTCAAGCACCGGAGGCAGGGCAAGGGTCAGGAATTGACGCCGACGCATGAATATTTCAGCATACCGGAAGCGGCGTCGATCCGCGGAAACGGGCCAGCAGGCGATCGCGGCCGAAGTGCCGGAAACCATCGACGCGCGCGCCCGCGCCTATCTTCTTTTGAAGCGCCACGGGCAGGAAGTATTTCAAGCGGGCGAAACCGAAGTGCGAAGAATGCGTTGTCCGCGCGTCGTGCGCCTTCTTCGCGGGCAAGACCCGTGGACGCGCCACCGCTTCGCGCCGTTCTTGACAAGCGAGTTCTGATAAACTCGCCGCATGGGCGAGAAACTGGCGTTCATTATTTTTTGGGCCGGCGCGGCGATGGCCGCCGACCGGCTGACGGTGGAAAAAGCGATCCAGGTTCGGGAGCCTTCCGATCTGCATTTTTCGCCCGACGGCACACGCGTCGCCTTAACCGTGCAGGAGCCGCCGGCCGGACGCGGATCGGCGCGGCACATCTGGGTCTATGACAGCTCCACGCACCAAACGCGCCAGTGGACCACGTCGCCCAAATCGGAGTGGTCGCCGCGCTGGTCTCCGGATGGCAGGCGCCTGGCGTTTTTGTCGGACCGCGAGGAGAACCCGCAGATCTGGGTGATGCCCGCCGATGGCGGAGAAGCGCTCCAGTTGACCAGCGGCAAGAATGCGGTGATGCAGTTCCAATGGTCGCCGGACGGCAAGACGATCGCGTTTCTCGCTCAGGATCCGCCCACCGCGGAAGAGGAGAAGAGACAGAAGGACGGCGACGATGAACACGTAGTCAGCGACGTTCACCCGGCGCGCCTGTGGGCCGTCGATGTCGCAACGAAAAAGACGCGGCGGATCACCGCGGGCGCGTACGCGGTCCGCGAGTTCGAATGGCTGCCGGATGAAAAACATTTCTTAGTGACGGCCACCGACCAGCCCGATTCCGACCTGCGCAACCAGGAGCGGATTTATTCGGTTTCCGCAGACGATGGAAAGTTCACGGAACTGGCCTGGCCCAAGGCGCCGTTCCGCGGCCTGCGGATCTCGCCCGACGGAAAATCGGTGGCGTTTGTGATGTCGCCCGCCGACGGCCCGCAGCCGCAGGATCTGTTCCTCGCGCCGATCGATTTGCGAAGTTATAAAGACATCACTGCGGCGCGGGACCGCCCGGTGGAAAATTTCGACTGGCTGAACAATTCCGAGATCGCCGCGCTGTTCGCCGATGGGTTTCACAGCGAGCTGGAGGTGGTCGGGGGAAGCACGCGAAAACTGGCCAGCGCCGGCGCGCTGGATATTTCGCAGTTCGCGGTGAGCCGGCAGGGCGCGGTGGTGTACGTGGCGCAATCGGCGTCGGTGCTGCCGGAATTGTGGGCCGAGGGCAAGGCCGTCAGTCATTTTAACGACGGCTTCAACGCGGCGCTTCAGAAACCGGAGATTTTCGAGTATAAAAGCTTCGACGGCACGCCGATCGAAGCGGCGCTGTTTCGCGGCGCCGGCACCCGCGAAGGCCAACCCGCGCCGACCGTGATGATGATTCACGGCGGCCCGGCGGGCGCCTGGCGCAACCGCTTCGACGCCCTGACTCAGTTGCTGGCCGCACGCGGCTATACCGTGATGCAGCCGAATATTCGCGGATCGAGCGGATACGGCCAGAAATTTCTCGCCTCCAACCGCGGCGATTGGGGCGGGGCTGATTTTAAGGACGTCATGGCCGGCGTGGACGAGCTCATCCGGCGCAAGGTCGCCGATCCAGGCCGCCTGGCCATCGCCGGATGGTCCTACGGCGGCTACATGGCGGAGTGGGCGATCACGCAAACCAACCGCTTCAAGGCCGCCATCTGCGGAGCGGGAATGGCCGATCTGGCGGCGGAGTTCGGAACCGAGTCGCATTCGGCCGGCGACGAGTGGTATTACGGAACGCCGTACGAAAATCACGCGGGCTTTGATAAATCATCCCCGATCCTGTACATCAAAAACGCGAAGACGCCGACGTTGATTCTGCAAGGCGAGGCGGACGCCACCGATCCGATTTCGCAGAGCCAGATCCTCTATCGCGGGCTCAAGCGCTACAACGTGCCGGTGGTTTTCGTCAGTTATCCCCGCGAGCCGCACGGTTTACGGGAGCAGAAACATATTCTGGACCGCTACCGGCGCAGCGTCGAATTCGTCGAAAAGTATCTTGGCGCCGCCGGGGAGGGCACGCAATCGACCGCGCCCGCCGAACGCCGGCGTTAATGGCTTTCAGCAGACGCGGGGCGGATGACGGCGTGGATGCGAATCGCGTCTTCGGCGCGCTCAGGACGTCACCGCTCCGCGCGCGGCGGAACCGACCAGCTTCACGTACTTGGCGAACACCCCCGAGGCGTACTTGGCCTGGGGTGGTCTCCACTCCCGCAGGCGGGACTCCATCTCCTGCGGGGAAATCTCCACATCAATGGACCGCCTCTCGATATCGATCGCGATCGTATCGCCCTCGCGCACCACTCCGATCGCGCCGCCGCTGGCCGCTTCCGGCGCGACGTGCCCGACCATGAAGCCTCGCGTCGCACCGCTGAAGCGCCCGTCGGTGATCAGCGCGACGCTCTCCGACAAACCCGCGCCCACGATCGCTCCGGTCACCCCCAGCATCTCCCGCATCCCCGGCCCGCCGCGCGGGCCTTCATAGCGGATCACCACGATATCGCCGGCCTGGATCGCGCCGCCGGTCACCGCGCGCATCGCCTCCTCCTCGCAGTCGAAGACGCGGGCCGGGCCGCGCTGCCGGGTTCGCTCCAGTCCGGTGACCTTGATCACGCATCCTTCCGGCGCGAGATTCCCGCGCAGGATCACCAGGCCGCCGCTTTTCTTGATCGGATTCGACAGCGCGCGAATCACTTGCTGGCCCGCGGTCTCCCTGGCGGCCGAAGCTTCTTCGGCGAAGGTTCGTCCGGTGACGGTCATCGCCGATCCATCCGCGTATCC
The DNA here is from genome assembly GCA_021324615.1 of Terriglobia bacterium. Lineage (GTDB taxonomy): Bacteria > Acidobacteriota > Terriglobia > Bryobacterales > Bryobacteraceae > Palsa-187. The sequence goes on along the minus strand of JAJPIT010000095.1, from coordinate 32,240 downwards.
GCCGTCAAGGAGCCGTTTGGCGATCACCGCCATGCCGCCGGCCCGGTCCACATCCACGGCCACGAATCGCCCGGCCGGCTTCAAATCAACCAGGAGCGGCGTGCGGGCGCTGATGTTCTGAAAATCGTCCAGGGACAACTCGACGCCGGCTTCCTGCGCCATCGCCAGCAGGTGCAAAACGGCGTTGGTCGATCCGCCGGTGGCGGCGACCGAGGCGATCGCATTCTCGAACGCCTTCCGTGTCGCGATCTGCCGCGGCCGGCGATTGTGCTTTACCGCCTCCACCACAATCTCGCCGCAGCGGAAGGCGACCTGCGCTTTTCGCGGATCGACCTGCGGCACCGCCGCGGTATTCATCGGCGCCAGGCCGATCATTTCCATCACCGTCGCCATGGTGTTGGCGGTGAACTGGCCGCCGCAGGCGCCCGCGCCGGGGCACGCGGCGTTTTCTATCGCGAGCAGTTCTTCATCGCTGATGCGGCCCGCCGCGTTCGCGCCCACGGCTTCAAAGACGTCCTGAATGGTCAGGTCGCGGCCCTTATAATGTCCCGGCAGTATGGAGCCGCCGTAGAGCACCACCGACGGCGTATTCAACCGCAGCAGCGCCATCGCCGCGCCGGGGATCGTCTTATCGCAGGCCACCAGTGCCGCGATTCCATCGAACATATGGCCGCGCGCCACCAGCTCGATGGAGTCCGCGATCAGATCGCGGCTCACCAGCGACGCCTTCATGCCTTCGGTGCCCATGGTCACACCGTCGCTGATGGCCACGGTGTTAAACTCCATTGGCGTGCCGCCCGCCGCGCGAATCCCCGCCTTGACGTGCGCGGCGAGCTCGCGCAGATTGTAGTTGCAGGGCATCGTTTCGATCCAGGTATTGGCGACCCCGATGATCGGCTTCTTCAAATCCTCATCGGTGAAGCCGATGGCCTTGAGCATGGCTCGCGCCGGCGCGCGGTCCCGCCCCTGGGTGATGGTGTGGCTCGGAAGGATCATGGTGTTTATGGTAACCGAGCGCGGCGCTCATCCTGCTGTGGCATCCCGCTGTCCACGCCAAATAGAAAGGTCCTCATTTACGGCGTAAAGCGGAGTCGCGCCCGAGGTTGGTTCCGCCAAGGCAGCAAGCGCCCGTCGAGGTGCCGGTTCGCCTCTTGGGCGGTGCGGGGCCCGGCCACCGGCAATCCCTTCGCCGGACGATCCTGTTTGACATAGTCCTTGGCGCCGTGTTATTGTTGCGCGCCGGGAGTTTGCTCGAATGAGGAAAACGGGACGGCTCGCCTTGGCGGTTTTGGCGGCGGCGTTGGGGCTGAACGCGCAGACCGAATCGGCCTCGGTCGTGGGGACGGTTACGGATTCGACCGGAGCGGCGGTGGCAGGAGCCACGGTCACCATTCGCAACGCGAGAACGAACGCGGCCGTGGCGGCGCAGACCTCCGGCGACGGCAACTACTCTTCGCCGCCGCTGGAGCCGGGATCGTATTCCATCGCGGCCGAAGCGCAGGGCTTCGCGCGCGTGATCCAAAACATCAATCTGGACGTGGATCAGCACGCGCGGGTCGATTTTTCGCTGAAGCCGGGCCAAGTTTCCGAGTCCGTCACCGTGGAGGCGAACGCCGCGATGCTCGATACGCAGAGCGCCACGCTTGGAAACGTGCGCACGCCGCAGGCGATCAACGACCTTCCGCTCAACGGCCGCGACTTTTTCGTGCTCACCTATCTGACCCCGGGGGCGAGCAGCTCCGGCTCCGGATACACCATGTCGCGGGGCGCCAGCAACCAGCTCGGCCTGCAAGGCGTTTCCGTCAACGGGATCCGCAACGGCGACAGCACCACTTATTTTGACGGGATTCAATCGCAGGACAACGAGTACGGCAACATGATTCTGCTGCCCAACCAGGACGCGATCCAGGAGTTCAAGATGCAAACCAGCGGCCGCGACGCCTCCACCGGGCGCACCGGCGGGGCGGCGGTGAACCTGGTGACAAAATCGGGAGGAAACGATTTTCACGGCACGGCGTTCGAATTTTTCCGCAACTCCGATCTGGACGCGCGGAATTATTTTGATCCGCCGCAGATCCCGGCCTTTCACCAGAATCAATTCGGAGCGAGCCTGGGAGGCCGGATCGTGCGGGATAAGACGTTCTTCTTTGCGGATCTGCAAAAGTCGTACACCATTCAAGGCCAGTCGTTTTTGCAAACGGTTCCGACGGCGCTGGAGCGCCAGGGCATCTTTACGCAGCTTTCCAGCGTGCTCTATAACCCGTACACGACGGCTACCGCCAACGGAACAACCACCCGCCAGCCGTTTGCGGGAAACGTGGTGCCGCCCTCGCTGATGAACCCGATCGGCGTGGCCATCATGGATTTGTATCCGCTGCCGAACCGGCCCGGCTTGGCGAACAATTACTCCTACAATCCTCCGCGGACGCTGGCGCCGATCTCCGGCGATCTGCGCATCGATCACCGCTTCGGCGACAGCGACACGCTGTTTGGCCGCTACAGCAATTCGACCACCGGCAATATCGTCAATCCGGGATATTTTCCGCAGTACGCCGGCGGTCCGATCTTTCCCGGCAACTATTCGAGCGACGGCAATCAGTTGGTCTTGGGCTACACCCATGTTTTCTCGCCGTCGTTTTTGGCGGAGATTCGAGCGGGATACTCGCGGATCGATAACACCGGGGTGAATTTCAATCAGGGGACCCATTTTATGGACCAGATCGGCATTCCCGGCATCGACGGCTACGGCTATCAGTGGCAGGCCGTGGCGGTGTTTTCCATTACCGGGGCCTCGCAGGTCGGCGGGTCGGGCAATATCCCGTTCGTCAAGGCGACCAACAACTATCAATATAGCTGGCACTTCAACTGGATTCACGACCGCCATTCGCTCAAATGGGGCTACGATCTGTTCCGGCGGGGAATGAACACGGTGCAGATGGCGGATCCTTCCGGCCTGTTCAGCTTCACCGGCCAGTACACGCAGAATCCGGCCTCGCCGGCCGGGACGGGCAGCGGGCTGGCGGATGTGCTGCTCGGGCTCGACGCCTCGGCGGCGCTGTCGGTGTGGCAGGAAACCGGCACGCGCCGGTGGGAGCATGGCCTTTATGTGCAGGACGATTATCGGATCACCAACAAGCTGACCTGGAACGCGGGCCTGAGATACGAAATCGCCACGCCCTGGACCGAGGTGCACAACCGGCTGGCGAATTTCGTCCCCGCGCTCGACAATGTTTTCCCGGTGGGTACGCCGCAGATCCCGCAAAACACGATGTACAACGCCAATTACCTGGATTTCGAGCCGCGCCTCGGACTCTCCTATCAGGCGGCCGCCAGAACCGTGGTGCGAGCCGGCTTCGGCGTGTTTTACGACTTCACCAGCGAAAGCGTGAACTCGCTGGGCAACAACAACGCGCCCTTTGCCGGGAACCTGTCGATTGTCAATAATGTGACCGCGGCGAATCTGACCACGGGAATCACGCCGCTTTCGCAGGGCTTTTTGCCGTACCAGCCGATCGGCAATTTTCAGACCCTGGGCACCAGCGTTTCTTATTTCCCGCGCAACGATCCCGACATGATGATTACCCAGCGGAATGTTTCGATCCAGCAGCAGATCACCTCCGATACGGTGCTGACCGTTGCCTACGCCGGCACGCAAGGAGAGCATCTGACCATTTACCCGAACATCAATCAGCCGGCGCCCGGACCGGGAGCGGCCGGACCGCGGCGGCGCTATCCGCTGTTTGCCACCATCACCGAGATCTCCCACGGCGAAAGCTCGTCTTATAACGGGCTGCAGGTCACGGCCGAGCGGCGTTATTCCCACGGCCTGGCCTTTCTTGCCTCCTACGCCTGGGGACATTCGATGGATATCACCAGCACCACCGCAAGCGGGGGCGTGCAGAATCCTCTTTGCGAGAAATGCGACCGGGGCCCTTCCGATTTCGATATCCGCCAGAGCCTGGTGCTGAGCTGGAGCTACGAGCTTCCCTTTGGCAAAGGCAAAGCCTTCGGCAAGGATTGGAATGGACCGGTCAATTACCTGCTGGGGGGATGGAAATTGAACAGCATCGACACGTTCCAGAGCGGTTCGCCCTTCAGCGTGAACTCGGGGACCAATACCGAAGGATCGGGCGGCGGGACGCAGCGCGCCAACGTGATCGGCGACTGGCATGTTCCGAATCCGGGGCCGAGCGAATGGTTCAACGCGGCGGCATTCACGGCTCCTCCGGCTTATACCTACGGCAATTCCGGGCGGAATATCATTGTCGGGCCGGGCACCAACGAGATCGACCTGTCCCTTTTCAAGGTGATTCCACTACCCTGGCGCGAAGGCATGCGGCTGGAGTTTCGCAGCGAAGTGTTCAATCTGTTCAATAAGCCGCAGTTTAACAATCCCAACGAATCCGGAGCGTCCTCCGGCGCCGCCACCATCGGCGTGCCCGGGGCGGCGGCGTTGAACTATGCGGGCAATCCCGCATTTTTCCAGCGCACCTCGCGTGAAATTCAACTGGCGCTGAAGTTATACTTTTAGGACCGGCGCACCGGGGGCAGTGGATCTGTCATCATGATGCAACACGCGGTAGAATTTACTCAAGCACCTCCAGGAAGGAATTCGATATGCCTCGTTGCAGGATGTTTTTAGCAGGTTTGGCCGTAGCGGCCCTGGCTTCGGCGCAATGGAAGCCGAAGGAAACCGAGTGGCCCACCTACAACGCGGACACGATGGGTTCGCGCTACCGCCCACTCGATCAGATCAACGCGAAAAATTTCAGCCAGCTTGAAATCGCCTGGCGGTTCAAGACGGACTCCCTCGGCAACCGCCCCGAGTATAAGCTCGAAGGCACGCCGCTCATGGTCAATGGTGTGGTGTACGCCACGGCCGGATCGCGCCGCGCCGCCATCGCGCTGGACGCCGCCACCGGCGAGCTGCTGTGGGTCCATGGCGAGCACGAAGGCGAACGCGGCGCCAGCGCCCCGCGCCAGCTTTCCGGACGCGGCCTGGCGTTCTGGTCCGACGGCCACGGCGATGATCGCATCCTCTATATCACGCCGGGCTTCCGCCTCATCTGCCTGAACGCGAAGACGGGCATGCTCATCCCCACCTTCGGCAAGGGCGGCGTGGTGGATTTGAAACTCGATGACGATCAGGAGATTTCGGCCTGGAACGACAAGGGCGAGTGGGTGCCGGATCTGATTCACGGCGAAATCGGCATTCAGTCGGCGCCCATCGTCGGCGGCAACACGATCATTATCGGCGCCGCATTCCGCGAGGGCATGACCCCGCGCAGCATGCGCAATAACAAGGGTTACGTGCGCGGCTACGACGTCCGCACCGGCAAGCGCCTGTGGATCCTCCACACCATTCCCAAAAAAGGCGAGCCCGGCTATGAGACCTGGGAGAACGGATCGGCCGAGTACACCGGCAACACAGGAATGTGGACCCAGCCCGCGATCGATCAGGAACTTGGCCTGGCCTACCTGCCGATCGAATCGCCCACCGGTGACTACTACGGCGGCCATCGCCCCGGCAACGATCTCTACGGCGAGTCGCTGGTCTGCGTCGATCTGAAGACCGGCCAGCGCAAATGGTACTTCCAACTGGTCCATCATCCGCTGTGGGACATGGATATCTCCTCGACGCCGCTGCTGATGGACATCAACGTGAATGGAAAAGCGATCAAAGCGGTGGCGCAGCCGAGCAAACAGGGCTTCCTGTATGTGTTCGACCGCACCAACGGCAAACCGGTGTTCGGCATCGAGGAGCGGCCGGTGGAGATCGGCAGCGTTCCGGGCGAGTGGTATTCGAAGACGCAGCCCTTCCCGGTGAAGCCGCCGGCTTACGCGCGCAATGGCGTCACCGAAGATGAGCTGATCGATTTCACTCCGGAGCTGCACGCGCGCGCTCTCGAGATCGTGAAGAAGTATCATCTGGGGCCGGTGTTCACCCCGCCAGTGGTGAGCAAGCTCGATGGGCCGCTGGCGACCTTGACGCTGGGCACCGCCAGCGGCGGAACGAACTGGCCCGGTGCCAGCTTCGATCCGGAGACGCACACCGTTTACGCCTACGCCTGCAACGCCTGCCTGACGCCGATCGGGCTGGTGGAGGCGCCCAAGTCGATCTCCGACATGCGCTACGTTTCCGGAATCGCCGGACGGGAAGTGGCCATCGCGCGCGGCCCCGGGGAAAACGCCGGCGCCGATTCACCCATGCCCAAGCGCGAGCCGGCGCGCGCCGGCCGCGGCGGCGGCGGTGGCGGTTATCAGGCTCTCAACGTGGACGGTTTGCCGCTGATCAAGCCGCCCTATGGCACCATCTCCGCCATCAACGTGGACCGCGGCGAGATCGTCTGGCAGATCGCCCATGGTGAGACGCCGGACAACATCCGCAAGTACGCGGAGGAGCATCATCTGAACATCCCGCGCACCGGCCAGAGCGGATATAACATCGGAACGCTGGTGACCAAGACCTTGCTGATCGCCGGCGATGGCCAGGTGACCAATCTGCCGGATCGCGGGCGCTGCGCGATGCTTCGCGCCTATGACAAGGCGACCGGCAAGCAGGTCGGCGAAGTGTGCATGCCCGCGCCACAGAGCGGCTCGCCCATGACCTACGAGTGGAACGGCAAACAGTACATCATCGTGGCGGTCAGCGGCGGAAATTATTCCGGCGAGTATCTGGCCTTCGCGCTGCCGGAAAGCGAAGAACCCACCGCTTCGCGGACCGGCAGCGGCCGCGAGCAGAGATAGATCCCTCCTGGTCTCCAAAGCAACCCCGCCGGCGACGGCGGGGTTTTTGGGGACAGGGGCAAAGTATACTAGGCACATGAGAACTCGTTCCGTCCTCTTTTGCGCCGTGGTGGCGGCGGCTGTTGCGGTCTCCCAGGATACCACCCGTTCGGTTTGGGATGGCGTGTACACCGCCGATCAGGCCAAGCGCGGGGAATCCGCTTACGCCGCCAACTGCGCATCCTGCCACGGCGATCAGTTGAACGGAGGCGAAATGGCTCCGCCGCTGGCCGGCGGCGAGTTCATGTCCAACTGGAACGGCTTGACCGTGGGCGATCTGTTCGAGCGCATCCGCACCACCATGCCCGCCAACACTCCCGGCAAGCTCAGCCGCGAAACCAACGCCGACATCACCGCTTTCATCCTGGCCTTCAATAAATTTCCGGCCGGAGATCACGATCTGCCGCGCACCACCGAGGCGCTGAAGCAGATCAAGCTCGAAGCCGAAAAGCCCAAGAAGTAACCGCCGCCCGGCTGGCGCGGCAAGGCGGGGCGTGGCCCGCAACCTGCACCGCTCATCGCGCGTCGCTACATTGTTATACTCAAAAAACACCCATTCTCGTCACTTCTGATGCTGAAATACTGTGCCTTTCTTTCACTGTGTGCCTGCGCCGCGCTGGGAGGGGATTTTCTTACCGGTCAGGGCGCCCGCCTGGTGATCGGACAGACCACTTTTACCTCGCAAAATTACGGGAATTCCAACACCGTTTTCGGCAGCGCCGGAGGATTGGCCGCTGGCGGAGGCTATCTTTTTCTGGCCGACGCCAACCGCCTGGGAATGCAGCCGATCAACAACCGCGTGTTGATGTTTCCCCTGAATTCGTTTCCCCAACCCACCGACGAACTCGCCGACACCACCTTGTGTCCGGTCTGCCTGGGCCAGGCCACGTTGGTGATCGGGCAGACCGACATTCAGGCCGCCTCTCCGGCGCGAACTTCGCAGGGCATGAATCTGCCGCTCGGCGTGGCCACCGACGGGAATGTTGTGGCCGTCGCCGACACCGGCAACAACCGCGTGCTGCTGTGGCTGAGCATCCCGCAGTATATCGGCCAGCCCGCCGATGTGGTGTTGGGCCAGCCCGATTTTACGACTCTCACCGAACCCGTGGTGGTCAACGCCAGCAGCGTGCGCGCGCCGCAGGGCGTATGGGTGCAGAACGGCAAGCTGTTCGTGGCCGATACGCAGAATAACCGCATTCTTATTTGGAATACCATCCCGACCCGGAATAATCAGCCGGCCGATATCGTCCTGGGACAGCCCAACTTCACCACCGTTCCGCAGTTTGATCAGACCAAGCTGCCGGTCGGCGTGGTGACGCCGCGAACCATGCTTTCCCCCACCGGGGTCAGCAGCGACGGGACGCATCTGTTCGTCGCCGATCTGGGCTTCAACCGCGTGCTGATCTGGAACTCGATTCCGACCTCCAACTTTCAGCCCGCCGATGTGGAGATCGGGCAGCGGGACATGGTGACGGCCGTCTCCAACGACAACACCAACCTGTGCCAGTCCAACGGCATCGATAGCAGCGGCAATCCGACGTATCCCCCCATCTGCGCCTCCACGTTGAGCTTTCCCCGTTTTGTGATCCCCGATAACCAGGGCCGGCTCTATATCGCCGACGGCGGCAACGACCGGGTGCTGGTCTACGAGCACATCCCGACTTACAACGCGGCCGCTGCCGACGTGGTGCTGGGCGAGCCCGATGAGTTTTCCGATGTGGTCACCAGCAAAAGCGGACTGTTCACGCCGAATCTCACCCTGTCCGGATCGAACGTGACGCCGATGCCCACCTCGCTGGCCTGGGACGGCCAGAATCTGTACGTGGCCGACCCCGGCAACTTCCGCGTTCTGGTATTCACGCCGGAAACTTCGAACGTGCCGACCACGGGCATCGTCAACGCCGCCAGCCGCGCAATCTACGCCTTTGGAACCGTGACCATCAGCGGCACCTTGACGGCCGGCGACCAGATCACCATCACCATCGGAACTCCGGCCAACGTTTCCACCGGCGGTGCCACCACTCCCAACGCCACCACCAATGCCTACGTCTATACCGTGACCACGGCCGATGTCGCCAGCGGCGCGGCCTATCCGGCGGGATCTCTGGACGCCTACGACCGCGTGATCACCAACATCGCGAATCTGATCAACGGCGCCAATAACGGCAAAGGCGATCCCAGCGTGTTGGCCAGCGCAGAAATCGGCTACGCCATCGTGAAGCTGATTTCCCGCACGCCGGGCAGCAACGGCAACACCATCTCGCTGAGCACCTCGGTTTCCAACAACGCCACCGAGAAGGCCACCGCCAGCAGCAACACTCTTTCCGGCGGCGGCAACGCCACCACTCTGGCGCCGGGAACGCTCATCAGCATCTTGGGCTCCAATCTGTCCGATAACACCGCCTCGGCCGATCCCAACGCCGCGTCGCTTCCCACCCGGCTCGGCGGCGTGGAAGTTTACATTGATGGCATCCGCTCGCCGCTGATGTACGTTTCGCCTACCGAGATCAATGCGCAGATTCCCTGGGAGACGATCGACACCAACAGCAGCAGTGTCTTCGTGCGTACGGTGCACAATGATGGAACGGTGACGGTAAGCAATCCCATCGGTATTCCCCTGTCGCCGGAAAATCCGGGAATTTTCGCGCAAATCACCGATGCAAACGGCAATCCGCTGCCGGATCCGCGCCCCGCGATCGCCTATCACGGCTCCAGCTACGCGACCGATATCGTATCGGTCGACGGCAGCATCAACGCCGGCGACGTGGCGACCATCACCATTCAGGGTCGGGCGTATAGCTATAACATCCAGGCCACCGATACCACCGCCTCGGTGCGCGATTCGCTGATTTATCTGATCAACTCTAATCCACAGGAGATTGTCACCGCGTCAGCGGCGGCGGCCTACACGCGAATCGTTTTGCAGGCCAAGGTTCCCGGGCCGGAGGGCGACGGGATCCCCATCACGGCCACGCAAACCACCACCGCCGCTTCCGGATCTCCGGCCATCGTGCTCACCGCGCTGAGCCCCGCCCTGTGCTGCGCCAATGTCGCCGGTGCGCCTCTCACGCCGCAGAATCCGGCGGTCGCCGGCGAATTCATCTGGGTCTACGCCACCGGCCTCGGGCTGGTCACGCCGGACGCGGCCAAGGCCCAGCAGAACGACGGCCAGGTGTATAACGGCCCGGTGAACAACAACCCGTCCTCGCCCGTCTCATCGCTCGCCGGCGGAAATACGGCGACGGTCGTCTCGGCCGGACTTCAACCCGGCAGCGTCGGCCTTTACAAGGTCGTTCTTCAGCTCAGCACGGCGATCCCCAGCAATCTGACCACACAGCTCACCATCGCGCAGGATATCTATACGAGCAACGTGGTCACCATTCCCGTCTACAACCCCAAACCGAGCGGATCACAGTAGCCACGCCGTAGGAGAATAGAGCGGATGAGCGAGCTTCGCTGGCATCCGCTACTGGAACAATGGGTGGTGGTGACCGCGCACCGCCAGCACCGGCCGCACATGCCGGCGGAAGGGTGCCCGTTCTGCCCCGGCTCCGGCCGCGTGCCCGAACACTACGACGTCTGTCTTTATCCCAACGATTTTCCGGCGTTTTCCTTTGACGATCCCGACGCGCCCGGGGCCTGCGACGTCGTCCTCTACAGTCCCCGACACGATCTTCTGCCATCGGAGCTGCCGCTGGAGCAGTGGGAAAAAGTGGTCGCGCTGTGGACCCGCCGGTCGGCCGAGCTCGCCCGCGACGCGCGCGTCAAATACGTCATGATTTTTGAAAATAGCGGAGAAGCCGTGGGCGTCACCATGCCGCATCCGCATGGCCAGATCTACGCCTTCCCGTTTGTCCCGCTTCGCGTCGAACGCGAGCGCGCCGCCGCGGCGCATTTCCGGTCCAGGGAACATCGCTGTTTATATTGCAAGGTGCTCCAGGACGAGCAGCGCGAGGGCCGCCGGATCATCGCGGAAAACGCGTCTTTTGTCACTTTTGTACCCTATTTTGCGCGATTTCCGTACGAAACGCAGATCTATTCGCGGCGCCACGCCGCACGCCTGGATCAATTCACGCCGGCCGAAGCGGGGCTCCTCGCCGCGGCGATCCTGGACATCCGCAAAAAATACGACGCGCTGTTCGGCGAGCCGATGCCCCTGATGATGGTCCTGCATCAAGAGGAGCATTTTTACGTTGAGTTCCTGCCGCTGCGGCGCGCCGCGGGGAAGCTCAAATATCTGGCCGCCGTCGAAAGTTCCTCTTGGACGTTTCTGGCGGACGTGATCCCGGAAGCGGCGGCCGAAGCGTTGAAAACGGCATAACGGCGCGCGCCGCGTCAATATTCGATCCGGTCTTTCCGCGCCTCGATTTTCCGTCTGTCCACGCCCGGGACCTTGGCCAGATCCTCGATCGATTTAAACTTGCCGTTCTGCTCCCGGTAGGCCACCAGGGCGGCCGCTTCCTTCTCGCTCAAGTCCAGCGCGCTTTCAAGCAACTGCGGCCCCGCCGTATTCACATTGACTTTCGCCGGAAAATTCGCCGCCAGATAATCGATGATCCGGGCAAATTCCTCATCGCTTCCTTGCGCGCCCTGGTTCACCATATCGCCCACCAGCGCCGCCCAGTCCTCGCGCGTCTTCGCCATCCCTATCACGCTTTCCGGACTATGACAGCCGCTGCACACCTTGATCAGCGCATCGCGGCCCGGCCCTTCGGGCAAGCCCGGCTGCGCCATCCCGCTGGCGATCACGAAGCATCCGGCGATCCACACCCGCATATCCGCCCAGTTTACCCGATGCCGCGTGGTAGAATCGCTGTCGATGTTTTCTCTCTCGGCCGTCACCGACGAATTCTCCCCGGATTTTGAGACCGCCGCGCAAGCGATGCGCGAGCTGGGCATGACGGCGGCCGAGCTGCGGGTCATCGACGGCAGGAACATCATCGAGCTGAGCGACGCCGAGCTCGACCGCGTGAAATCCATCGCCGAGCGCTATGGCCTGCGCATCCTCTCCATCGCCTCGCCGGTGCTGAAGTGCGAACTTCCCGGCGCGCCGCCCATCGACTCCTCGATCCCGCACGACCTGTTTGGCGCGCGCTTCACCATCGCCGATCAGCCGCGCCTGGCCGCCCGCGCCTTCGCCATCGCGAAGAGAACCGGCGCTTCGATCGTCCGCGTCTTTTCCTACTGGCGCACCGTGGAGCCGGAAAAATGCTTCGCTCCGGCGGCCGAGGCGCTGCGCGATCTGGCCGAGCAGGCCGCGCGCCACAACCTCACCATCGGGCTGGAAAACGAGCACGCCTGCAACATCGCCACCGCCGCCGAATCCGCCCGCCTGCTAAAGGCCGTCGACCATCCCAATTTGAAGCTCATCTGGGACCCGGCCAACGCTTATGTCGCGGGCGAAAGACCTTATCCCGACGGCTACCTCCTGCTGCCGGTCGATCGCATCGTTCACGTTCACGCCAAGGACTGCACCATCCAGGACGGCGAACCGGTCTGGGGACCGCTCGGCGAGGGCGACATCGGATGGAAGGCGCAGCTTGCGGCTCTGCGGCGCGACGGCTACCGGGGCTACATCAGCCTGGAAACGCACTGGCGCGGTCCCAACGGCGACAAACACGAAGCCAGCATGATCTGCGGCCGCAACTTGAAGTCGCTCGCCTCCGCGGCGTAGTTCGCGGGAGCCCACGGCGACAGCCGCCGCGCTTTAAGATAAACTCGAAGATTCACTTCATGGCATCCGGCAAGCTTGGACCTTCCCTGACCGTCCTGGAAATTTTCGACCTCGTCCGCGACGAACTCAACCAAGTCGAGCGCGAAATCGGGTTGGAATCCATCTCCTCGGTCGACGCCGTCACCTACATCGGCCAGTATCTCCAATCCGGCGGCGGCAAGCGCCTGCGCCCCATTCTGGTTCTGCTGTGTGGAAAACTGTTCCGCGATTCGACCCCCATGCTGATCCGCATGGCGGCGGTGGTGGAGATGATCCACACCGCGACGCTGGTCCACGACGACGTCATCGACATGGCCAAAACGCGGCGCGGCCGCCCCTCGATCAACATGGTTTGGGGCAACCACACCTCGGTGCTCGCGGGCGACTGGCTGTACATGCAGGCTTTTCAGGTCGCGCTGCGCGAGCGCAGCTTTCCGGTGCTCGATCTGCTGATTGAGCTGACGCAGCGCATGGTCGAAGGCGAGCTGCTCCAGCTCGACCGCATCGGTAAGATCGTCACCGAAGCCGACTACATGGAGCTGATCGACCGCAAGACCGCCAGTCTTTTTTCCGCCTGCGCCCGGCTGGGAGCCGCCGCCTCCGGCGCCGATGAAGCCGCCGGGCGGCGGCTCGGCGATTACGCCTGGAACCTGGGAATCGCCTTTCAGTTGATCGACGACGTGCTTGATTTCACCTCGCGCGAAAAGATTTTGGGCAAGCCGGTCGGCAACGATCTGCGCGAAGGCAAGGTGACGCTGCCGTTGATTTACGCGCTCGAATCGGCCGAAGCGGAGGAGCGCAGGCTGGTGGAAACCGTGCTCGCCGACGGCAATTACGATCAGGTGCCGTTCGGAAAGATTCTGCACGTCCTGCGCCGGCACGGCGGAATCGAACGCACCCGCCGCCGCGCGGAAGAATTCACCGAAAGAGCCCGTGCGATCATCGCCGAATTTCCGCCATCCACCCATCAGCGGGCCTTGTTGGCTGTTACCGACCTGGTCACCGAGCGCGACCATTAGGGGCGCCAGGCCGCGCTACTGGCCGGAAATCCCGCCCTCCGGCGGGTCGATTCCGGAAAGATCGCGCGTCGTAAGAAGCGAGGAGGCAAAATGCGATACCTGTTGTTGATTTACGAAGACGAAAAGCGTCTCCAAAGTGGATACGACCCCGGTGAGATGCGGGAATACCAGGCTCTCGGCAAGGAGTTCGCCCAGAGCATTCTTGGTGGCAATGCGCTACAGCCCACTGTCACCGCCAAAACGGTTCGCGTGCGGAACGGGAAAACGGTGGTCACCGACGGTCCTTTCGCCGAAACCAAGGAGCAGCTCGGCGGCTACTATCTGATCGAGGCGTCCGACGCCGCCGAGGCTGGGAAAATTGCGGCGAAAATTCCCGGCGCGCGCTTCGGCTGCGTCGAGGTCCGGCCGATTATGACGTTTTCCTAAGCCAAGGGGGGCACATGCGGGCTGCATCGAAAAAGATGCAGCCTTTTTTCATTTCCGCTGTCGATTCCGGCAATCATGCGCGTCGTCAGGATGAGGGCGCCGGAAGCGGCGCTGAAATCATCCAAAGGAGCAACAATTATGAGCACGGCTATGAGCACGGCCACGACCGCGGTTCCGGCACTCAGTTCGTATGATCGGGGAGTCGGCCAAACTTTCTTGGAACAGTCCACCAGCGGCGCGATGGGAGCCGTCCAGGGACTCTCGGAGGCGCAATGGAAGTTCAAGCAAGCGCCGGAGCGGTGGTCAATCGTCGAGATCCTCGAGCATATCGCCCTTGTGCAGGAGCTCATCACGCGGCGTCTCGAGGAGGATCTGCCCGGCGCTCCGCCGCCCTCTGGCGACCGCAATAACGAAGAGATCGAGCGGATGGCCCTGTTGGAGGTTCCCGTGCGGCTTCAAAAGTTTGCGGCGCCCGAGTTTGCCAATCCCCACGGCATCGAGCCGGCTGAGGCGCTGGATCGCTTTCAGAAAAGCAGCGAGCGCATGGCGAAGCTGCTGGCTTCGGTAAATTTGCGCGCCGGCGTCCTGGATTGCCCGCCGCTGAAAGCGATGAGCAAGGGCAAATACACCACCGCCGACGGCTATCAGTGGCTGTTGTTCACGCTGGCGCACACCGAACGGCACACCAAACAGATCCTGGAGGTACGCGCGGATCCCGGTTTTCCGGATTAAGACCGGGCGTCCCGGAGGGCGGGTTCCGCTCCGCGCAGTCCGCGCCGGTGAAACCCGCCCGCATGACATGATCGAAAGGGAGGACCCCGATGCGTTACATGATGCTGATTTACTCCCGCGAATCGCCCGCGATGCGTTCCGAGGAAGAACGGCGCGAGCTTCGCGCCTCGCACGCCAAAGTGATGCGGGAAGCCAAACAGAAAGGTATCCTTCTCGGCGCCGAGCCCCTTGCGCCCACCAGCAGCGCGACCACCGTGCGGGTCGAAAACGGCAAGCCGCTGGTCACCGACGGTCCCTTCGCCGAGACCAAGGAGCAGCTCGCCGGATACTACATTCTGGACTGCGCCAATCTGGACGAAGCGATTGACTGGGCGGCCAAAATCCCGACCTCGTGCAAGGGCGGAGCCGGATGTATCGAGATTCGTCCCATGCCCGGGCTGCCGCCGCTCGATTAAGCGAACCGCGCCGGCCGTCACCTGATGCTTAACGCTTCAGAAGCCATCGAGTCCGTTTTCCGGCGCGAATCGGGAAGGATCATCGCCAGCCTGATTCGCATCTCGGGCTCCTTCGATCGCGCCGAGGAGGCCATGCAGGAGGCCTTCGCCGGCGCGCTCGCATCGTGGCCCGAAAAAGGCGTGCCGGAAAATCCCGCGGCGTGGATCATGACCGCGGCGCATCGCAAATTGATCGATGCGGCGCGAAGAGAGCAGACCCGCCGCGACAAGGAGGATTCCATCCGCTATGAAACCGAAATTGCCAGGGCGGAGCCGGAGCCCGAAGAGGCCGCCATGCACTTTCCCGACGACCGTCTGCGCCTGATTTTCACCTGCTGCCATCCGGCACTGAATAGCGAGGCCCGCATCGCGCTCACGCTACGCACGCTCGGAGGCCTGACCACACCGGAGATCGCGCGCGCCTTTCTGCTGCCGGAGGCGACGCTGGCGCAGCGTCTGGTCCGCGCCAAGCGCAAGATTCAGGAGGCGCGCATCCCCTATGAAGTTCCGCCGCCGGACCGGCTGCCGGAGCGCCTGGCCGCCGTCCAGGCGGTCCTTTACCTGATTTTCAACGAAGGCTATACGGCGAGCTCGGGAAACGAGCTGCTCCGCCGGGGATTGTGCGCGGAGGCGATCCGGCTGGGCCGCGTGTTGTGCGATCTAATGCCGGGCGACGCCGAAAGTCTCGGGTTATTGGCGTTGATGATCCTTCAGGATTCGCGGCGCGAGGCGCGGATCGCCGGCGGCGTGCTGATGACGCTGGAGCAGCAGGACCGCTCCTTGTGGGATCGCGCCGCGATCGATGAGGGGCTGGCGCTGGTCGATCGGGCGCTGCGCCTGGGGCCGGCCGGGCCGTACTGTCTCCAGGCCGCGATCGCGGCGGTGCACGCCTCCGCGGCAAGCGCGAAGGATACCGATTGGCTGGAGATCGCCGCGTTGTATGAAAAATTGTTCGAAGTGCACCGCTCGCCGGTGGTCGCCCTGAACCGGTGGGTGGCGGTGGCGATGAGCGGGCGACTGGAGGAGGCCTTGCAGCAGATCGACGCCCTGGCGGAGGAGCTCGGATCCTATCACCTGTTCCATGCCGCGCGCGCCGATCTGCTGCGCCGGGCCGGCCGGCTTCAAGAAGCGGCCTCGGCGTACCGGCTGGCGATCAGCCTGGCGGCGAATCAGATCGAGCGGGAGTTTCTCGAAAAAAGACTCCAGGAAGCCGGGGGCAGCTAATCCGCTCCGGCGCGCCCAGCCGCTTCAGTCGAAGTTGGTCACGCCCTGAAAACGGCGCAGAGCCTGTCTGAACATCCACTTGATCACGCGCGCGTCGTTGTAGCAGAACGCGAGTATGTGATTGAGCGTCGAAAAGCAATGCGGCTGGCAGGACGCCTTCATCTCCCTGAGTTGCCGGGAGTCGAACTTAGGATTCTCGATCGCGCCCCAGTCATAAGTGGCGTTGTACATCGGGAAGCACGGCGCGAGCGTGCCATCGGTCCGGACGATGAGTGAATTCCATCCGGCGCGGCAGTTCCACTCCTGGATCTTGCCGCGCATGAAGAGCCGCATCTCGTTTAAGCGGCTGGTGGAATTGACCATCTTATAGCCGGATCTCTTTTTCTCAATCAGCCAATCGATCAGCTCATCGACGCGGTCCCAGTCCTCGGGGCGGATGAAGGTTTCGTTTGCGCCGGCATGCTTGAAATGCGGCTGCTCCATCATGGGAGATTCGTTGATGTGGTAGTCCGTGGCGATGCCGTGATCGTGCGCGATCTCGGTAAGCTGTTTGACATCGTCGAGATTATTCCGGCAAATATTGATGTTGAAGAAGACCGTATACCCATATCGGTACTGTTTTTTTACCAGATAATCGAAGTATTTTCGAATGGGCTGGAGGGCTTTGGGCAGGCTTTCCTTGACCTCCACCGCGTCCACGGCGAGGTTGAAAGTGGCCACCCCGGCGTCGGCCAGCCAATCGGTGACTTGCGGGCGAGGCAGGCGCCCGTTGGTGGGGACATAGATCCAAAACCCTTTTTTTGCCGCGTAATAGCAAACTTTGTGCGCGAACCGCGGGCGCAGCAGCGGCTCGCCGCCCATCAGGGCGAGCACTCCGGCGCCGGCATCCCGCAGCCAGTCGATGGAGCGCCTGGCGATCTCTTCGGTCATTCCGCGGACGCTATTTTCGAAAGCCCAACAGTAGTGACAGTCAAGATTGCACTTCCATTCCGTGAATAAATAGGCGATGATCGGGTGAAAGTCGCCGGGCAACAGGCGGGATTTTATCCACGGGACTGCCCATCCGCGAAACGCGCGGCGGATATGGCGAAACTCCCACCGGCGCTGTTGCGGCGGTGGGGCGGGATCGCCGTCGTCGCCGCCAAGGTATTCCGGATATTGAGGAAATACGGGATCGGGAAGAGCTGCTCCGGCGGGGACTGGGGCCACGGCCGAACGTCTTGCCGGCTGGGTCAACAAACTGTTAAGGCTCACATCCAGCCGGAACGAATTCCTGGTGTCGGCGGTTTCCATTGAATCATCCCTCGATAACTATTTGACCCAAGACCGGAGAAACCGGTTGCACTGGAAACTGTGTTGCCATCGCCATATGGCGGATCGCCGCCCCTGCCGCCGGTGGGAAGTGCTACCGGACTTAATGGGAAGCTTATCCGGGAGTGAATCCGCTCCCGCCGGATCACTATACGAATTCCTCCGCACGAATGACTAAGACCCTCAGAAGTTATTTGAGTTACTCCTGGATTAAATGGTACGATTCCTATGTGCGAACTCAAGAGATTGTCTCCTTACTTATAGAAGAACGTGACCGCTTGTCGCGAGCCATTGAAGCGCTCCAGGGAAACTCTCCCCGTTCCAGCCGCCCGGCCGGGGGTCCTCTCGCGGCTGCTCAACACAGGCCTGCCGCGAGACCGAAGCGCACTTTAAGCGCCGCCGGGCGCAGAGCCATCGCGGAAGCGGCACGCCGGCGCTGGGCGGCGGTACGCGCGGCCAAGGAGAAGGCGGCGGCCGCCAAAGCAGAGCCGAAGCAGAGCAAGAAGGCCCGCGGCTAGCCGAGTTCCCGCGAATCTCCGGCGAAGTACTGGCGCAGGAGCGGTTCTAACGCCGGATTGCAGGCGACGGCATTGCCGCCGTAAATGGTTCGCTCGCCGGAAAAGCTGAAAAATTTGGCGCCGGCTTCCTCCAGAATGACTTGCGGCGCGGCCAGGTCCCAGGGGCTGACCGCGGGCTCGACCCAGACGTCGTTTTCTCCGGCGGCCAGCATCATGGCGTCGGGAGTTCCGCCCAGGCAGCGGAACGACCAGAACCGGCCGATAAAATCGATCAGATTGCGCGAGAACCGCCGATCTTGGATTCGGGTCAGGGCGTTGACGCTGAGCACCGCGCGCGACGGATCCGCGACGGAGGAAACACACAGCCGTTTGCCGTTGCGGAACGCGCCGCATCCGCGCGCCGCCCAGCAGGTTTGAGACAGCAGGGGAAGATGAACCACTCCCGCGGCGACTTCACCGCGGTCTTCCAGCGCGATGAGCACGCCCCACAGCGGATTGCCGCGCACGAAGTCGCGGGTGCCGTCGATCGGATCGATGATCCAGCGGCGGCCGCTGCGGGATTTCTTGCGCGCTCCTTCTTCCCCGAGCAGCCCGTCCTCGGGGAAATTTTCCTCGAGTGCGGAGGCGATCAGGCGCTCGCAGGCCCGGTCGGCGCTGGTCACCGGCGAATCGTCGGGCTTCACCTCGGCTGTCACTCCGCGGCGTTGATGCTCCAGAGCCAGCTCCGCCGCTTGAAACGCGATGCGGCGCGCGGCCTCCAGTTCTCTTTCGAAGGACATTTCTTCGCATGGTAGCATTGAGCCGAATGAGTTCCCGGACGGTCTACGCGGTGCTTGAGGAAACGGCGCGAAAACATCCGGAGGTGGTCGCGCTGCGCCAGCCGGCTGGTGGCGGCGCTTACCGATCCTGGACCTATCGCGAGTATCGCGAGGCGGTGCGGCAGATCGCCGTGGGGCTGCGCGAATTCGGCGTCCAGAAAGGCGAGATCGTCGCCCTGCAATCGGAGACGAGGGCGGAGTTCTATCTGGCCGATCTCGGCCTGATGTCCTGCGGCGCCATTGCGGCCGCGCTTTACACCAGCTTGCCCTACGCCGATCAGGCCCGCGCCTTGAAAGCCTCCGGCGCCCGCTTCGCGATGGTCGAAAATCTGGCCGCTCTGCGCGCGCTCGAAGCCGCGGGAGAACGCGCCAACTGGATTGTCCTCACCGGCGAATCCGGCGGCTTCGCCACTTTGGAGCAGATCCGCCAAGCCGGGGAAAATAAGCTGAAAAGCGATCCTTCGGCCTTCGAGAGAATCCACGGCGAGGTGCGCGGCGCCGACTCCGCGGTGCTCTACATGACTTCGGGCGCCACGGGCGAGCCGAAGATGGGGCTGGTCACCCACGCCGCCCTGGTCGCCAACATGGATCACGCCCCCGACGTTTTGCCCCTCACCCCCGAGGATGTCACGCTGGCGTTTCTGCCCTCGGCGCACATCGCCCAGCGGGTGGTGGTGGAACTGGTCCCGATTCGCCAGGGAACTTGCGTCGTTTTCTCCGAGGGAATTTCCAAACTTCCGCAGGAGATGCGCGCCGTGCGGCCCACGTTTTTTCTCGCGCCGCCGCGCGTCTGGGAGCGGGTCTATTTCACCGTCTCGAATGAAATCAAAAAGCGGCCGGCGCCCATCCGCAAGCTGTTTTACGCCGCACTCGGCGTGGGCAGCGAAGCCAGCCGACTGCGGCAGCAGGGCAAGCCGGTCCCCCTGGCCCTGCGCGTGTCGCTCAAATTCTTCGACCGCGTGATTTTCCGCAAGATTCGCGCGCGGCTGGGCGGGCGGATCCGCATCGCGGCCTCCGGCGCCGCGCCACTCGGAAAAGAACTGGCGGAGTTCTACGCGGCCATCGGGATGCCGCTCATTGAAGGCTACGGATTGACCGAAGGCGGCGTCGCCGCGCTGAATCCGCTGGACCGGCCCAAGCCGGGGAGCATCGGGAAAATGCTGCCGCGCGTCGAAGCCCGCCTGGCCGAGGACGGCGAGCTGATGCTGCGCAGCCCCTGCCTGTTCTCCGGATATTACAAGGACCCGGAGGCTACCGCGGCCGTGTTGCGCGATGGCTGGCTGGCCACCGGCGACATCGCCGAGCAGGACTCCGACGGCTATTGGTACATCACCGGCCGCAAGAAGGAAGTCATCGTTTCCTCCAATGGAAAAAAGATCTATCCGGCGCGTATTGAAGTGCTGTTCAAACGCGAGCCCGCCATAAATCAGGTTCTGTTGATCGGCGACGGCCTGCCCTACGTCACCGCGCTGTTCACCGTCAACGGCGATCCCGAGGAAACGCGCGAGGCGGTGGAGCGCGCCGTCAAGGATGTCAACAAGCAGCTCGCCTCCTTCGAGCAGATTCGCAAATTCAAAATCCTCGAACGCGATTTTTCCATCGAGACCGGCGAGTTGACTCCCACGATGAAGATCCGGCGCGATCGCGTGCTCCAGAATCACCGCGCCGCCGTAAGCGAGCTCTATATGGGGCGGGGCATTGACTGATCAATAATAGGGATTGACCCACAAAATCACTCTTATTCCCGGGGATGGCATCGGCCCCGAAGTCGCGGGCGCTGCGCGCCGCGCCGTCGATGCCACCGGCGTCCGCATCGATTGGGAGCCGGTTGAGCTCAACGCCTCCGTCATTCAGAAAACCGGCCAATCGCTGCCCGAAGAAGTCGTCGAAAGCTTGCAGCGCACGCGCGTCGGATTGAAAGGACCGGTTACCACGCCCGTCGGCGAAGGCTACACCAGCGTCAACGTGGCCCTGCGGAAACGGTTCGAACTGTTCGCCAACGTGCGCCCCGTGCGCTCGCTGGCCGGCATGGCCACCCGCTTCGCCGACGCCAGGATCGACATGGTGATCTTCCGTGAAAACACCGAGGATCTCTATTCCGGCCTGGAGAACGAAGTGGTGCCCGGCGTGGTCACCGGGATCAAAGTGATTACGCGCGCCGC
The DNA here is from genome assembly GCA_021324615.1 of Terriglobia bacterium. GTDB lineage: Bacteria > Acidobacteriota > Terriglobia > Bryobacterales > Bryobacteraceae > Palsa-187. The sequence continues at coordinate 11,037 of JAJPIT010000095.1, read as the reverse complement.
CTCCTCGCGCATCGCCGAATATACTTTTGCCTTCGCCGAATCGGCCGGCCGCAAAAAGGTCACCGCGATTCACAAAGCCAACATCATGAAGCTCGCCGACGGCTTGTTTCTGCGCTGTTGCCGGGAAGCCGCCGCGCGCCATCCCGCCATCGAGTATCAGGAACTGATCGTGGATAACGCCGCGATGCAACTGGTGATTCGCCCCGAGACCTTCGATATTCTGCTGATGCCGAACCTGTACGGCGATATCATTTCCGATCTCGCCGCCGGTCTGGTTGGCGGCCTGGGAATCGTCCCCGGCGCCAATATCGGAGAACAGCACGCCGTATTCGAGGCCGTGCACGGCTCGGCGCCGGATATCGCGGGCAAGGGACTGGCCAATCCCACCGCGATGATGATGTCCGCCGTCCTGATGCTGATTCATTTGCAGGAGCACGAAGCGGCGCGCCGGCTGCAATCGGCCATCGAGCACGTCTACGCCGCCCGCCGCCACCTGACCCGCGACGCCGGTGGAACCGCCACCACCGCCGAATTCACTGACGCCGTGATCGACGCCATCGCGCGCGTGGGATAATCGAGGCAAATGCGGTACGCACTTGTTCTGCTGCTTCCCGCGCTGATGACCGCAGGTCCGGCGCCGAATCCCAAAATGACCAATCTTGAAGTCGCGGTCACCAACGAAAGCGGCAAGCCGCTGGAGAGCGCCAGCGTGATCGTCAAGTTCATCGAAGGCCGGTCCAAAATCAAGTTCGGCGCGAAGATCCGCGAGGAATGGGACCTGAAGACCGGACCCGACGGCAAAGTGAAGGTGCCGCCCATCCCGCAGGGCAAAATCCTCATCCAGGTGATCGCAAAGAATTATCAGACCTTCGGCCAGACCTTCGACATCCAGCAGGAGGAAAAGACCATCGAGGTCAAGCTGAAGCCGCCGCAGCCGCAGTACACCTCCCATCCGCAATAACCCTACCGGTAACTGATAAAATCCGTTTCGATGAGCCCCTCCGTCTACCCTCCCGGCGAAGAGTTCGCCCGCAAAGCTCATGTTCAGGGCCTGGAAGCCTATCGCGAGTTGTACTCCCGCGCGGAGCGCGACCCGGAGGGGTTTTGGGGCGAGGTCGCCGCGCGGGAAGTTCATTGGTTTGAGCCCTGGTCGCGCGTGCTCGACTGGAATCCGCCGTTCGCCCGCTGGTTCGCCGACGCCAAAACCAACGTCTCTTACAACTGCCTGGACCGCCACGCCGCTTCTCACCGCAAGAACCAGGCCGCGATCCTCTGGGAAGGCGAACCGGGCGATCAGCGCGCGCTCACCTATCAGGAGCTGCATCGATTGGTGGTGCGCTTCGCCTGGGTTTTGAAGTCGCGCGGCTATCGCGCCGGCGACCGCGCCATCATCTATATGCCGATGGTGCCGGAGCTGCCCATCGCCATGCTGGCCTGCGCGCGGCTGGGCATCATTCATAGCGTGGTTTTCGGCGGATTTTCAGCGGAGGCGTTGAAGGCCCGTATTCAGGATCTCGGCGCGGCGCTGGTCATCACCGCAGACGGAGGTTTCCGCCGGGGGAAACAGGTGCGGCTGAAGCCCGCCGTGGATGAGGCGCTCCAGGACTGTCCCGGCGTGCGCGAAACCATCGTCTACCGCCGCACCGGCTCGGAAATTCCGATGCAAAGCGGCCGCGATTTCTGGTGGCACGATCTGGACGCCGCCGCCTCCGAGGACTGTCCGGCCGAACATCTTGATAGCGAGCATCCGCTCTACGTCCTGTACACCTCCGGCACCACCGGCAAACCGAAAGGCATCCTGCACACCACCGGCGGATATCTCACCCATATCACCGCCACGATGAAGTGGGTTTTCGACTTGCGCCAGGAGGATACCTACTGGTGCTCGGCCGATATCGGCTGGGTCACCGGACACAGCTACGTCGTCTACGGCCCGCTCTCGGCCGGGGCGACCACTTTGATGTATGAAGGCGCGCCCGATTTTCCGCGCTTCGACCGCTGGTGGCGCATCATCGAAAAATACCGTGTGAATATTTTCTACACCTCGCCCACCGCGATTCGCGCGCTCATCCGGCAAGGCGAGCAGTGGCCCGATGCGCACGATCTTTCCAGCCTGCGCCTGCTCGGCTCCGTAGGCGAGCCGATCAATCCCGCGGCCTGGGAATGGTACTACCGCGTCATCGGAAAGCAGCGCTGCCCGATCGTCGATACCTGGTGGCAGACCGAAACCGGCGGCATCCTGATCGCTCCCATGCCCGGCGCGGTCCCGTTGAAGCCGGGCTCGGCGACGCTGCCGCTGCCGGGCGCGGTTCCCGGAATCGTCGATTTGCACGGCCAGCCCGTGGGCGATAACCGCGAGGGTTTTCTCATCCTCCGCCAGCCGTGGCCCGGCATGATCCGCAACATCTGGGGCGATCCGGAGCGGTACAAGGAGCAATACTGGAGCCGCGTGCCCGGCGCTTATTTCACCGGCGACGCCGCCCGCCGCGACTCCGACGGATATTACTGGATCCTCGGCCGCGTCGACGACGTCATGAACGTCAGCGGCCATCGGCTTAGCACCATGGAAGTGGAGTCGGCGCTGGTGCGTCATCCCGCGGTGGCCGAAGCAGCCGTCGTCGGCAAGCCGCACGAGATCACCGGGCAGGCGGTGTGCTGCTTTGTCACCCTCAAGCGCGGCGACTGGAATCATGATCAACTCGGGGAGGAGTTGCGGCAGTGGGTGTCGCGCGAGATCGGCGCGTTCGCCCGCCCCGAGGAAATTCGTTTCTCCGATGCGCTGCCAAAAACGCGCAGCGGCAAAATCATGCGCCGGCTGCTGCGCGAAATCGTCACCAGCAACTCCGTCACGGGCGATGTCACAACATTGGAGGATCTGAGCGTCGTCGCCAGGCTCGCCGCCCAGCAGGACGAGGAATAGCGCAACCCCGCTTGCTCCGGCGGATCCGGAGGGCTATCCCCGGCATCTAATTTTCATGCGGAAGGTGGTGATCCTCGGGGGCGGGTTCGGCGGATTGCTCGCCGCCCAGACTCTGCGGGGCGCCGCGGCCGAAGTCACCCTGGTGGATTTCCGGAATTTTCACCTGTTCCAGCCCTTGCTCTATCAGGTGGCCACCGGATCGCTCGCGCCGGGAGAAATCGCCGAGCCGCTGCGCTCGATTTTAAGCAGGCAAAAGAACGCCAAGGTTCTTCTGGGCCGCGCCGTCGATCTGGACCCGCAGGCCCGCACCGTCACCCTGCGCTACGGCGAGGAGACTGATTCGCCCGGCGAGTTGCAGCTTCCCTACGACGCCCTGATCGCCGCCACCGGCGCGCAAAATTCTTACTTCGGCCACGCGGAGTGGCCCAAGTTCGCGCCCGCATTGAAGTCGGTCGAGGACGCCATCGCGATGCGCCGCAAAATCCTTTACGCCTTCGAAGCGGCGGAGCGGGAGCCGGATCCGGCGCGGCGGCGGGCCTGGCTCACCTTTGTCATCGTCGGCGCCGGGCCCACCGGCGTCGAGCTGGCCGGCGCCCTGGCCGAGATTGCGCGCCAAACCCTGCGCCACGACTTTCGCACCATCCGCCCGGAGGAATCGCGGATTCTGCTGCTGGAGGGTTCGCCTCGCGTCCTGCCCACTTATTCCCAGGAAAGCTCCGCCGCCGCCGAGCGCTCCCTCATCCGGCTCGGCGTGCGCCCGCGCAGTAGTACGCACGTCACCGCCATCGACCAGGAAGGCGTGACCCTATCCACCGGAGAGCATATTGAAAGCAAAACCGTGTTGTGGGCCGCCGGCGTCACCACCTCCAGCTTCGCCAAAATCCTCCAGCAGCGCGCCGGCGCCGCGCTGGACCGGCACGGACGCGTCATGGTCGCCCCGGATCTCACCATCCCCGGACATCCCGAAATCTTCGTCGTCGGCGATCTGGCCCACGTTGAATCGGACGGCCGTGAAGTGCCGGGAGTCGCGCCCGCGGCCATGCAGATGGGCCGCTACGCCGCCCGCGTGCTGATCGACCGCTGGGCCGGCCGCCCGACTCCGCCGTTTCGTTATTTGGACAAAGGCAGCCTGGCCGTGATCGGACGCGGCGCTGCCGTGATGGAGATCGGCCGCTGGCGTTTTCACGGATTCCTGGCCTGGCTGCTCTGGCTCTTCATCCACCTGATGTATCTGGTGAAGTTTCGCAACCGCCTCATCGTCTTTATCCGCTGGGGATTTCAGTATCTTTCCTTCGAGCGCGGGGCCCGCCTCATCACCGCGGCGCGCTCTTGAGCGCTTGCGGCGTTTCTGCCAGCCGGCTCGGCGCTCCGGTTCAGAATGTATAGCTTAAGCCGAAAAGCGGAGTAAACTGCTCGAAAATCCCGCGCGCCGTGTTGTGTGGCGCCGGCACGATCTCCTGGCGGTCGAACGTCGTCAGATAATCGCGGAATTCCCCGCGCAGCAGCAGATGCGGGCGCAGCAGGTACGTCACTCCTCCGCCCACGCTGAAGGCGACCTTCCAGACGTCGTTCTCCGTGAGCGTTGCGATCTGGGGAAGCGGCTGTGGAAACGGCTCTGGCCCGGCGATCACATACTCCTTGGCGCCCGCGCCGCCGGCAAGAAACGGGCGCAGTCTCCGGCCGCGCCGCGCAAAGTGAAACAACCCCTCGATCGTCAATGCGTCCGAATTTCCCTGAATATCCACCTTCGTCGAAGGCGTCTGCAAAAAAGGATGGCCGTCGTGATAGAGGTAGGAGAACTGCGCCGAGACGTAATCGGAAAACTCCCAGCCCAGATCGATTCCCGCGGCGAACCGGTTGCGGATCCCCGCCTGCGCGCTCACGCCCGCGCCGAAGATGGTTCCGTCGCGATACCAGCCATAGCCGATATCGGCGCCGGCCTCAAAGCGATCCTGCGCGGCCGCGGCGCACGCCAGCGCGGCCCATAACCAGTACTTCATGCCGCCGGTGCAAGCTGCTCCTTTAGCATATTGCGGATCCGCAATAATCTTACCCGAATTCCGGTGGAGGTGATGCCCGCCTCGCGCGCGATCTCTTCCGCCGAATATCCTTCGAGATTGCGCTCCAGCAGCGTGCGGTCGCGCCGGCCGCAGCGGTCGAGCAGACGCCGCAGCTCCAGCGATTCCAGATCCATCGAATACGACGCGTTCACGTTGTCGATCGGCGTCGCCATCGGGCCGCGGAATCTGGCCCGGTACAGATTGCGCGCGATCGAGTTCACCCAAAACCCGACCATCCCCGGATCCCGCAACTGATCCCTGCACTCCCAGCCGCGCACCCAAGCCGCCTGCGCGATCTCTTCGGCGTCGTCCAGCGGCGCTCCATGCGCCAGAAGAAAGCGGCGGGTGGCGCTGTAGCCCGTTTCGAATGCTTCCGCGTAGTCGTTCCGTTCCATGGCGCTGTTAACGGCTGCAATCGCCGTGCCAGCGCGGCACATCGCGATATCAACGTCTTACCGGAGGCAGAGGCGGGCCGCTCCCGGTAAAAAATTCGGAAACACTAACCGGATTGAATGATTCTTCCGATGATGGGAAGGTGCGTATCGTTACATTGCTCTTGGCGGCCGCGCTTCTGCACGCCGAATCGCACCCAAGCTGGTGGACCTACGCTGAGCCCGAGGCCACCGCGCTGGTGGGCATCCACTGGGAAACACTGCGCGATTCGCCCTTCGCGCCCGCGGTGGGCGCCGCGCTCGCCGATTTCCCCAGCCTGCCGCTGCTGTGGGAAAGCCGGCAGATTCTGCTCTCCTCGCCTCCGGCGCTGGCGATTCTCTCCGGTTCTTTTCCCGTGGAGGCGCTGCGGAAACAGGCGCTCGGCAAGGGCTTGAAGCCGGCCAATTACCGCGGGATCGAGCTGTTTCTTGCCGCCGGCCCGGACACGCTCAGCCTCGCCCAGCTTACTGAACAGCTTCTTCTTCTCGGCTCCAGAAAGACACTGGAGCGCGCCATCGACCGCGGTCTGGCGGAAACCGGCCGCCGCTACTCGCCGCTGCTTGCCCGGGCCGCCCGCCTGGCGCCGGACTACGACCTGTGGGTGGTCGCCTCGCAGCTTCCCGATGAGCTCGCCAGCCAGTTCGTTCCGTTGGAGATCGAAGCCGGAGGATTCGACGGCGGAGTTGCGCTGCGCGACGGTTTGCAGATGGGCGCGTCGCTGGACGCCGGCTCGCCCGGCCGCGCCGCCGCGCTCGCCGAGGATCTTCGCCGGAAGATCCCGTCCTGGCCCGCCGTCGCGCGCGGCACCGAGGTGAAAGCGGAGGCCGCAAGCGTGCTGTTGACGCTCGAGGTGACCCGCGAACAGCTCGCCGCCGCCCTGAAATCGCCCCAAGAGCCGCAACCGGCCGCCGCGGAATCCAAGAAGATGCAAGAGCCCGCCCCGCCCGGCCCGCAGGTGATCCGGATCTTCGGATTAGATGAGGGCCCGCGCGAAATCGTGCTGCCGCCCCTCAAAAAGCAGAATTGATTTAAAACTCGACCTGGCGCGGAAAATATTTATCGATGATTTTCTGATAATACGGCCGCAGCTCCGCCGGGTCCGGTTTCCCCTCGCTTTTCGAATACAGATCGTAGGGATTGAACGCCTTCACCCACTGGAACATCTCCCGGTCGTGGTCGTTCATCAGGTAGTCATAGGCGCCCTCGCGATGCGCCGGATAGAACGAATGATACCGGATCATGTACTGCGCCGGCTCCGGTAAGTAATTCTTGGACACGTGGTAAAAATACTCGTCGTGTCCCCACGACATAATCACCTGATCCAGGCCGCCGTTTTCCTCATAGATGCCGAGCCGGGTCTGAAACTCCGGCTTTGCCGCGTCCGGATTGGCGGCGAAAAATTCGTGAAAAACGATCTTGTCGGAGTAGGCGCAGCCGGTCGGGAACGTGTCGCCGACCACGGCCCATTGCGGCTCGCCCCACAGCCACAAGACCTTGCCCAGGTCGTGAACCAGCCCGGCGAGCTGAAACCAGTCCGGATGCCCGTCGCGGCGGATCGCTTCGGCGGTTTGCAGATTGTGCTCGATCTGGCTTAAATCCGTGTCGGGATCGCTGTCATCGACCAGCGTGTTCAGATATTCGAGCGCCTCCCAGATCCCCATTTTCGTTTTGCTCAGCGATGCGTACTGGGCCCGCTTGGCCTTGGCGAACTCATGGGTTTGGTGGGCGTGATTCAGCCGGTAAAATTCGCGGACGCCGGGCGTGGCGTTTTCGTAGTTGCGAAACTCTTCTTTCTTGCGGTTGGGATCGTAGCGCCGTTTGACGAAATCGTCCCACTGTTCCGGATTTTGTAAGGGGCCCATGATCTGAGGATACCATCGGCTTCCGGCGCCGGACCTCAAACCGTCAGGGTGCTCATCAGCCATTCGCGATTGGCGCGGACGTCTTCCTTTAACCGCCGGCACAACTCTTCGCGCATTGCAAACAGCCGGTATCCTTCGCGCGGGCGTAAATATCCGCGGGCCCTCGGCTCGCGCTCGAACAGCGCTTCGCCTTCCTCGGCGAGCCGCCGCTCATAGCGAGCCCGGTTGTCAAGCAGCGCTTTCACCAGAAACGGCATCAGCGTCGAATAATCGGCCTGCATGCTCTCGGTCGCCTGCTGATAGGTGTCCTTATCCACTTTGCCCCAGGTGACTGCTTCCGCCGGCGGGCACGACGACAGCGACCCGTCGGTCACCGGCGCGGTAACGATCTGCACGTCGAAGTTGTAGCCGCGAACGTTGGGAATCCCCAGGATCTGGCCCAGGGCCGGCTCGGGCTGCAAATTGAAGTTTTTCGGAACGCCGCCGCCCAGAATCAGCGCCGCCAGCGCGCGCGGCGGATTGTCGAACAGCCCCCAGCGGTGATAGGCGCAGGCTTCAAACACCTCGGCGTGAAGATCCAGGTCGAATTTATAGGAATCGATCAGGCCGCTTTCCCGCATGGCCCACAGCTTCATGGAGTTTAAAAATACGCTCCCATCGGACGGCGCGCCGACGAAGACCGGGATCGCGCGGGCGTGACAGGCCGCCAGCAGCCCGGGCGCGAGGTTCTGCGCCCGTTCCCGCTCCGCGTAGATTGCCCCCAGCCGGTAGCGCAGCTCGGTTCCGGTCATCGGCCGCTGGAACTCGGGCCGCGACAGAACCTCCGTCAGAAATTTATCCTGATCGAGCAGCACCTCCTCGTCGAAGGCCATGTCGGTGACGCGAATGGTGCGCTCCTGGCGCAGCGCTCCGTCGTCGCCCCAGATGGGCACCTCGTAAATCGGATCGCGATGCGCCGGGAGGCTGCGATGGCCGTCGTGATAGCAGACTGCGTCGGTGGTGGACAGATAGGCGACCCAGCCGGTTTCAATCAGCGGAATCAGCCAGGCCTGATGCTGGCCGGAAACGGTGACGGGTCCGGCGACGGCCAGCGTCAGCGGGCAGCCCATGCCGATGGCGCGGTCCAGGATCTCATAAATCCGGCGGAAGAACGCGCCGCCGAAGGCTGGAAAGCAGTGCCGGATCAATTCATCCAGCGATTCGCATTCATCGACGCGGCGAACGCGCACGCGCCGGCGGTGATCGTGGGGCATAGAATTCATCTTAACGTCGGCGCGCGGCGAAGATCCGCCGCGATTGAGGCGAATTGGCGGTTTAATCGATCATTTTTCCCTTGATCCGGCAAAAAACTCGTGATACGCTTTCTCCCACGCATCTCCTTGTTTGAGAGCGAACGAGGCGGGTTGTTCCCGGGGTCGTGGCACAGCTTCGCGTTCGGGATTAACGCGGGGCGGGTTACAGAACGGGGCCACCGGGCCGGCCTTCGTCATAGGTGTTGACGAAATGGGCTAGGGGAGGTCTCCATGAAGGAGTCCAAAAGGGTTGTCCGTTCGAGCCTCGTTTTTCCAGCCGCGTCTTTGCTGCTTGTGGCCTTGTCCGCGGGCGACGTTTACGGCCAGACGTTCGGCGAAATCACCGGAAGAGTCACCGATCAGAGCGGCGCGGCGGTTCCCGGCGCGGCCATGACTCTCACCAACACCGCGACCAATGCGACGCGCGCCACCGTAACCACCGACGACGGATTCTACACCTTCCCCTCGGTTCCGCCGGGCGTCTATAACGTGAAGGCGGAGCATCAGGGCTTCAAGGTGATCACCAGCAACAACATCGAGGTCCAGGTACAGCAGTCGGTGCGGCTGGATCTGACGCTGGAGGTGGGCCAGATCACGCAGTCGGTGGAAGTGGCCGCTTCGGCGACGCTGTTGCAGGCCGAGAACGCAACCGTGGGAACGGTCATCAGCAACCGCAGCATCACCGAGCTGCCGCTCAACGGGCGGGAATATCTGAATCTGGTGGCTTTGAGCTCGAACGTGAACACCTTGTCGCCCTCGGCCGGGCAAGCCGGTTCGCGGCAGGGCGGCGACCGCGCCGCACAGGCCATCTCCACGGGCGGCAACCGCATCTTTTTCGACTACTACACGCTGGACGGCGTAAACAACACGGACTTCGATTTCAAGACGTATGTGGTGCTGCCGTCGATCGACGCCATTCAGGAGTTCAAGGTTCAGACCGGCGTGTATCCGGCGGAGTTCGGCCATGAGGCGTCGCAGGTCAACGTGCTCACCAAATCCGGCGGGAACTCCTATCACGCGTCTTTGTTTGAATTCAACCGCAACGTCGATTACAACGCGCTGCCCTATCAATTTACGTCGTCCAAACCGGTGGCCGCGGCCTTCAACTGGAACGATTACGGCTATGAGATCGACGGGCCGGTGCGTATTCCGAAGCTGTTCGACGGCCGGAACAAGCTATTTTTCATGTCCAATTTCGAAGTCCTGGACCAGCGGCAGACGCAGCAGGCCGTCTACTCTCTGCCGACGGCGCAGATGCAGCAGGGCGACTTCAGCGCCTATCCGGTCACCATCTACGAGCCGAACTCCAACGGCGTTCCGTTTCCCAACAACAAAATTCCGGCGACAATGCTCGATCCCACCTCGCAAAAGCTGCTGCACTACCCCGGCGCCTACGCCACGCCGACGCTGCCCGGCCTCACCAACAACTACACCACCAACGTATCGTCGCCGTTCAACCGCGACGGCTTCGTGATCCGCATGGATTTTGTCGAATCGGCCAAGTCGCAGTGGGCCGGCCGCTATAGCTGGTGCAGCGAGGTGCTGAAGAACGGCAGTCTGGGGGTTACGGGCACCAAGGTCACCACCGGCTGCGAGCAGTACCTGGGCTCCAATACCCGCATCCTCACGCCCAATATCGTGAACGAGGCGCGATTTGGCCACACCCGCATCTTCAACGCGATTACCACGGCCGACGCGTTCACCGACAACGCCGTGGCGGCGCTTGGCATACCCAACATCGCGCCCGGCCCGCCGGTGCAGTGGGGTATTCCCCTGGCCACCTTCGCCGGCGACGGTTTTTATCAGATCGGGGACGGCAGCGACGATCCCTATCAGATCGCCGATAATACCACGCAAGCGGTGGACAACCTGTCCTGGATTCACGGCAAGCACACGTTCAAGTTCGGCTTTGAATACGAGCGCGATAACTTTGACACGCTGGGCAATCAATTTCTGCGCGGCCAGTCCACCTTCCAGCCCAACGCGACCCAGAACCCCGCCAAGCCGGCCGGGACCGGCGACGCTTTCGCCGAATTCCTGCTCGGGGATCTGTACCAGTCGACGGTGGCCTATCAGGACGCCATCGCGAACTTCCAGCGCAATGATTTCGCGCTTTACGCCGACGACACCTGGAAGATCACGCCCAAGCTCACGCTGAACCTGGGCGTACGCTGGGAATTGACTCCTCCGTTCACCGATCAGTTGGGCAACCTTTTTGAGATTGCCCAGCCCGCCATCATCGACGCGTCCAACGCGCCGGCCAGCATCGAACCCTACTTCATACGCCAGGGCAACTGCCAAAGCGCCTACGCCGGCAATCCCCCGAAATATCCCCCGATTCCTTTCACCTGGACGTCGACGCCGGCGGTTTGCAGCAACGGTCTGGAGAATGACGCCCTGGATAAGACGCGCTGGAACGATATTGCGCCGCGCATCGGCCTGGCGTATTCGCCGGACGCCAAAACCGTGGT
>JAJPIT010000102.1 GCA_021324615.1 Terriglobia bacterium | reverse complement strand
TAGATTTTTTCCTCCACCACCGTGCCGTCGATATCGTCGGAGCCGAAGCGCTGGGCGATCTGCGCGATCTTCGGCGTCATCATGATCCAATAGGCTTTAATGTGCGGAATGTTGTCGAGCATCAGCCGCGATACGGCGATTTGACGGATGTCGTCGAAGCCGGTGGTCGAGGGGATATGCTGCAAGGGCGTATTGGCCGGATGGAAGGCCAGCGGGATGAAGGTCACCAGGCCGCGGGTTTCATCCTGCAACTGGCGCAGCTTGATTAAGTGATCGACGCGGTCCTCTTCGGTTTCGATGTGGCCGTAGAGCATGGTGCAGTTGGAATGAAGGCCGAGCTGGTGCGCGGTGCGGGCCACCTCGATCCACTGCTCGCCGGTGATTTTGTGATCGCAGATGATGCGGCGCACGCGGTCGTGAAAAATTTCCGCGCCGCCGCCGGGCAGGGAATCCATGCCGGCGTCCTTCAGCCTCTGAAGAACTTCGCGGGGCGTAAGTTTGGCCCGCTGCGCCAGGTACCCGATCTCCACCATGGTGAACGCCTTCAGGTGGACCTGCGGGAAACGTTCCTTTAAGCCGCGCAGCATCTCGCAATACCAATCGAGCGTCAATTCCGGATGCAGACCGCCGACGATGTGAAATTCGGTGACGGCCTCGCTCCAGCCGCGGCCGGCCGTTTCCCAGACCTGTTCCAGGGACATGGTGTACGCCTTGGGATCGCGTACGCGTTTGCCGAACGCGCACAGCCGGCAACTGGCGACGCACACGTCGGTCGGGTTGATGTGGCGGTTTACGTTGAAGTAGGTGACGTTGCCGCTGATGCGCTCGCGAACCAGATTGGCGAGCCAGCCGACGCCGAGCAGATCGGGGGAGCGATACAGGGTGAGCCCGTCCTCGAAGCTGAGGCGCTGGCCGGCGTGGACTTTTTCCGAGATGGGTTTCAGGCGCGGGTCTTCAAAGATCGGAGGCATCTTTTTTGATGTTATCGCGAAACCAGCCGGGCGCTTCAGCCAGTGGCTTAAAGTATCGCCCGAAGGAGCGGCATCCGGCGGAACACAGCGGCGCTGAGGGCAAAAGTGACAGCCGCGGCGGCGGCCCAAAGGACGACGAACTTCGCCAGCGGATCCCATGCCACCACGCGCAACAGGCGCGCCCCCATGATGACGATCGGCGGATGGAACACGTATACGCTGAAGGCATTGGCGGACAGGAACTTTGCAAGGGAGCCCTGAGAGCCGAACCTGTCTCGAAACAGCACCAGGAGAATCAGGCTGATTGCGACGCACGCAAATGCCTCCCAAAAACAGATGGCCGCGGCCTGCCAATGCCAGCCGGCGAAGTTGACTCTTCCATCTGGGCGCAGCCCGCCTCCCCCCACCACGATACCGAGCCACACGGCGAAGCTCACAGGAAGCGTCAGCAGCCAGCGCATCGAAGCTTTATGGTTCAGACTCCACAAAAAGCCTCTGCGGGCGGCAAAGATGCCGGCGCAGAACAGAAGGATATATTGCGGAAAGTCGCCCAGGTGCATGTTGAGGATGGTCGGCGCCCGGAGCGCGCGCACAAGGAACGTGGAGGCCCCCAGGAGCAGGACAAAGCCGAAGATTGCAGTCTGCTTCAGAGGTCCGGGCTTTATGGCGCGTGCCCGCGCCGCCTCTGCCTTTGGGCGCAAGCTTCTTATCGCGGCATAGGCGAAGCAGAAAATCAGGAGCGCCAGGCAAAACCACAACGGGCCGTTTTCCTGGAGGAACTGGCCGTTCCGGATATGTTTGATCCATTCGTGGGCCATGGAGGTGGGCTTGGTGGAGTTCCAGGAATGCGCGGCGTAATATTCCGTAACCGGTCCGAGGACGAACATGTAAAACACCACGGGCAGCCCGAGCCGGTAGGCGCGATCGCGTAAGAACCGGCCGGGCCCCTTGCGGTCGAACGAGGCGGGAACAAAGAAGCCGGCGACAAAGAAGAGCAATCCCATGAAGAACGACTGCAAATACATCTGCCAGGCCGCGAAGACCAGCAGTGTGGGAAGAGCGAGCGGCGTTCGGTCGGTGAAGTACCAGTTGCCCAGCGGGCTGTAGGTATCGGCTGCGTGCATGCTGATCACCAGCAGGATCATGCTCCATCGGAGGTTGTCGATAAAGAGCAGGCGCGGCGCGGCGTTGGCGGCTGCCGATTTGGCTCGCTGGTCCATTCCGGATGGACGGCTGAGACGCGCGATGGTCACGGAGGGGCGCAAAATTCTCTGGCCATCCCTCCAGGCTGGCCGGAAGCGATCGCTCCGGAGGTTCCGGAACAACCGGCCGGAGCGAAGTTGAAAAATGACCGGAGCCCGCCGTATACTGCCTACAACTACTCGCAAATTCCGAGATGGGGGCAAGCAGTGAAAAGAGCGATTTTCTCCGCAGTCCTTTTCTTTTCCGTCTTTGAAACGTTTGCCGCGGCGCAAAATGCGTCGACCGGGGCGGTATTGGGCACCGTGGCCGATCCCACCGGGGCGATGGTCGCTGCGGCGCAAATTGAGCTGACCAACAAGGACACCGGCGCGAAGATTACCGCCGTGACCAGCGCGCAGGGGACCTACGCGGTTCCCAACGTTCCGCCCGGCAACTACACGGCGAGCGCGCGCGCCGCGGGCTTCCGCACCACGGTGGTCAACGACGTCACTGTGCAAGTGAACGCCAGCACCACGGTGAACTTCAAACTGGAGGTCGGCGAGGTGAACTCGACCGTGGAGGTGAGCGCCTCGGCGGCGCAGGTGGATTTGCAGCGCGCCGATTCGACGGTGGGCGACGTGATCGGCAGCGAGCCGCTGCTGCGCCTGCCGACCCGGCTGCGCCAGGCCCAGGAGCTGCTGCTGCTGCAACCGGGAACCACTCCGCAAACCGGCAGCGACAGCGGCGGCTCCATCTCCGGCGCCTTGAACGATCAAACCACCTTTACTCTGGACGGCATCGATATCACCGACAACTCCACCAATTCCACCATCAACACCGATCAGGGATCGCGCCCGGTGCTGATGGTGTCGGTGGAGGCCACCGACGAATTTCGCGTGGCCATCGCCAACGCCAACGCCACCTTCACCCGCGGTTCCGGCGGCCAGGTCTCGCTGATGCAGAGAAGCGGCACCAACGAGTTTCACGGCTCGCTTTTCTGGTACACGCAAAACAGCGCGCTCAACGCCAACACCTGGGATAACAACCGGCTGGGACTGGTGAAGCCGAAGGTGGAGGATAACCGGGGCGGCGGCCGCCTCGGCGGTCCGATCATCCGCAATAAAACCTTCTTCTTCGCCGAATACGAGGCGCGGCGTTATCCGGAGACGTTTCAGGTCAACTCCATCGTGCCCACCGCTTCGATGAAGCAGGGGATTCTGCGCTTTAAGGACGCGGCCGGCAACATCGACTCTTACAATCTGCTGAACTCGACCGCCTGCGGCCCCTCCGGCGGGGGCGCCTGCGATCCGCGCGGGCTCGGATTGAGCCCCACCATGGCGGCGATGTTCGCGCTGGAGCCGGCCGGCAACAATCCCAACGTATCCGGAGTGGATAACCTGAACACCACCGGCTTCACCGCCAACGTGCAATCGCCGCTGACCGACGACTTCGGCACCTTCCGGCTGGATCACAACATCACCGATAAATGGCACTTCAATGCCAGCTTCAGCTACTCGCGCGATCTGTCTTATAATCCCTCGCCGCTGGTCATCGACATGCGCAATCCCGCCGATGTGATCAACGACGATTTCACGCCGGCCTGGACCAGCGCGGCCATCGCCAACGTCACCGGACAACTGACGCCGAACATCGTCAACACCATCCGCTTCGGCGACGTCCGCAACCGCAACGGCGGCCTGCGCCCGCAACTGTCCTCCATCGCCACCGAGCTGGCGCTGCCCGGCACCAACTCCGCCGGCGGTTACGTCGCCGTGACTCCGAACATCATCAACGCGCCCATTTACATGAGCAATACGGTGCGCACCCAGTTTAACCGCAACCTGAACGATCAATTGGTGGACGACGTCAGTTGGAACAAAGGAACGCACCTGTTCCAGTTCGGCGGAAATTTCCAGAGCATCCCCCAGTACCACCTGCACACCGGCAAGGTGGGCGGATCGGTCAACTCGCTCAACGCCACCGAAACCGCCGACTCCTCGTTTCTGGTGATTCCGCCCGCGGATCGCCCGCCGACCTGCGGCGGCGCGGTGGCCGCGCTATGCCTGCCGTCGTCGGCGGTGGCCACCTGGGATTCGCTTTACACCACCGAACTTGGCCTGATGAACGATAACAACGTGCTGCTGGTGCGCAACGGGCAGTTGCAGTCGCAGCCGTTCGGCACCGCCATTTACATGGACGCCAGCGGATATTTTTCGTCCTACTACGCGCAGGACACCTGGCGGATCCGCCCCACGCTGACCCTGAACTACGGCTTGGCCTACAGCTTTCAGACGCCGTACACCTTTGCCAACCAGGAGGAGGCTTTGGTGGTCAACACCGCCACCGGGCAGGTGATCTCGGCCAAGTCTTATCTGCAACAGAAATTCGCCGCGGCGAATCAAGGCCAGATCTACAATCCGCCGATCGGATTCGAGCCCGTCGCTCTCTCCGGCCGGTCCGCGGTGTACAACACCGACTGGGGCGACGTCGCGCCGCGCGCCGCCGCGGCCTGGAGCCCGAACTATTCGAGCGGTTTGCTCGGCAAAATTCTGGGCTCCAACAAGACCGTGCTGCGCGGCGGATTCGGGATTTTTTACAGCCGCCTCACCTCTGAGGACAGCGTGGTGTCGCCCGGCCTGACCGCCGGCTTCAGTTCCAGCATCACCACCGCCTTGCAGCCCTGCAACGCCACCGGAGCGGGGGGCGCCGGATGCGCGCCCGGCAACTCCAATCCGGCGCTGAGCGCTTTCCGCATCGGCTGGGATGGCCCGATTCCGCTGCCCACCGCCCCCCAGACCATCAGCTCGCCCTACGTTCCCGCCGGCAACTACAGCGAACTGGTCTCCTTCGGACTGGATCCGGCGATTAAAAATCCCCGCGTCTACACGGCCGACTTCACCGTCCAGCGCAACCTAGGAAAGGGCACGTTTCTGGAGGTCGGCTGGACCGGGCGCTACGGCCGCGATCTGTTCTCCAACGTGCAGCTCGGCGCCAATCCCTATATGTTCAAGGACAGCGCCTCGGGACAGACATTCGCGCAAGCCTACGACGCGGTGGCCAACGCGCTGCGCGCGGGATCGGCCGTCCCGGTGCAGCCGTGGTTTGAAAATCAATTGCCGGGGATCGGCGTGAAAAACGGCGCAGCCTCCACCACCGCGTACCTGGCCAGCCATGACGCTTCCTATTTCACTCTCGGTTCGGTGTCCAGCCTGTTCGACTCGACCAGCGCCAGCACGCCGGGGTTGAATTTCCTGCGCTCCCAGCTTGGCTTGCCGCAGTACGATGAGACCCAGGTCAACGAGTTTCTCGAGGTGGTCAACGAAGGATGGTCGAATTACAACGCTCTGGTGCTGACGCTACGCCGCGCCGGGAAGAATCTCACTTTCGATGTCAACTACACGCTGGCCCGCTCGCTCGATACCGATCAGGGCGTGCAGAACGACTCGGCCACGCTGGCCAATCCGATGGAGCCCGGCGTCGACTACGGGCCTTCCAAGTTTTATCATTTACAGACCTTCAACGCGCTGTTCGTCTATAACCTGCCGCGCAGCTACCGCACCCTGCCGAGGCCGCTCAGCTACGCTCTGGGCGGCTGGTACGTATCCGGTATTGTCACCGCGTTGAGCGGCCCGCCGCTCTACGTCGTCGAGGGCAGCCAGGTCTGGGGCGGCGGGCAGCGCGGCAACTTCAGCACGCCCGCCGTGCCGCTGGTTCCGGTCGGCTCGATCGGCACCGGGCTGAACTCGAATGTCGCCGGATCGGGAGGGATCGGAACCGCGGGAAGTCCGGCCAGCGGAGGCAGCGGGCTTAATCTGTTCGCCAATCCGCAGGCCGCCTACAATCAGTTCGGTTACGTGCAGCTCAGCCAGAACATCGACGGCTACGGCCATCCGCTGTTCGGGTTGCCGTTCTGGAACGTGGACTCCTCCATCGGCAGGCGCATCCCGCTTGGCGAGAAGTTGAACCTGTCGCTGTCCTTCGATTTTTACAACATGTTCAACCATCCCAACTTCGCCAGCCCGAGCCTTCCGCTCACCGGCGCCAGCGTCACCAACTTCGGCGTGATCTCCCACACTCTGGTTCCGGCCAATCGCCAGGCCAGCAGCCGCTGGATCATGTTCGGCGCGCGGCTGGAGTTTTAGAGTGCCGCCGGGACAGTCCTCCAGAGACTGTCCCGGCTTGGGGGGCTTCCGGCTCAGAAGCGGGCGCGGAGATTGAAGGTGATCTGCCGCGGGCCGTTGAGCTGGCCGCCGACCGGATTGTTGCTGCCCAGCACGCCGAAGTCGGCCGGGTCGCTCAAATCCAGATAGGGATCGTTCAAAACCACGTGGTTGAAGATGTTGGTGAACATGAAGGACAGGGTCAGATAGGCGCGCTCCTGGAAGACGCGGAAGTCCTTGACGATGTTGCCGTCCATGTTCCACTGCGGTAGCCCGCGAATGCCGCTGTTGGGGGCGCAATTGGTGTCGTAGCCGAGGACGCAGTTGCGGAACTCGCCGTAGACCGCGTTGGGGTTGGCGAACATGTTGATATTGTTTCCGCCGTTGGCGCTGTTGCTGTTGACGCCCGCGCCGGAGCTGCTGTTGGGGATGTTGGTGTTGTAGTGCGCCGAGTTGCCTCCGGTGTAGGGCGCGGCGGCCACCGCCGGATCCTGCCCGAAGTTGCAGATCAGGCAGGTGGAAGAGTTCTGGCTTTCGCCGAACGCTTCGCTGAAGCCGTCGCCGCTGGAGTTCCCCACCGGCAGGGGCGCGCCGCTGCGGGCGGCCAGAATCGCGCCGAACCGCCATCCGCCGAAAGCGTATCCCAGGATGCCGTGATTGTTCTTGAAGAACGGCTCGGCGTAAAGGAAGCTCTGGGTGTAGGTGAACTTGTAATCGTAGAACTGGGGTCCGTACATGGACTGGCGGACGTTATAGGGGTTCAGGGCGGTGAAGCCCGAAGTGGCCTGAGAGGCGGCGCCGGTACCCAAGGCGCGTCCCCAGGTAAAGTTGGAAGTGGTGGTGATCCCCTTCTTATCGCGCATTGTGAAGGTGGTGTAGAGCGCGTTATAGTTGCCGGATCCGGAGCTGTCGTCAGCATTGATGCCCACCGCCTGGCCGGCAGGGAACCCCGGCCCCACGCTGCTGGGGAGGGTGCGTCCCAGCTTCCAGGATCCGGACTGCTCCAGCGCCGACCAGAGCTGGAAAACCTGGGTCAGGCTGATGAAGCTGTTCATGCTGGGGTTAGCGGCGATCGCCGCGGTGCAGCTTGCGGCGCCGGCGCAGAAGGCCGAATTGGGGCCGCCCAGGGCCGCCTCAAAGAACGGCTGCGGTGCGGGAGTGCGGTTGGCGGTGACCGCGAAATACGTCTGCGCGAAGGCTTGCGCAAAGCTCTGGCCGTTCAGCGTCATCATGGTCGGGACCGCGTTGATGTCCCGCTGCTGGAACTCGTGCGTGATGTCGCGGCCGATGTAGCCCACCTCAAACAGCATCGCGTGGGAGAGCTCGCGCTGGATGCTGACGTTGTAGTTGTAGGTGGCCGCCGGCCGGAAGCTTGGATCGAGCACGCTGACCGCCCCGGCCGCCGCCACACTGCCCGCTCCGGTGATAATCGGCTGCGAAAGCGTCTGGCTCGGCGCGGGAATCGGAGCCACTAATCCGTCCTTGCCGATGCGGAAGGCCGTCGCCGGGGTCACCCCGCCGGTGCCCAGGCACCCACCGGGTTCAAGCCGATCCCGCGCGGATCGCACGGACCGCCGCCGCACTGCGCCGGCTGATAGGTGACGCCGTTGACCGTCACCGGCCCCGGATTCAGGTTAAACGGCGTCCAGATGCCGCCCTCGTTGATCTGAATCACGCCGGCTTTCAGCGTATCGGTGGGCACCTGGCGGGTAATGATCGCCGACTGCGGATAGTTAAAGCCTTCCCATCCGAAAAAGAAGTATGTCTTGCCGCCCAAAAACTTGGGCAGCATGGGCCCGCCGATGGTAAGGCCGTAGCGGTTGTCGTGGGCGATGGGGATGGGAGTGTAGCCCAGGTTGCCGCTCGGGGTGTGGTTGTTGTCCCAGGTGTTGGCGCCGCCTACATCGCTGGAGTGGTAGTACCAATAAGCGGTGCCGTGAAAATCGTTGGTGCCGCGCTTGGTCACCATCTGGATCTGCGCGCCGCTGGAGCCGTTGAAATCGGCGGTCTGGCCGGCGGTGTTGACCTTGAACTCTTCGACGGTGTCGGGCGGCGTCGGCAGCACCCCGCTCGGCGGCGCGCTGTAACCGCCGAACGAGTTGTGCCCATAGCTGCCGGTATAGTCCCGCATGCTGCCGTCCATGTCATTGGAGTTATTGCCGCCGTCAAGCTGGAAGGTGTTCTGATCGTACATGGCTCCGGCGACGGACCCTTCCGGCGTAACGCCGGGTTGGATCAGCGCAAGACTGGAGGCGTCGGCGCCAAAGATCGGCAGGGTGATGATTGACTGCGCGTTGACCGTCGTGCCGACCGTGGCGTTCACGGTTTGCAGCTCCGCGCCCGGCGTCTCCGACACCTCCACCACCGTGGTCAGCGAACCGACCTGCATCTGCGCATCGAGGGTGAGCATCTGGCCCACCTGCACGTTTTGCGCGTCGATCCGCCGGAGATTAAATCCCTGTTTACTAAAAGTGACGTTGTAGACCGCCGGCGGAACACTCGGAAAAATATAGCGGCCGGCGTCGTTGGTAATGGCCCTTAACGTACCGTTCGTGGCGGGATTGGTGAGCGTCACCTCAACTTGCGGGATCGCGGCCCCCTGCGGGTCGGTGACTAATCCCGAAACGGCTCCCGTCGCGGCGGTTTGCGCCCAAACCGGCGCGCCGGCGAAGAAGAGAAAAATGGCTCCCCAAAAAGGCAGCCGTCCCGACGCGCAGCTAACCTGCATGCAGCTTCCCCTTTCCCCAGATCTATTTTCGGCCCTAAGCCCTTGTTACCCTCTAATTAAAAGCAATTGAAGGCAGTTTAATGCGGAAGTGCGGCCGTGTCAAGAAAAAATATGCCAAAATACGCACCGCCGGCCGGCGATTGACTGGCGAAGCCGCCTCGCGTAGACTGGCTCACGATTATGGAACACCTCATCGAACAGCTCCTTCACGACTTCGAAAGCGGAAAGATGAACCGGCGGCAGTTGGTCAAGAGCCTGGCGGTGGCTGCGGCGGCCGCGGGTCCGGCGGCGGCCGCGGGAGGCAAAGGATTCAAGGCCACGGCCGTCAACCACATCTCCTATCAGGTGGCCGACTACGCCAAGACGCGCGACTTCTACGCGGATCTACTGGGCATGAAGGTTTCCCAGGACAACGGCAGCCAATGCTACATGGCTTTCGGCGATACTTTCCTGCTGCCGCGCACGCCGCGGGCGCGGAGCGGAGCAGGCGCCGCCGCGCAGACGCCCAAGGTCGATCACATCGCCTACACCATCGAAAACTGGAACAAGGAACAGGTGGAAGAAGAACTCAAGCGCCGCGGCTACAAACTGCATCAGGGCCAGCGCGGGCAGTTCTCGCCGCTCCAACCCATGGAGTACCGCCCGGATACGGAAAACAGTTTCCATATTCTCGACCCGGACGGCTTCGATCTCCAGATCAGCGGCAAGGACATGCACGCCTGAGCGATCCGCGCGCTATTGCTTTTTTTCTTGGGCTCTGGCGCCGGCCAGGATATCGATCAGCGCCTGATTGCCCTCATGGCAGGCGTACTCGAAGATCCGCTCATTGGTGGCGGCCAGCGTCAGCTCCCCCGTCCAGGGTTTGGTGAACGTGCTCGGATCGTCGATCGTGAAGCGATACACAATCCGATCGGGAGCGACGCGGGTCAGCCGCTCGGTGACTTTCAGATTTTCGCTCGCCCCGTGAAATTTCGTCTTGTCGTTAAAGTTGGTGGTTTCGATCACCAGCGTATCGCCCTCCCAGCGGCCCCGCGGATCGCCGGTCCAGCGGCGGATCTCCGGACCCAGGTGCGGGCGGCCGTCCATCGGAATGATGCGGGATTCATGGATCATTTCGCTTTGGATCAGCACGTAATCCGGCGTCTGGTAGATCTGATAGAGGTTGTTGTAGGGACCGGGCAGCATCGGCGGGCCGGCGGTGGCCCAGAACAGGCAGCGCTCGGTGAGCGAACGGTCCGAGGCTTGGTCGGCGGGATGCTGGCGGGCGTAGGCGCGGTCCCGTTCCAGGCGGGCCCGCGCCTGGGGCGTGAGCGGCGGGATCCGGCCATCCGGCGGATCGATCACGATGGAGGTGCGGAACTGGCCGCCGATCTCAACCATGCCTCCGCTGCGATCAAAGAACAGCTCGTTGTAGGCGCGGCCCACGTCGGCTTCCGGGCCGCCGTCGCGGCGGTCGCGGTTGGATTGTTCGAGAACCCGTTTTTCGTAAGCCTGCGCTTCGGCGCCGTTGAGGACGGGCTTGCCGGCGAATTCAGCCGGACGTTCAAGCGGCGTGAGAGTCGAATTGGTCCAGGTGCCTTGCAGATCGGGATGGCCGTCGGGCGTGCGCGGCGGCGTCCATCGCGGCGCGGGCGTTTGTGCGCGCAGCAACAGAATGCCGGCCTGAAGCAGCACGAGAATCGTTCGCTTCATCGGGAGAACCTCCATCCGTTTAAGCGAGACGCTGCCTTGCGCCGGCAGCTCGCTTTATCGTCCTGGGAGTAGTCTCTCAAAAAAACGCGGCTTTGGGAACGCCGCCGCCGGCGGGACCATTCCGCTGCTTACTTCACGGCCATGGTGAGGCCGGACTGGCTGGGAACTCCACCCACGGTGACCACCACCGGCGCGGCCGGATTCGCCTTGAGGCCGGAAGGCACGGTGACGTTCAGTTGGATCAGGCCCGGCACCGATCCCGGCGGAGCCTGCGCCGCCCGCACCACTGCTCCCTGTCCGGCGATGGAAACCGTTGGCGTGAGCACGGGGGTGACCGGCGGCGAGGGCGGGATCAGTTGGTTATCCACACTCGAGGTGGTGGTGCCCGCGCCGGTCATATAAATCACCACCGTCGATCCGGCGGCGGCCGGATTGGACGGGCCGTTGATAGTGAAGTTGCCGGTGACGGGATCATAGTTCAGGATCGCGCCCTGGCCCTGGCCCGAAGAGGCCAGCGAGAACACCCCCGGATCGGCCGCGGCGACCGCCACCGTGAACGGCTGCGAGGCCAGCCCTCCGTAGGTGACCACTACTTGTGCGGTAGAGCCGCTGATCGTGTAAGGGACGATCACCCCGACCACGCTCGAGCTGGTGTACAGCACCGGCGCGGCAACGCCGTTGATGGTCACCGAGGTGGAGGGCGCCGCCGCCGGCAGCGCGGTGGGGATCGGCGGCGTGCTCGGATCGAAGATCGTCAGCGACGAGGGGCCCAGGCCTACGCCGAAGATCGCCACCATGTCGCCGGGGGCGAGCGTGCCCTGCGCGTAGCTGGCCGAATTAACCACGGCGGTGATCTGCGGATTCGGCCCATAGATCTGGAACTGCGCTTCGTTGGAGGTGCCGCCGCCCGGCGCCGGAGTGGTCACGGCCATCCGCAAAATTCCGGCGGTGGTCATATCGGCGGCGGGAATGGTGGCCAGCAGCGAGCTGTCGCTCACGATAGTGGCCGGGATCGCACCAGCGCTTCCATCCGTCGAAGGAGTGCCGCTCAGCACGCCCGACGGGCTCAGCGTCAGGCCCGGCGGAAGATTCGCCGCCGACCAGGTCAGCGAACCGGAGCCATGCGCCGCGGCGAGCGTCACCGGACCATACGCCGAGCCGATGGTGCCGATCGGCAGCGGCGCGGCGGCGGTTTCGATAGTCAATGCGGAAGCGCCCGCCGGATCGATGGTCAACTGCATCTGGCTGTAGGCGCTGACGGGCTGCGCGGAGCTGTCGGTGACCTGAAGGGTGAACAGAAACGTCCCCGCATTGGATGGAGTTCCCGCGATCGCGCCGCCGCTGATCGACAATCCGGCGGGCAAGGTTCCCGCCAGCAGCGAATAACTGTAGGGCGGCGTTCCGCCCGCCGCCGCCAGGCTCTGCGAGTACGCCGCGCCCACCGCGCCCGACGGCAGCGGCGAGGCGACCGCCAGGCGAAGCTCATTCGAGGTGGAGGCGTAGACCGGGATGTAAAACGTCTGGCTGGTGGTGCTGGTTCCGTCCGTGACCGTGATGGTCGAAGCGGGCGTAAAACCGGTGGCCGCCACGGTGGAGTTGGAAAAGAACCCGCCGCCGTTGATCGTCGCGATGGTTTGCGCCGAATTTTGAATGGCTCCGGCCGGCCACGTCGAGGTGATCGAGGGAACCGCCGCGTTCACCGTCAGCGTCACGGTGAGCGTGAGGGTTTTATTGGTCGCCGCCGGCGCGCTGATTTTGATCGTGCCGGTGTACACCTTGGGCGCCAGGCCGGCCGGATTCACGGTGACGGTCACCGTGTTCAGCAGGCCGATGAGCGAAATGTTGCCGCTGGGAGCCGCGCTCAGCCAGGTGGCGCCGGAGATGCTGAGCGTCGCCGAAAGTGGCGCGCCGTTGCTGGACAAAATGAAGGAGCTGCTCAGCGCCGGGCTGGGAATCGGATCGCCGGTGGTGTAGGTGAAGTTCAGGCTGGACGGCGTCGCCTCCAGCGTCGCCGGGGCGCTGGCCACCGAGAGATTCACGGCCGTGGAAGCCGTATAGGTCTGGGCTCCGCTGACCGCGGTGGCCGTGATCGTGCCCGCGTAGTTTCCGGCCGCCAGCCCGGTCGGGTTCACCTGCACTTTGAGCGACGCCGGCCCGGTCCCGCTCGAGGCGGAAACCAGCAGCCACGCGGCGTTGTACGGCGCGCCGGAGACCGTGATGCTGAAGGTGAGCGTCTTGGGCGTTGGCGTGATCGTCAGGGTTTGGGCGGCGGGCAGCGAAGCGGCGCCAATCTGATAGGTGAAGTTGAGCACCGCCGGGCTGGCCGTCAGACCGCTGGTCGACTGGGCGAAAGCGAAGGAACACACGGCCGCTGCGAGCGTAAAAATGTTTTTCACGGAAACTCCCGCGGCTTTGAAGAGCCGCTGTTGTTCTCATCGGCGGGAGCGGGCCGGATTTCAATCCGGAATTTTCCGGCGGGATTACTGCCCGATGTTCAATAATTCGATGTCGAAAACCAGCGTCGCTCCGCCCGGAATCACCGGAGGGCTGCCCGCCTCGCCGTAGGCGATCGATGCCGGGCAGACCAGTTGGGACTTGCCGCCGACCTTCATCCTCTGCACTCCCTCGGTCCAGCAGGGGATCACCTGGCTCAGCGGAAATTGCGCGGGCTGGTTGCGCTTATAGGAGCTGTCGAACTCGGTGCCGTCGGTCAGCGTGCCGCGATAGTTGACGGTGACGATGTCGGTCGCGCGCGGCGACGGTCCGCTGCCGGGGCGAAGCTCGCGGTAGATGAGGCCGCTGGCGGTGCGGACGGCGCCGGGTTCCTTCGCCGCCTTGTCGAGAAACGCCTCGCCTTCGGGCTTGGACGAACAGGCGGCTATCAGCAGGGCCAGCGCGAAAACAGAGAGACGCATGAGTTCAGCTTAGCAGGGGCGGCGGCGGACCCGCCGCCGGATCCTAAAACTCCGGATACGCCGGCGTCCACTGAGCCGCCGCGATGGACCGCATCAGCGACTCCGCCGGCTGGCGCGGGGCGTGGCCGGTGCGCTGCGCTTCGCATCCGGCCGCGAAGGCGATCTGGAGGCTCACCCGGCGCAGGTCTTCCAGGGCCGGCAGCAGCGGAGCGGAGGGATCTTGGAGCGCCGGCGAGCAGGCGGCCAGCGCCCGCGCCGCGGCCAGAAACATCGAATCGGTGATGCGCCGGGCCTGCGCCGCCACTGCGCCCAGCCCCATCGCCGGAAAAATATAGACGTTATTGCACTGCGCCACCGTGATGGAGCGGCCGTTGTAATGGACCGGAGGAAATGGCGATCCGGTGGCGGCCAGAGCGCGGCCGCCGGTCCAATGGATCAGTTCCGCCGCGGTGGCCTCCGAGCGCTCGGTCGGGTTCGAGAGGGGCAGAAGAATGGGCCGCTCAACTTTGCGCGCCATTTCCCGCACCACCGCTTCGGTGAAGGCGCCGCCCGCGGTGGAAAGGCCGATCAGGATGGTGGCGTCGATGGCGCCGATCACGCCACTCAGGGTTCCGTCGCCGGTCATCCCGGCCCGCGCGTAGACGCGCTGCTCCGGCGTGAGGTCCGCGCGCGATTCCACCAGCAGGCCTTCTTTATCGATAATCCAGAAGCGGCTGCGCGCTTCGCTGTCCGACAGGCCCTCTTCGATCATCGCCGCGCGCAAGTAGTCGGCCACGCCGATGCTGGCCGATCCGGCGCCAAGGAACACGATCTTCTGGTCGCGCATGGGCCGGCCGCTGACTTTGGCCGCCGCCAGGACCGCGCCCAGCGCCACCGCTCCGGTGCCCTGAATATCGTCGTTGAAGGTCAGCAGGCTGCCGCGGTAGCGGTCGAGGATGGAGCGCGCATGCGGCTGCGAAAAATCCTCCCATTGCAGGCAGGCGCCAGGCAGTTCCTGTTTCACCGCCTGCACGAATTGCTCGATGAAGTCGTCGTATTCGGCGCCGCGGATGCGCTGGTGATGCCAGCCGAGATAGGTGGGATCGCGCAGCACCTCTTCGTTGTTGGTGCCGACATCGAGCACCACCGGCAAAGTGCGCGCCGGATGAATGCCGCCGATCAGCGAATAAAGCGACAATTTGCCGATGGGGATGGCCAGGCCGCCGACGCCCTGATCCCCGATGCCGAGGATGCGCTCGCCGTCGGTGACGCAGATGACGTCGACTTCCGGATGCGGCCGGTTGCGCAGCAGCTCCGGGATGCGGCCGCGCTGCGGATAGGAAATGAACAGGCCGCGGGGCCGGCGGTAGATCTGGCTGAAGTAGCGGCAGGCTTGGGCCACGGTCGGGGTGTAGACCACCGGCATCGTCTCGGCGATGTGATCGAGCAGCAGCCGGTAAAACAGGACTTCGTTATTGTCCTGGAGCTGGCGCAGATAGATATGGCGGTTGAGCGGCTTTTCGTAGGCGAGATAAGCGGCCCAGGCGCGCGCCACCTGCGCTTCCAGCGTCTCGACGTAGGGCGGCAGCAGGCCGTGCAGGCCGAAGCGGTTGCGCTCTTCTTCGGTGAATGCCGTGCCCTTGTTCCAGGCGGGCGCGCTGAGCAGGCGGGCGCCGCGAAGCGTCTCCGGCAGAGGTCCCATAAGAGGGGATGGTAGCGGATCGGGACCGCGCCGCGCAGATCGCGCTTTATTGATAAACCCGGCCGGCCGCAACAAGTTCCGCCGGCCGGGCCCGTGCTAAGTTAGGAGAGGCCGCGAAAAAATCTTGGTCAACGACTCACGGGGCGATACGTCCAGAGTAACGTGGGGATCTACAAACATTTCTTCGCTCTTTTCGCATTCGCCATCGCGCCGGCGTGCCTGGCCCAGAGCTGGGACAGCAGCGGCGACGGGCTGCTCAAAGGAACTTACTACTTCCGTCACGTGGTGTGGTTTCCGGGCGATCAATACGGGGATCTGGGCGACGCGCTCACCGCGTACAACACCATCACCTTCGACGGCAGCGGACACTACACGATCACCAACGCGACCGTGTACGACGCCTACCAGAACGCCTCGGGCAGCTTCAGCATCAACGGCACCTACACCATCGCCGCCAGCGGCTACGGATTCATGGACAGCCCGCTCACCCAGTACATCGCCCAGGTGCTGGGCGTCACGCTCAGCACCCCGGAGCAGATCTACGGGCTGGTTTCCAACGGAATTTTCATGGGCGCGGCGACCGAGAACACGAATTTCTATAACGATCTGCTGATTGCCGCGCCGGTGAGCGGGGCGACGGCGTCGTCGTTTTCCGGGTCCTACGCCATTGTCGGCCTCGATGCTCCGGGACTTGGCACAACCGAAGGCGTCGCCTACACGCTCGATTACGCGATCCTGGGGACGGCGGACGGCAACGGAAACTTCAACGTGTCGAAAGCGGTGGGCTACATCGGCGCCAACGGCGGCTCGGCGACGCAAAACTCCATCGGCGACGCTAAATACATTTTTCAGAACGGGGCCGGCAACATCAATTTCAACAACAATCTGAATAATGTCGGAGTGACGGCTCTGGTCGCCGGGCAGCACTATCTTTATATTTCGCCGGACGGAAATTTTGTATTCGGCGGCGAGCCGTATGGCTGGGATTTCTTCGTCGGGGTGAAGACCGGATCGTCGACGCAATACAACGGGCTCTATTACCAGGCCGGACTGGACGTTTTTCTAGCGGCGCCTTCGGCGCAGTACCTGGTCGGCTATCAGGATTCCTATTTTTCGGCGTTCAAGGCCAATTCGGTGGCCCAGCAGCGGGTCAATTCGCAGGGCGTCACCGATAGCAACGGCAATGTGATCCCTTACGACTTCACCTTCACCGACGCTGTGCAGATTACCGGCAATCAGGGCGATGACGGCTTGCAACACTACTATTACTCGGCAAACGGTCAGTATCGTGTGGGATTGGGCTATTTTCCCGGGCTGGGAATCAGCGCCGCGATCGCCGGGCCGACGTTTACCGGCTCCGGGCTGGCGCTCGATCCGACCGGCCTGGTCAATACCGGCAGCAATATTCCGTTCACCTCGCGCATCGCCCCCGGGGAGTTGCTGACGATTTACGGCATGCAGGGTTCGACGCTGGCCAACGGAGCGCAGGAAAGCGGGACATTGACCCTGGCCACCACGCTCGACAACACCCAGATCACGGTCAACGGCGTGCCGGCGCCGGTTTTGGCGGTGAACGAGTGCGGGCCGTACCCGTGCGCCACTTTTGTGGTGCCCTATGAGACGCCTTCGCCCGGCATCGCCGATATTCAACTGATCAACCAGGGTCACATGTCCAACACCATCAGCGCTTTCGTCGGCTACACAGCGCCCGGGCCGTTCCTTCTGCCGCAGCTTGGCAAAGGCTCGGGCAATATGTACTACGCCGCCGTGATCCACGCCAACGGGCAGGTGGTTTCGCCGTCCAATCCGGCGCAGGTGGGCGAGACTGTCGCGGTCTTTCTGACCGGGATCGGCGGGGTGACCCCCACGGTGAACGACGGGGCGCCTGGTCCTTCCAATCCCACGGCGGGCCCGGTCAACCCGATCACCGTGTATCTGAGCTCCACCTCGGCAAGCGGCGCCACCGGATTACAGGCCACCACTTCGTATGTCGGGCTGGCGCCGGCCGAAGTCGCGGGTCTGGCGCAGATCAACTTTACCATTCCGAGCGGAGTCACCGCGGGCGACAACGTGCTGGAAGTTGTCGGGCCCGATTCGGACTCGTTCACGGCGCTGATTCCGGTGGGAGCGGTGGCCGCGACCTCCATGGCGCGTCCCCAGGCCGAGACGGGGCGCCCGGCGCGCCGCCCGGTTCGCGGAGGCGCGTTAAGAGCCCGGCAACTGCATCCGGTCACGCTGAAGTAGCCCGCCAGGCCCGGCCGCGGGGACGGGCGCAGATGCTAAACTGGAATGGGCGACCATTCCATGCGATTCGGACGACTTCTGCTGGCGGGCCTGACCGCTCTTGCCGGGGCCTGCTGGGCGGCGAGCGCGCCCCCGCCCGACGCTCACGCCCTGCGCGTGTGGGGGGCCGCGGTTCCGATGCTGGTCCACGCGGCCGAAGCGGTCACTTCCGCGCCGGCGGCTCCCTGCGCCGCGCATTGCCTTCTGGCGCTGGCGCCAGTGGCGGCGCGGCACTGTGGATCTCTGGTTCTGGCCGCCAGCCTGGCGGCCGTCCACCGCATTCCGCGGCGGCGCCAGCCCAGTCTCCTCCGCTGCTGACCGGATCGCCAAAGGCGGCCCCCGGTGGATTCGCAGCGGTCGGATGAGAGGCGGAAATGTTTGAAAAGACGCTAGAGAAAATCTTTGGGACCAAGCACGGGCGCGAGATCAAGAAAATGCGCCCGATCATCGCGGCCATTAACGATCTGGAGCCGCAGATGCAGGCTCTGTCGATGGAGGAGCTGGCAGCGCAGACGGTCCGCTTCCGCGAGCAGCTTGCGCAGGGGGCTTCGCTGGACGACCTGCTGATCCCGGCCTTCGCCACCGTGCGCGAAACCGCGCGGCGCGTGCTGAACATGCGCCACTTCGACGTGCAGTTGATCGGCGGGATTGTGCTGCACCGGGGAAAGATCGCGGAGATGAAGACCGGCGAGGGGAAGACGCTGGTGGCGACGCTGCCGGTGTATCTGAACGCGCTGGAGGGCAAGGGCGTCCATGTGGTCACCGTCAACGACTATCTGGCCCGGCGCGACTCGGAGTGGATGGGCCGGATTTATAAAGCGCTCGGCATGAGCGTCGGCGTCATTGTTCACGACCTCGACGATATGGAGCGCCGCGCCGCCTACGCCGCCGACATCACCTACGGGACCAACAACGAATTCGGCTTCGACTATCTGCGCGACAACATGAAGTTCCGGCTGGCCGATTGTGTGCAGCGCGGGCATCACTACGCGATCATCGACGAAGTGGACTCGATCCTGATCGACGAAGCGCGGACGCCGCTGATCATCTCCGGCCCCAGCGAGGAATCCACCGACAAATATTACAAGATCAACTGCATCATCCCGCGCCTGGTGCGCGGCGAGGTGATCGAGGGCAAGGAGCCCGGCCAGAAATACACCACCGGCGATTACACGGTGGATGAGAAGTTCCGCAGCGTGGCGCTGACCGAGGAAGGCTCCCTCAAGGTCGAAAAGCTGCTGGGCTTGAGCAACATGTACGACGCCGTGAACATGGAGATCAACCATCACGTGCAGCAGGCGCTCAAGGCTCACGTGCTGTTCCAGCGCGACCGCGATTACGTGGTCAAAGACGGCGAGGTGATCATCGTCGACGAGTTCACCGGCCGGCTCATGCCGGGCCGGCGCTGGTCCGACGGGCTGCATCAGGCGGTGGAAGCCAAGGAAGGCGTAAAGATCCAGCGCGAAAATCAGACGCTGGCCACCATCACCTTCCAGAACTACTTCCGGATGTATAAGAAGCTGGCGGGCATGACCGGCACCGCGGACACCGAAGCGGCCGAGTTCGACAAGATCTACAAACTCGACGTCACCATTATTCCCACCAACAAGCCGCTGCGGCGCAAAGAGTTTCCCGACATCGTCTACCGCACCGAGGAGGAAAAGTTCCGCAACGCCGCCAAGGAAATCAAGGCCTGCCACGAACGCGGGCAGCCGGTCCTGGTGGGCACCATTTCGGTGGCCAAATCGGAGATCCTGTCCGGAATTTTGAAGAAGATGGGCGTGCCCCATGAGGTGCTGAACGCCAAAAATCACGAGCGGGAAGCCTACATTATCGCCCAGGCCGGACGAAAAGGCGCGGTGACGGTATCGACCAACATGGCCGGCCGCGGAACCGACATTCTGCTGGGAGGCAATCCCGAGTTCTCCGCCAAGGAGTTTCTGCGCAAGCAGAACAAGGATCCCGATTACATGCAGACCTGCGCTGTCGGCACGCCGGAGCGGACCGAATGGGACGAGGTCTACAACCGCTTCAAGAGCGAATGGCAGAAGGACCACGACGAGGTGGTGGAGCTGGGCGGCCTGCACATCGTCGGCACCGAGCGGCATGAGTCGCGGCGCATCGACAATCAGTTGCGCGGGCGCGCCGGGCGCCAGGGCGATCCGGGAAGCGCGCGTTTTTATCTCTCGCTTCAGGACGACCTGATGCGCATCTTCGGGGGCCAGCGCATGCAGAACCTGATGCTGCGGCTGGGCATGGAAGAAGATGTGCCGATCGAATCGAAGCTGATCACCAAGCGCATCGCGGCGGCGCAGAAGGCGGTGGAGGCGCAGCACTTCGCCTCGCGCAAGCACATCCTCGAATACGACGACGTCATGAACAAGCAGCGCCAGGCCGTGTACGGGATGCGCCGCGCGCTGCTGGAAGGACAGGACCAGAAGGAGCGGATCGTCGAGATCATCGCCGGCATTCTGGGCTCCTTCATCGACGCCCGCTGCCCGGAGCGAACCCATCCCAGCCAGTGGGATTGGACCGGCCTGGAAACCGACATCCTGACGCAATTCGGCGTCAAGATCCGGCGCGAGGAGCTGGAGTCGCTCGACCGGCGGCAGATCGAAGAGGAAATCAATCAGCAGTTGCTGAACAAGTACGCCGAAAAGGAGGCCATGATCGGCCCCGAGCTGATGCGCGAGACCGAGCGCATGATCATGCTGAACGTCATCGACAACCAGTGGAAGGACCACCTGCTGTCGATGGACCACCTCAAGGAAGGCATCGGGCTGCGCGGCTACGGCCAGAAGGATCCCCTGGTCGAGTACAAGAAGGAGTCCTTCATCCTGTTCCAAGATATGATGGACCGCATCGAAGATGAGACCATCCGCTGGCTCTTCTTCATGCAGCGCGTCGAAAATCCGGAGCTGGAGGTCCCTCATCCCGAGGTGTGGAGCGACGAGGAGGAGGACGAAGGCGGCCCGCCGGAGCCGGTCACCGTCGCCGCTCATCCGGCCATCAGCGAGGCGCAGCGCCAGGCCGCCCAAAATTCGATCCTCGACCTGACGCGCAACATCCAGCGCAAAAAAGAAAAGGAAATGGCCGCGCTGCAATTCCTCGGCGGCGAGGCCTCGCCGGCCAAAGCGCCGGTGATCGCCAAGCAAAAAGCCGGCCGCAACGATCCCTGTCCCTGCGGCAGCGGAAAGAAGTACAAAAAATGCTGCGGAGCGCAGTAAATCGCGAAGGACTCACAATACTGGCGTTGCTGCTGGCCTGCGGCGGCCTTGCATCGGCGGCGATCTTTCCGGACGCGATCGGCGCGTTTAAAAAAGGCGACGTAAAAACGATTTCGGTTCCCGATCGGGCTCTGCTCGACGAGTACGGATTGGACGCCACCGAGCAGGCCGAATACGTTTCCGGCGACCAGCACTTCACCGCGACTTTGTGGCGT
Organism: Terriglobia bacterium; assembly: GCA_021324615.1. Classification (GTDB taxonomy): domain Bacteria; phylum Acidobacteriota; class Terriglobia; order Bryobacterales; family Bryobacteraceae; genus Palsa-187. The sequence goes on along the minus strand of JAJPIT010000102.1, from coordinate 1,254 downwards.
TTCCGCGATTCCACCGGCGCCATGGCCTTTTTTCAGGCGCGACGCCCGCCGGGCGCGGTGCCGTCCGAGATGACGCCGCTCGCCGTCCAGACCTCGGATGGCACGATCTTCGCCTACGGGAATTACGTTTTTCAGTTGACCGGCGACGTTCCACCGGCGGCCCAGCTTCAGCAGATTTTCGCGGTTTTGCCCAAGCTGGAGCAGTCCCCTTTGCCGGCTTTGATGACCGATCTGCCCAAGCCGGATCTGGTGCCCAACTCGGAGCGCTACATTATAGGTCCGGTATCGCTCGACCGGTTCTTCCCCGGGATTTCGCCCTCGATGGCGGCGTTTCATCTAGGCGCGGAGGCGCAGGCGGGGAAATATCGAACGCCTAAGGGATTGCTCTCGCTGGCAATCTTCAACTATCCGACTCCCAACATGGCTCGCGAGCGCGTCCAGGAGTTTCAGAAGATTCCGGGCGCGATGGCCCGCCGGATAGGCCCGCTGGTGGCGATTACAATCAATCCGCCGGACGCGGACGCGGCAGAGCGCATCCTAGACGAGGTCAAGTACGAGCAAAATATCACCTGGAATGAGAAAGTTCCCGAGGATCAAGCGAAGAGCACCTTGAAGTTTTTGGTGGACGTGTTCTTTTTCGCCGGCCTGCTGATCGGACTATGTCTCGTCGCTGGTTTGATTTACGGAGGAAGCCGGGTGCTGCTGCGCAAGATGAACCGCGGCCGCGACCCGGACGAGATGATTACGCTTCATTTGGGCAAATAAGCCCCGGAATTCTGGTGTCTTAGAACGGAAAACGGGGGGTCGCGGGGCGGCTGCGGAAGGGTTCTGGCGCCCGTGCCGGGTTTGCTATGGTATCCGCAAATTATTGTTATATAGAATCTTACGTATAAGAAGCGATCCGCGAGTTTTTTTCTTGACATCATCCGCCGCACGCCCTAATATCCAATCACGAAGGTTTTGGCGGTTGCGATGCCGTCGAAGCTGATTCTCCCATGTACATCACCCTGCGAAAACCAGGGGAATGCGTAAATGCTCACCTCCGGGTGAGCATTTTCGTTTAAAGAGCCTCTCCCGCGCACAGAAACGCCGCTGAAAGCAAATTCTTGGCCGTCTGAAGGGTTCTGTGCTACCATCCCTGTTGAACGCCTCACACCTCGCGGAGAGGTGGCTGAGTGGTCGAAAGCAGCGGTTTGCTAAACCGTCGTACGGGCCTAAACCTGTACCGGGGGTTCGAATCCCCCCCTCTCCGCC
>JAJPIT010000126.1 GCA_021324615.1 Terriglobia bacterium | reverse complement strand
TGGTGAAGCTGCGCCAGCGTCAGCCCGGAAATGTTCGCCACCGCGATCAGCAGCAGCAATCCCACCGCGCCGAAAACCAGCAGCAGCGTGCGCCGGTACTCGCCCACCCGCTGCTCCTTCAAATCGCCCACCAGCGCCGACCAGTATTTATCGGTGCGCGGATACTGCTCGCCCAAATCGCGCTGCACCCGCGCCAGATCCTCCTGCGCCTGCGCGATGGTCACGCCGGGCTTCATCCGTCCGACGCCGGAAAAGAATCGCGCTTCGCGGATGCGCATCAGATCCGGAGGAGTTTGCGCCGGAAGCCACACGTCGATCTCCGGCGCTTGAAACTCCTTGGGCATCACGCCCACGATCGGATAAGCGCGGCCGGCCAGCAGCAGGGCCTTGCCGAGCGCGCCGCGATCCTGCCCGTAGCGCCGCGTCCAAAAGCCATAGCTGATCACCGCCGCGGCCGGCCCGCCCGCGATCTCCTCCTGGCTGGCGAACGTCCTTCCTAAAATGGGCGACACGCCATAAACCTGAAAATATCGCGGCGCCACGCGCCGGCCGGCGAGCCTTTCCGGCTCCGCTCCGCTGGTGTCGGTGACGTTCTCCGCATAGCTCCCGGAGATCGCGGCGAACGTCCGGCTCATCCGGTTCCAATCCTCGATGCGCGCCGGCGCGACCAGGCTCTCTTTTTTATTCTTCGATGGGCTCGCTTCGAGCAGCGTGACCAGACGGTCCGCATCGGGATAAGGCAGCGGCTTCAGCAGAATCGTATCGACTACGGAAAAAAGCGTGGTCGTCGCGCCGATGCCGAGCGCCAGCATCAGCACCGCCGTAATCGTATACCCCGGCCGCCGCGCCAGCGACCGGATCGCGATTCGCCATTGCTTCATCCGAGCACCTCGTCAGAGATATACCGCGCGGAGGCCCCAAAAGTTCCACGGTTTCCGCAATTCCTTTCACCACAGATAGTCCTTGGCCTCCGCCCGCCGCTCATAGCTGTCGAGCACATGCACCACCCGGATCTTTTTGATCTTGGCCGGCGAGAGCTGGCCGATCGGTACATACAAGATCTTGCGGTTTAAATGCGCGGCGATGGACCGGAAAATCGACCGCGGCGGTTTTGCCGCGACATAAACCACGAACTTCTCCACCGAATAATCGAGCCCCGCCATCAATAACCGCTCCGGTTTCGACTCGGTAAAGTCATAATCCGGGTCCGACCAGACGTCGAATAAACGGCGCGGCGGCAGCGTCATTAAAAATCCGCCGTACTCGGCGCGCCCGATTCCCGGGCCCACCAGGTGATCGAAGGGAAACGTCGAATAAAACGCCATATCCGATTCGTTCTGATGCTCGCCGAGCCATGTGGTCAGGTACCGGTAGCGGTCCTCGCGGTCTTCGTCGAAAATCACCACCACTGCGCCGACCTCGCCCGCCAGCCGGTCCGCCTTGCGCACGAAAATTTTCTTGCGAGGCCAGTTGCGAATCGTTTCGCGAATATCGATGCCATCCAGAATCGAAGTGGTGAACGGCTCGACGCGCACCCGCTCCTCGGAGAGAATCGCTTTCGCCTTCTGCTTCAAAAATCGGCCGTATTCCTCGATTACCAGATCTTCCGGCGGATAGGAACAAATCGCGTCGCCGGTGGTTTGCTTGGCCCATTCGCCGGGATATTTTTCGCGCTTGCGCGGTTTTAATCCCGCCGGCTTCAGGCGTTGTTTGGGGCGCGGGAGCCTCCGCCGGATACGCAATCGCTTGGTGTTGATCCAGATTTCGCCGGCGCTCAGGCGCACGGTTTCCAGATCCGACGCTTCCTGCTGCGCCAGATAACGGTTGGCCATCTGCCACACTTCCCAACCGTAATTGTCGTCGACCACCGAACGCGCCGCCACCGCCAAATCGTACGCATTTGCGACTAAATCGCCGCTGATTTGTGCTAAATTGCGCGTAAATCGCGCGATGACGCGGCGCTGCCAGTGCGCGATCTTTTCCCCGGTCGATGCGCCATATTTCGCCTCGGCTTCGCGCAACAAATCGAGCTGCGCGCGCGGCCGGTCGAGCTTTTCCTCCCCGCGCAGGTCCAAGCGGAAAAACTCGTAGCGCTCTTGCAGATACGGATATTCGATGGTGATCTCGGCCAGGCAGTCCGGGTGCGGATTGAGCAGCCGCGTCTCGATTCTTTGGCCGCCCGGGGGCTCCGGCTGCGGCGCCTCCATCGCGTCCAGCAGCGGATCGAGCAGGTTCAGCGAAACACCACGAAGATGTTTTTCAACAAATCCGCGCCTTGCAGCTTCCACGCCATCGCGGAGGCGTGCGCGGCCACATCGGCGGTCCGCGGCTGCGGCCACAGGCGATAGGCCTCGATATATTTTTGCAGTCCCACGCGGCGGATCGCGTAGGTATCGGGATAGGCGTCGTGCAGGTGCGGGCGCTCGAGCGAATCGGGTTCGAGAAAAATCACTTCCGCGCCGATCTCTTCAGCCGTGCGCAGCGCTTCGGTGAACGGATCGGCCGGCTCGACGGGAACATAAATCGCGCGCTCCTGGTCGGATTCGTCGGTATAAAGGATCACCGACATTTCCGGCAGGCGGGCCAGCGCGCGGCGGTACGATTTTTCCAGAAATCCGGGCAGTTCGACGGCGATAATCGGCGGTCTTTCCGCCAAAAGCCGGCGCCGCAGCTCGATCGAAAATTCCAGGCGTCCGGGGACCACCGGGAAGTAGGAATAGCGGCCGCGCTCCAGCGCGCCGGCCTTGATTTCAGCCTCGAGGGACATAACGCAGGGCCTCTTCGCCGAGCGTCTGCTCGATTGCCTTGCGCAGCGCCGTTCCGTCGACTCCGCCTTCCCCCCATCCGAGCTTTAGGGCAAAGCGCGCGATGTTGATTCCGTCGCGCACGGTGTAGCGCTCGTCGGCGGAATGGGCTTGCTGGAGAAAATCGGTGACATAGTTCAGAATACGCTCATCGCTGAACGGGAGATTTTCGCGCAAAATCGCAAATTCCTCATGGCGCTCCGGAAAATCGATCAGAATTCGCGGCTGCAGGCGGGAGTGGATGTATTCGGGCAGATCAAACGTGCTCGCGTCGTCGTTCATGGTCGCCACCAGACGGAACAGCGGATGCGCGCGGATCTTCACGCCGGCGACGATCGATTCCACGTACCGGCGATTGTCGAGCAGCGGAGCCAGGCTGGCCCAGCTTTTCTCGCTCATGCGATTGCCTTCATC
>JAJPIT010000104.1 GCA_021324615.1 Terriglobia bacterium | reverse complement strand
GCGGCGATCCTGTATCAGATCGCTGATGAGCAGCCGGCCCCGCTCAGCTCGCTGCGGACGGACCTGCCGGCCCAGGTGGACGGGGTGTTCGCCCGCGCCCTCGCCAAAAAGCGGGAGGACCGCTATGCCACCTGTTCGGCCTTCGCCGAGGATCTGAGCGCGGCGATCTTACCGGCGCGCTCCGGGAAAAAGACGCGCCTGTGGATCGCCCTCGGCGTCGCCGCCGCGGCGATGATCGCGGCGATCCTGCTGCTGCTGCGCCTGAAGTAGGGCGCGATCTTCAGCGCGACTTTCGCGCCAGTTGTGCTGAGCCGGCGCGGCCCCCAATCCGGCGGGCGGTAAATCCAAAATCCGCGTTTAAACGTATCTTCCACCGACAAGCCCGCGCCAATTGGAAGGGCCGGTCTTAGAGGAGACTATGTTTCAGAACAAGGTCGCAAACCGCAGATCGTTTTTGCGCTGTGCCGGAATCGCCGGAGCAGCCGCCGCAGGAACCGGACTCGTCGCCGTGACGCCGATGCGCGCGCAGGCGCCGATCGGCCAATTCAAGTTCGATACGCCCACCGAGATCTTCACCGCCGCGCTGATCGCCGAAGATCTGGCGACGACGTTTTATTACAACGGGCTGATCGGCGCCTGCATTCAGGATCCCAGTCTGGCCGGCCCCGGCGGCACCGCCACCAACGTCACCGCCAGCGGTAACGCGGGAAACGTGAATTATCTGCAAGCCGCGCTTTCGGAAGAGATCGCGCACGCCAATCTCCTGCGGGCCCTGCTGGGCATCTCGGCGCCGGCCAACGATCCGGTGCAAACCTTTTACCTGCCGAAGGCGGCCTTCGCCACCGCGCCGGCTTTTCTCTCCCTGCTGGACACGCTTGAAAGCGCCTTCATCGGCGCGTATCTGCTGGCGGTGCGGTCTTTCGCCTATATGAGCGCGTTGTTGAAGGGCGGCGGCGTCGGCGGCTACACCAATTTTCAAGATTTTGCCTACACCACCGACCAGGTCCAGTATTACGGAGAAGTGGCGGCATCCATTCTCGGCGTCGAAGCCGAGCACCGCGTTCTGGGCCGGGTCATCTCCAATACTAATCCGGCGAACAACCTGTGCTACGAACAGAATGACGGATTGGGCGCCGTCTACACCGGCCCGGCATCAGCCGTCGCGGCGCTGACGCCGTTTCTCGCCCCTGGCGACGGCCTGACCGCCTACTCCTTCGCCACTGCGCTCGCCAACCAGGCCTCGGTTTCCCTTCCCTGCTCGGGCGGCCTGCCGCCGCAATAAAAAGGGCGGGCCGCCCCGCGGCGGCGGAAGGATCGTATAATCCTGGTATCGTTCATGAGTGGAAGATTATTTTCCTGAATGCTTTCGCTAAGCGGCGCTGAACTCATCGACCGTTTGCAGCATCGCGACCCGAAGGCGCTCGACGAGCTGTATCGCCGCTACGGGCGGATCGTCTATTCTTTGATTTTGCGGGTGGTCCGCGATACCGGGATCGCCGAGGATTTGGTTCAGGAAACATTTTTGCGGGCTTGGACGCGCGCCTGGAGCTTGGATCCCCAGAAAGGGTCGATCGGTCCGTGGCTGCTGGCGGTAGCGCGCCATAATGCGCTCGATTATCTGCGCTCGGGCGCCGCGCGGGAACGCATCGGCCCGGATCTGGAGGAGATCGAGAATCCCGCGGTATATCAGGAAATCGAGCCGGAGCTGTTGCGGTCCGAGAACCTGGGACGCATCCAGGCCGCCATCGGAAAGCTCTCGCCGCAGCAACGGGAGGTCCTGGATCTCGCTTACTTTGAAGGTTTGTCGCAATCCGAGATCGCCGAGCGGATGGGGCAGCCCCTGGGTACCGTGAAAACCTGGGCGCGCAGCGCGCTGAAGCGCCTGCGCGCGGAAGTGGTGGTGTCATGAACTGCGAGCAGCTTCGGGACCATTACGAACTGTTCGCGCTGGGTCTGGTGGACGAGCCGGAGCGCAGCGAGATTCGGGATCATCTGAATCGCGGATGCGAGACCTGTAGACGGGGCGTAAAGGAAGCCCTGGAGATGACGGTTTTACTTGGAAGCACGGCTCCGCAACACGATCCGCCCGACGCTCTGCGGCGCCGCATCCTGGCTTCGGCCGGCGTCGAGCCGCGCCCGATGCGGTGGGCGGCGTGGTGGGCCGCAGCGGCCGCGCTGTCGCTGGCCGGCGCGGCTTATCTCGGCTATCGCGACTGGCAGTACGCCGCGGATTCCTCTCTTCTGCGAAGCGAACTGCGCCAGCAGCAGGCCGAAGTTCTCCGGCTCACCGAGGCGTTCGCCATCCTGAACAGCCCCTTCACCCGGGATGCCTCCTTTGGAAGCGGGCAGCCGCAACCGCCGCGGGGCAGAGTGTTCTGGAATCCCGAGCAGGGCGTGCTGTTGATCGCTTCCAATCTGCCCCCGGCCCCGGCCGGAAAGCGATATGAGATGTGGGTGATTCCAAAGGCCGGCAAACCGGTGCCCGCCGGAACCTTCCAATCCCGCGCCGACGGAACCGCCATGCACCTCCGCGCCGGAGGGTTGGATGTGAGCAATACCGGCGCTTTTGCCGTAACCGTGGAAGACGAGGCCGGAGCCGATCAGCCCACCTCGCAGCCGCTGATCGTGGTTCCTGCCGCGGCGAGATAGCCGGAGTCGATCTGGCATCTCGCCCAAGGGCGAATCGCGCATTCCTTTTCGCGCCGCCATTTGGCATAGAATGAACTCATGCTCCTCCGACTCGCCGGACCTTTCGTCCTGGTCGCCTCAATTCTTGCCGCCGCCCCGACCTTTACCAGGGACGTGGCGCCAATTCTCTACCAGCACTGCGCAAGCTGCCATCGTCCCGGCGAAATCGGCCCCATGCCGCTGCTGACCTACGAACAGGCGCGGCCATGGGCCAAGGCCATTCGCGGCGCGGTCGCGCTCGGCAAGATGCCGCCGTGGCATGCCGCAGAGGAACCCGGCGTCTTCGCCAACGACCGCCGCTTATCGGACCACGACCGCCAGACCCTGATCGCCTGGGCCGACGCCGGCGCGCCGCAGGGCGATCCCGCCGACCTGCCGCCGGCTCCGAAGTTCGCCGATGGCTGGCAGATCGGAGAACCGGACGCAGTAGTTTCCATGCAGACCGCCTACAAAGTGCCGGCCGAGGGAACCATCGCCTATCAGTACGTGCAGATTCCGACCAACTTCACCGAGGACAAATGGGTGCAGGCGATTGAAGCGCGGCCCGGCGCGCGCGCCGTGGTCCATCACATCCTGGTGTTTTGCCGCGAGCCGGGAGCCGCCGCGGCGCCCCCCGCCTTCCGGCTCATCGAGCCGAATCTGCCCCGCCTGTTAGCCTCGGGCGACGCCATGCGCGGCCCGCTGATCGCCACCTATGCCCCGGGCACCAACGCCCTGACCTTCCCGGCGGGATCGGCGCTGAAAATCAAGGCGGGATCCGTCTTGACGCTTCAGCTTCACTATACGGCGAGCGGCAAGGCCGCCGAAGACGTCTCCCGCGTCGGGTTTATCTTCGCTAAGGAGCCGCCGCGCCAGGAAATGCACAGCAGCGCCTTCTACAACCCGACCTTCACTCTTCCGGCAGGCGACCCCGATAAGGCGGTCGAGTCCATGATCGAGTTCACCGAGGATGCGCACGTCTGGGCTTTGTTCCCGCATACGCATCTCCGAGGAAAGAGCTGGGAGTACCGCATCCTCTACCCGGACGGGCGCGCTGATACGATCCTTTCGGTTCCCAAGTACGACTTCAACTGGCAGACTTATTACGAATTCGCAAAACCGCTGGCCGCGCCCAAGGGATCGCGCATCCAGGCGACCGCGCATTACGACAATTCCCCAAACAACCCCTCCAACCCCAATCCGAAAGTCGACGTGAGGTGGGGCGAGCAGACCTGGGAAGAGATGCAGTACTCGGGAATCAGCTATACGATCGACGAAAAGCCCTCGATCCCCACGGACCATCGTCCGGCGGGCCTTCGCCGCTGACGGGAAGGCGGCAGGCCATCCCGCTCTTGCGCACCGCTACTGCCGCCAGGCGGCCGGGCTAGCGGAGCTTCGGCTACTTGATTTCGACGGTCGCGCCGGCGTCGGTGAACTTCTTCTTGATCGCCTCGGCTTCTTCCTTGTTGACGCCTTCTTTGATCGTCTTGGGAGCCCCGTCCACCAGGTCCTTGGCTTCCTTCAGGCCCAGGCTGGTGACCTCGCGGACCGCCTTGATGACGTTGATCTTGTTCGAACCGGCCGCGGTCAGCACCACCGTGAATTCGGTCTTTTCCTCCGCCGGAGCCGCCGCGGCAGCCGCGCCGCCGCCCGCCGCCGGAGCCGCCGCCACCGCCGCCGCGGCAGCCGAAACTCCGAGCTTCTCTTCCAACAACTTCACGAGCTGCGACGCCTCAAGCAGCGTCAAGCCCTGAATCTGATCCGCAATCGCGTTGATGTCAGCCATTTCCTTTATCCTTTAAACTTGTTTTCTTTCACACCCTGGTCCACAACCACAGCCAGATTGCGGCCCACTCCGTTGATCGCCGTCACCAGCCGCTGCGCCGGAGCGTTGATCAACCACAGAAGCTTGGCGTAAAT
>JAJPIT010000039.1 GCA_021324615.1 Terriglobia bacterium | reverse complement strand
GGGCCGTGCACCAGATCGGCGAAATCGGAGAAGGTGCTCATGAACGAAATCGGGAACCAGTCGCGCACCGGCTCGCCCAGGCCGGTCTGATTCTTTACATCGTGCGCCAGGTGCGAAAGAGTGTAACGCTGCGCCCGGCGGCGTTCGTCGGTGATGCCTTCGTCGCGGCCGGTGAAGGAAACCGGCTGGAAGCTCAGGAACGGAATCTTCTTCGGATTGTCCAGCGCGAAGCGGATCACCGCGCCCACCTGCTCGTTATTTACGCCGTTGATCAACGTGATGACCGGCACGATGTCCACGCCCGCGTTGTAGAGATTTTCGATCGCGCGCAGCTTCACGTCGAACAGGTTCCCCACCGCACGATGCGAGTTCGCTTCATTGCCGATTCCGTCAAATTGCAGGTAGGCGTACCGCAAACCTGCCTCCGCCGCCGCCTTGGCGAAGTCGGGGCGCTTGGCGAACTCGATTCCGTTGGTCGCCGCCTGCACGCTCTGATAACCCAGTTTGCGGCAATAGCGGATCGCGTCCAGAAAGTACGGCGAAAGGGTCGGCTCGCCGCCGGAAAACTGCACCGAAAGCTGGCGCCGCGGCTTGATCGAAATGGCGTTATCGAGCAGCGTTTTGATCTCTTCCCAGCTCAATTCGTGCACAAAACCGACCTGATTGGCGTCCATAAAGCACGGATCGCACATCATATTGCACCGATTGGTCAGATCGATGGTCAGAACCGAACCGCGCCCGTGGGTGATGGTCGAAGAGCCGTGATTGTGCAGTTTCTCGTCGTTGTGGGCGCGAATATCGCGGCCCGGGAAAACCTCCTCCAGGTGCTTGGAAAACGCCGGATCGATCGATATCACGTCGTCGAACTTGCCATGGATCGGGCACTCCTTTTCCATGACGATCTTGCCGTCCCGCTCAAGAATCATCGCCTTTATTTCGCCGCGCTTTTCGTTCTTGAGGACATCCACCGGCAGCTTGCCGTCCAGGATCTGTTTGCGGATCTCCGGAACGCACTTGGGGCAGAGCGAATCGGTCTCGCGCGGCCAGCCGAGCTTGGGCTTCTGCTTTTCCCAGCTCTTCAGCAGCGGCTTATCCGACCATTTCGGCGTAAACGAGGGATTGGGATGAATCGAGTTGAGTTTGTCGAATACGAACCATGCGGCATTGGCGGCTACCGCGATGGCTTTTTCCACGTGCTTGATTGGCTTGGTCAAGACGGTTCTCCAGAGCGAAATAGAGTTGCGACTTCAGTATATTAGACCGAATGTGCGGGGGCTACATGAAAGAATCGAAATGCCGCTGGATGCATTCAACGGCGTCAGATCACATCGAACGGCGCGCTTTAACCATCTTAGAAAACAATGAGATACGATATCAGCCGCGCCAATTTGGCCTCAGAGATCCTTTCGCACCCGGGCCCGGAACCGGCGCATGCCCCGCAGCCAGCGGTCGTAATCGGAGGCCTTCCGGCGAAAATACTCCAGAACTTCCGGGTGGGGAAGGATGAGGAAACGTTCCGCCGCCAGGCCCTCGATCACCGCATCGGCGACCTGCCCGACCGAGACCGATCCTTCCACCAGGTGATTTTCCGGCGTCTGCATCAGCATGTTAGTGCGGACCCCTTGCGGGCACAGCGCCGATACTTTAATTCCGTGGTCGCCGTAGGTCATGGAAATCCATTCGGCCAAGGCGAGGGCGGCATGCTTGGTTACCGCGTAGATCATCGACTCGACCGACGTCAGCAGACCGGCGGCGGAGATGGTTTGAAGCAGATAACCCTCGCCGCGGGCGAGCATCGGCGGCAGCACGGCGCGCGCCGCGTAAATATGCGCCAGCACGTGAACGTCGCGCATGTTCGCGAAGATTCCGGTGGAGGAAAAGACATCGGATTCGGCGAAAATGCCGGCGTTGGAGCAGAACAGGTCGATTTGGCCGAAGCGGGCGATGGCGTGGTCCACCAAGCGACGGACTTCCTCCTCGCGGCCCACGTCGATGCGAAGCCCGAGGCCACCGACCTCGCTGGCGACGCGTTCGGCGCCGGCGCCGTCCAGGTCGCAGACGACGATCCCGCGCGCGCCTTCGGCGTGGAAGCGGCGCGCGAGTCCTGCGCCGATGCCGTTGGCGCCCCCGGTGATGACGGCGACTTTATCTTTGAGCTGCACTCCGGCTATCATAGCAGCGGCGCGGCGCAGCCCCGCCGGTTAAAAAGAGATTTTTGAGGGAGACGGCGCCTATCGCGCCAGGAGTTTCACCAGCGCCAGGACCGCCGGCACGCTGAACAAACTGGAATCGATGCGGTCCAGCCAGCCGCCGTGGCCGGGTAAAGTATTGCCGCTGTCCTTGACGCCGGCGCCGCGCTTGATCGCCGATTCGCACAGGTCGCCGATCTGGCCGGCGATGTTGCCGGCGGCTGCCAGGATCAGCACCTGGCCGAGCGGCGCGCTGCGGATCCAATAATGGGCGTATAGGGCTCCGCCGATCACGCCGCCGGCGACCGATCCCGCCGCTCCTTCCCAGGTCTTGGCAGGACTCACCCGGGGGGCGAGCGCATGGCGGCCGAACGCCTTTCCCACGTACAGCGCCGCCGTGTCGCCCGCCCAACTCAGCAGCAAGGCGAACATGAGCCAGTTCGCATCGATGGCCCGCAGCTCCGCGGCGCAGCGCCACGCTCCAAAGATGTAGATCACTCCCAGCAGGAAGGCGGCCGCGGCCGGTAAAGCTTTGGCCAGATCGCGGGCGCGCAGCGAGATGAGCATGGCAAGGATCGCGACCAGCACCACCACAATGCCCGGCTGCGGCGCGAGCATCACCGCCCATCCGGCGAGCATGGCAGGCCATCCCGGCGCGGGAATGCCGCTTTGTTCCACGATCTGGCTGAATTCGTAAAACGCGATTCCTCCGACCGCCGCCAGCGCGGCAAGAAACGCCCACTCCGGCGCAAACAGCACCAGCCAGACGGTCAGCGGGATCAGCAGCAGCGCGGTGAGAATGCGCTTCATGAAGCGGGCAGAGTGGAGGCCAGCACGCCCGATTCGACGCGCCGCGGCGATTCCGGGATGCCCCCGAAGCGGCGATGGCGCTTCTGATAATCGAGAAGCGCGCGCAGCAGCTCGGCGCGGGCGAAATCGGGCCACAGCGTCCCGGTGACGTACAGCTCGGCGTAGGCGATCTGCCACAGCAGGAAGTTGGAGACGCGCATTTCGCCGGAGGTGCGGATGAGCAGATCGGGATCGGGCATGCCCGCGGTGTAGAGGCGCGCGGAAATCGCGGCTTCGTCGATTTGGGCTCCGTCCTTGACCAGAGCCTTGACGGCGTCGACCAGCTCGGCGCGCCCGCCATAGTTGATGGCCAGATTGAGCTGCATGCCGCGGTTGGAGGCGGTGGCTTCGATCACGGAAAACAGCTCCGCGCGCACCGGCGCGGGGAGCTCGTGAAGACGGCCGATGGCGGTGAAGCGGATCCCGTTGCGCCGCATGGTCTCGAACTCGGCGCGAAGATAGACGCGAAGAAGATTCCACAGGGTGGCAACCTCGGCTCGCGGGCGCTTCCAGTTTTCCACGGAAAAAGCGTAGAGCGTCAACGCCCGGATACCCATCCGGGCGCACGTTTCGACGGTGGTGCGGACCGGCTGGATGCCGGCCTTATGCCCGGCCACGCGGGGCAGGCCGCGGCGGCGCGCCCAGCGGCCGTTTCCGTCCATGATGACGGCGATATGCGCCGGCAGGCGGGCCGGATCGATGGACCGCGCCAGAGCGGCATCGCTTTCGGCGGCCGGTCCCTCCGCGGCGAGCGCCTCCAACAACGCATTCATTGCCAACTGTTCATGGTAACAGCAGCGGCGAGTTATGATCTAATGTCAGCAGAAATGGCGGCGCGCTGCTTGTTGCTGATCTGGATGGCGGCCGGTGCTGCGCTGGCATTCCAGGCCGAGCCGGTGTATCGCGCCCGCGATGGCGCGCAGCCCGCCAAAGTTCTCCGCCGGGTGGAGCCGCGCTACACGCCGGAGGCGCGGCGGGAAATGATTCAAGGCGTGGTCGTGCTCGAAGTGGTGGTCGATGCGCAGGGCGATCCGGCGCGGATCTCGGTGGTGAGCCCGCTCGGATTCGGGCTCGATGAGCGGGCCATTCAGGCCGTTTCGCGCTGGAAGTTCGAGCCGGGAACCAGAGACGGGCGGCCGGTTTCGACCGTGATCACCGTGGAGGTGAATTTCCGGCTGTTCCGCCATCGCTTCGACGAGGCCAGCGAGGCCCGGCGCACGGCGTTCAATCTGGCGGTGGACGAAATCCAGCGGAACCGGAGGACCCCTCAGACGCTGGCGGCGATCCGCGGCCTGGCGCAGCAAAAATATCCGCCGGCGATGTATCTGTACGCGAAGATGCTCGAGTCCGGCGACGGGTTCGAGCGCGACGCGGAGACCGCGTTCCGGCTGATTGTGGAGGCCGCCGACCGGCATTATCCCGCGGCGATGTACGAGGTGGGCCGGATGCGGATGGAGGGCCGGCGGCTCGAAAAAGATCCGGAGCGCGGATTGGAGCTGGTGCGCAACGCGGCGGTGCTGCGGGACCGCCGGGCGCAGTTCTTTCTGGCGTCGGCCTACCTGGGCGGCGACGGCGTCGCGCGGGATGTAGACCGCGCGGCGCAATATTTCCGGATGTGCGCGGCGGAAGGAGAAACGCCGTGCCAGGTGCAACTGGCCCGGATTCTGCTGGACCGCGGCGACGAACGCGGCCGCGTGCAGGCGATCGCGTGGCTGGAACTGGCGGCGGAGCGGGGCAATCCGGAGGCGGCGCTGGTGCTGGCTGAGCAGCGCGCGCCGCTTTCGGCCAAAGAGGTTTCCTGGATCCGGCGCATCAAGCCGCAATTGATCCGTAATTGACCCGCTCCGCTACTGATTCTGTTTCTTTTGCGCCGGTTTTTGCTGCGGAGCGGCGGGCTGCTCCTGGAGCTGATCCTCCGGCGTCGGTTCGTCGGAAAAGGTGATGCTGCTGGTGGATCCGAATTTGCGGTACATCTTGAACTGCGCGTCGTTCTGGCTGATCGCCTTATCCTCGCGCGAGTGCAGCTCGAAGTGGAAGGGCAGCGTATACACCTGGTCTTCGATCTTCGTCGGCTCGTAATCGAGCGTCAGGCCGACCTCGTGAATCGGATAATCGGGCGGGATGCCTACGCAATCCATTTTGATGCGCATCACCTCTTTGGTGTCTTTATCGGCGTAGACCAGGCCTTTGTAGGCGGAAGTGTACTCGCGTTTGGACTCCTCGTGATACATGCTGTAGCCGGCGGATTTGGGTACGCTGAAGGCGAACACGTACATGCGCTTGCCGCGCAGCGTGGCCCAGTGATCCCAGGAAAATTCGGTTCCGGTTTCCGGATCGAAGATGTGATACAGCATGGTTCCGAATTCGCCCGACGACACGACGCCGCCCAAGCGTTCGTGCGTCATGTTGGCGACCGCGTTGCCGTTGATCATCTCGACTTTATAGCTTTCTTTCTGGTCGAAAAAGGTGAGCTGTTCCTGAATGGTGTCGCCGTAGGGCAGCAGTCCGCGGACGGTGGGCGAGATCTTGCGGTGAGTGGTCTGGACGCAGACGTAGTTGGGGAGATTTTTGGTGTAGTTCAGGGCGTATTCGCGCATGGCGGCGAGGACTTCCGCCTGTTCGGCGGCGCTGGGCGGCGGGATGGGTGGAGGCGGGGCGGGCGCTGGTTTGGGCGGCGGCGCGGCGGGCAGGCCCGCCGATTCCTCGCTCAATTTCCGCAGCGCAGCGACGGTTTTGGGTCCCGCACCCTCGCCTTGCAGCTCCTCGACGGTTCGCGGATCGAGCCGCTCGCTCATGCGGATGCGGTGCGAAAGGTAATCCGCGGTCTGGCGGTCGTCGCCCTTCATCTTGATCTGCGACTCGATGAATGCCCGCACCTCGGCGACGGTCATGGGGCGCTGGGCCAGGAGAGTCGCGGCGGTCCACAGGAGAATTACGAAATTGCGCATCTGCCGTACTCTTTCTTATTTTGTCACTTCGAAAGACACGGCCGCTCCGCTGGCCGAATCCGGCGCGATCTAGGCGCGATAAGGCCCGGGCTCGGCGGCGAGCTGCATCTTCGGGTTGTAGTAGGCCAGATCTTCGGTGGTGATGGTGAACTTGACCTGGACGGCCGCGCCGGGTTCGAGATGGACGCGCCGGAATCCCTTCAATTCGCGGACCGGGCGCGCGACGCTTCCGCCGAGCGGTCCGCTGGTGTAGAGCTGCACGATCTCGTCCGAGGCGCGGGGGCCGGTGTTGGCGACCTGCGCGGTGATGGTGAGCCGGCCGCCGGCCGCCAGCGTCTTCGCAGAGAGCTCCGGCGGGGAATAGCGGAAGCTCGTGTAGGAGAGGCCGAAGCCGAACGGATACTCCGGAGTGTAATCGACGTCGATGTATTTTGACCGGTAGCCTTGCGGATTCGCCGGATTGCCCATCGGCACGCCGAGGTCGCCCGCAAGCGGCGGGCGCCCGGTGTTGAGATGCGCGTAATAAATCGGCACCTGGCCGACGGTGCGGGGAAAGGTCACCGGCAGTTTTCCCGATGGCGAGGCGTCGCCGAACAGCAGCCGCGCGATCGCCGGACCGCCCATCGTGCCGGGGTGGAAGCAATAGAGTATCGCCGGGATCTTCGCCGCGGCGTCATGGAAGGTGAGCGGCCGGCCGGCGAGAATCACCGCGGCGATGGGCTTGCCCGCCGCGGCGACCGCATCCACCAGGGCCTCCTGCGCGCCCGGAAGATTCAGGAACGCGCGGGACCGGGCTTCGCCCGAGAGAATCGCCTCTTCGCCCAGAAACAGCACGGCCGCGTCGGCCTGCCGCGCAGCGCTCACGGCGCGATCGAACCCGGCACGCGAGCGGTCGCGGCTGTTGATCAGGCCCGGGGCGTAGATCACGCGGCCGGCGCCGAGCATCTCCCGCAGCGCGGCGAGCGGCGTGCGGACGAAATCGGCGCGGCCATCCATCGACCAGGTCCCCATCTGATCCACCGGACTATCGGCCAGCGGCCCGATCACCGCGATCTTGCGGATCGATTTTGAAAGCGGCAAGAGGCGGCCTTCATTCCGCAGCAGAACGGCGCTTTCCTCGGCGGTCTTTTCGGCCACGGCGAGCGTGCGCTGGGGATCCGGGGGCGGGGGGACGGGCCGCGGATCGAACAGTCCCAGCCGGAACTTGAGGCGCAGGATATCGCGCACGCTGCCGTCGATATCCTGCATCGTGATCTGGCCGGCGCGCAGAAGCTCCGCCGCGTGATCGTAGAAGGAAGTGCTGACCATTTCCATCTCGACGCCGGCGCGGATGGCTTTCCGCGCCGCTTCCCGGGCATCCAGCGCGTAACCGTGGGCGATCAGGTTGGTGACCGCTTCGTAGTCGCTGACCACCATGCCCTCATACTTCCATTCGCCGCGCAGGATGTTTCTCAGCAGAAAAGAATCGGCGGTCGCGGGAACGGCGTTGAGGGTGTTGAAGGCAGTCATAAACGTGGCCACGCCGGCTTGGCTTGCGGCTTGAAAGGGCCGCAGATAAACATCGCGCAGCAGAATTTCGGGAAGCCAGGCGCTGTTGTAGTCGCGGCCCCCTTCGGCGGCTCCATAGCCGGCGTAGTGTTTGGCGCAGGCCGCCAGGGAATCGGGCGCGGCGAGCGAATCGCCCTGAAAGCCGCGGATCATGGCGGCGCCGAGTTGGCTTGCGAGATAAGGATCCTCGCCGAGGCTTTCGGCGATGCGTCCCCATCGCGGATCGCGGGCGATGTCGATCATGGGGGCGAAGGTCCAGGTGATGCGGTCGGCCGCGGCTTCGCGCGCCGCTTCGCGCGCGGCCTGGCGGACCAGGTCCGGGTCCCAGGTGGCGGCCTGGCCGAGCGGGATCGGGAAAACGGTTTGATAGCCGTGAATCACGTCGCGCCCGAAGATCAGGGGAATTTTCAGGCGGCTCTCTTCGGTGGCGATGCGCTGCGCTTCGGCGCGATCCCTGGCGTCGCCGGCATTGAGAAACGATCCCCACCGCCCGGCGCGGATCTCTGCCTTGATGGCATCGGAAAGAGGCGTCCGGAGAGAGGTCGATTGCGACATCTGCCCCAACTTTTCCTGGAGCGTCATGCGCGCGACCAGCTCGCCGATGCGCCGTTCGACGTCCGCATCCGCCGCGCTGGCGCCCAGCGCCGGCCACAGCGACATTGCAAACAGGACGATGGTTCTCATCTTCCTGGCGATTCCTGCAAGCGGTAGCCGCGTTTCACGTCGCAGTGAAAGAGTTTGGTGCCGTCCCTGGACGTGGTCACGCTACAGGTAGCCCAGGTGAGCGACCAGTCCGGCGTGACCGGATAGACGATCTCTTCGCCGTTCACCGTGGCCTGAATACTGGGTCCCTCGGCGGTGGCGGGCAAGGTGAAATCCATGGCGCCGCCGAAGATGGCGGGGTAGGCCTGGCGGATGGCGTCGCTCACCATGGTGTGGGTGACTTCCGCTTCGAAAAGAAACGTTGCGGTGGCGGACCAGTTGCGGATCAGCACGGAGATGGTGCGGCCGCCCGCCGAGAAGCCGTCCCTTTCGATCCGGGTGAACGGGCAGGGTCCAGCGATGCAGGTCACACGGGCGTTTTCAAAGAGATTGCCGTCGCCGGCGTCCATAGATTTGCCGCCGATAGCCGCCTTCCACTTTCCGTCGGGCGAGCACGGTTTGGCTCCCTGGCAGGGCACGTTGGCCTGATTGACCACCTCGAAGGTCTGGGCGGCGCTGCCGATGTTGACGGTGGAAGTCTCGGTGACGGCGTAGCGCACGCGGGGATTTGTAACGGTTACGGCGGGTTGATCGGCCGGACTTATGGGAAGGGGCCGGAGATAGAGCACGTACAGTTCCCCGTCAGCGCGGATGACCGTTTTTTGCGTCTCATACTCAGGATGAGAGATGGTCAATTCCAGGGGCTCGCCCAGGCGCCGCTCCGGATGCAGGTTCAAATGAAAAAGCCCGCTGGCGTCCGATTTTGCGGATCCGCCGGGAAAGACGATGGAGGCGCCGGATACGGGAACTTCGTTTCGCGGGTTGGGGTCCTGGCGCAGAACGACGCCGGTGACCGAGCCGACGCGCGCCCGCGCCAGGCCGCGAATGGCCAGGGCGGCGACGACTC
This sequence comes from Terriglobia bacterium, assembly GCA_021324615.1. Taxonomy (GTDB): domain Bacteria; phylum Acidobacteriota; class Terriglobia; order Bryobacterales; family Bryobacteraceae; genus Palsa-187. The sequence goes on along the minus strand of JAJPIT010000039.1, from coordinate 16,437 downwards.
CCGCGGCGGCCAGTCCGGCGGCCGCGATCAGCATTTTGCGGCGCCCGCTCATCGCTTCTTAACGGATTCGACGCGAATCGGGGACGTTACGGATTCGCGCAATTTGGGGAGGGCGCAATGAACTGGACCCGCCGCGAATTTCTCGCGGCCGCGGCGGCGACAGCGGCGGCGCAGAATCCGCCGGCGGCAATTTCGCCCGAGGACGACCGCTTTCTTGACGAGCTGGAGCGCGCCAACTTCCGCTACTTCTGGGAACAATCCGATCCGCATACCGGGCTCACCAAGGACCGGGCCAACGTCCGCGGGCCGGACAAGAACAACACCGCCAGCATCGCCGCGACCGGCTTCGGACTGACCGCGCTGTGCATCGCGCACAAGCGCGGCTACGCGCCGGCGAACGAAATCCGCGCGCGCGTGCTGGCCACCCTTCAGTTCCTGTGGAAAAAGATGCCGACCCATCGCGGGTTCTATTTTCACTGGGCCAATCCGCAGACTGGCGAACGCATCTGGGACTCGGAAGTTTCCTCGATCGACACCGCGATTCTGCTGTGCGGCGTGCTCACCTGCCGCCAGTACTTTGACCACCCTGGGATCCGGGCCCTAGCCTATGATATCTTCGCGCGCGTCGACTGGAGCTGGGTTTCGGAAGACACCGCCCTGCTGCCGCTCGGCTGGACGCCGGAGTTTGGCTTTCTCCCCTACCGCTGGGACTATTACAGCGAGCTGATGATGATGTATCTGCTGGGCCTGGGATCGGCAACGCATCCGCTGCCGGTTTCGGCCTGGAGCGCGTGGAAGCGGATAACCTTCGAATACGACGGCCTGCGCTACATCGGCTCGTATGCGCCGCTGTTCGTTCATCAGTACTCGCAGGCATGGTTCGATTTCCGCGGGCGGCGCGACAAGTACGCGGACTACTTCAAAAATTCGGCGATCGCCACGGAAGCGCACCGCCGCTTCTGCCTGGAGCTGCACGCGCGCTTTCCCGATTACACCGACGATCTGTGGGGAATCACCTCCTCCGATTCCGCGCACGGCTACGTGGTCTGGGGAGGGCCGCCGGAGATCGGCCCGATCGACGGAACCGTCGTGCCGAGTGCGGCCGGAGGCTCGCTGCCGTTCCTTCCGCAGCCGACGCTGCGGGTGCTCAAAAATATCCGCGCCAACTACGGGGCGCGCGCCTGGTGCAACTACGGGTTTATCGACGCCTTCAATCCCCTCACCGGCTGGTATGACACCGACGTCATCGGCATCGATACCGGCATCACCATGCTCATGGCGGAAAATCTCCGCAGCGGATTCGTGTGGGAGACGTTCATGAAGAACCGGGAAGCCGTAGTGGGGCTGGAGAAGGCCGGATTTCAGGCGTATACGTAAGCGGCAGTGTTGGCCCCAATCGTGCATCGAAACCGGCGGAGGGCGATTCGACAAACCTATGCTGTACTACGCTGTGGTCTTTCTGGTCATCGCGCTGGTAGCCGCGATCTTCGGATTTACCGGGATTTATGTCGCTGCCGCGGGGATTGCCAAAATCCTGTTCTTCCTGTTTATCGTCCTGTTCCTGGTCAGCCTTCTGTTTGGCCGCCGGGCAGCGCCCTAAAAACAGGCGGAAATATTTACGTTGTGCGCAGGCCCGGTCTTCCCGCATGGCGCGTTCCGGGCCTGCGCTGTTTGCAGCCTGTTATTTGACCGGTGAAGAATCACCAGAACAGCAGGGCGGATTCTGGTGTTCAGCGTCCGGGGAATGAGATCACGCCCGGAGCCGGCGCGGCGGCTTACAAGGCCGCGATGCGGCGGTGAATCAGCAGAAAATACAATCCGAGCACGGTCAGCACCAGGCCCGATCCCGCCATGGTCAGAGAGACGGTGAAGACGGGAATCAATTTGCCCAACAGCAGGCTCCCGATCGGCATCCCGCCGCGAAAGGCGACGTTGTACACGCTCAGGACACGGCCGCGCATCTCATCGGCGGTGATCTCCTGGACCAGGGATTGGATCATGGCGAACACCGAAATGAGCGCCGCGCCGCTGAAGAAAATCAAAATCGAAGAGAGCAGGATCGATTTGGAAAAGGAAAACGCCGCAATCAGCGCGCCGAGGACGATCAAAGCCGTCAAAGCGATCCGCCCCTGCCGTCGGGCCTTGCCCAGCCCGGCGACGCCGAGTGCGCCGCAGATCGATCCCAGGCCGGAACAGATCAGAAGCCGCGTAAAGGTCTCCTCATCGCCATGAAAGACCTCCTTGGCGAACACCGGCAGGAAGGTCAGCAGCGGAATGGCGAACAGCGTCATGCAGAACGCCAGCACGATCAGCGAATTCAATCCCGCCTTAGTGCGAATGAAGCCGATCCCCTGCTTCATGCTTCGCAGGATTGGCTCGGTGGTGCGCGCCGGAACGAATCCGGCGTGAATCACGTACAGGGAAACAATCACCGCCAGAAAGGAGATTCCGTTCAGCCCGAAGCACCAGGTGGCGTTCAGTTTCTTGAGCGTGATGCCGGCGATGGTCGGGCCCACCACGCGCGCGATGTTGAACTGGATCGAATTCCAGGCGATGGCGTTAGGATAATCCTCGGGCCCCACCAGCGTCGGCAGCAGCGCCGCGTAGGCGGGACCGCCGAAGGACTGGCCCAGGCCGGTGATGAAGGAAAGACACAAAATATGCCAGACGTGCACCAGGTGAAAATGAAACAGCGCGGTCAGCGTGAAGGCGCAGCTCATCTGGATGTACTGCGACATCAGCAGCATTCTCCGCCGGTCGCGCCGGTCCGCGATCACGCCGCCCACCAGCGAAAACAGAATGATGGGCGCCTGCCCGAGGAACGCGTCCAGTCCCAGATAAAACGGGTCGTTGGAAAGAGTGTAGACCAGCCACGCCTGCGCCACCGTCTGCATCCAGCTTCCGATGCTGGAGGTGCAGGCGCCGAACCACATCAGCCGGAAGTCGCGGTAGCGGAACGCTTTGAAAACCCGGTTAAGCAATGGCGCCCTATCTATTATTAGATCCTATGGGAGCGGACGCCCTCTCTGGATCAGGTGCACCAGGTTTCCGTCGCAGTCGGTGAAAAACACAAGGCGGTTGCCCATGTGGGTGTAGGGCTCGCCCACGAAGTTGACGCCTTTCTCGCGCAGCGCCGCGTGCGCCCGATCGAAATCGCGGACGCCGATCGCCAGGTGGCGCAATCCCGGATCGCTCATCTTGGACTCTGTTCGCGGCCCCTGGGCGGGAATGATTTCGACCAGCCCGCCGTTGGCGGCGCGAAGAAAAAAGCCCCCGCCCGCTTCGTGGCTGATGCGAAATCCCAGATGTTCGACGTACCATTGCGCGAGCTTTCGCGGCTCGGGTGAAGCGATCGCGGTATGTTCCAGCCCTTCGAACACAACTGTCGATTGTAGCAGGCCCCTTCAGTAGATCTCAAAACAAAAGACGGTGTTGGAGCCGTTTGGTGAGATCGCGTACTGGCCATTTTCGAGCTCCTGGTCCGCTTCCACCTTGTACAGCTTGCCGTCCAGCGGCGTGACGGTCAGACGCAGCACCTTCGATCCGCGCCCGCGCTTCGGCGAGATCGTCACTTCGCGCCGGCCGCCCTTCACTTCCATTTTGTAGAGCTCCAGACTTTGCGGGTTGATCTTATCGGACTGGATGAGGAATATCGGCTCGGCGAGTGGCGTTCGCGCGGGCGAGCTGGCGCCGGGGACGATGAAGGTCATTTTCTCCTGCCGCGCTTCGAGCATCTCGGTGGGAATCAGATTATCGGCGTGGACCAGGTAAAGAAGGTCCGGCTTTTCCGGGCGGGGGCCATTGTATTGCTGGGCAAAGGCGGCCGAAGCGGCGAGCAAAACGAATACGGCGGATCGCACAACCTCATTTTATTCCCGCGCGCCGGGTGCCGAAAGCGCTACTGGCGGCGGAGCGCGCGCCCGGCGAGCGCTCCCGTGTATTTTCCTTCGTCGATTGCGATCTTTCCATTGACGATCACGAATCGCATTCCCGCCGCCAGAACGTCGGGATGCTCGTAGGTGGCCCGGTCGGCGACGGTTGCCGGATCGAACGCGATGACGTCCGCGTAGTAGCCTTCCCGCAGCAGCCCGCGATCGCGCAGATGCAAAGCCTGGGCGGTGAGCCCGCTTGAAGAATGAATCGCATAAGGCAGCGAAATGATCTTCTTCCCGTACACGTAAACGCGCAGCTTGCGCGGAAACGTCCCGTATTTTCGCGGATGGCCCTCGGAGCCGTCCGAGCCGGTCATGACCCAATCCTGCTGCATGAAATTTTCGATGTCCGGCTCGCTCATATTGAACGAAGCCACGCCGGCGCCGCCGTTTTTGACGATTTCGAGCGCGGCTTCAACCGGCGATTCGTTGCGTTCGGCGGCGATCGCCGCCAGCCGTTTGCCGATGAGCGAGTGGTCGCGCCCGGAGATGATCAGCAGGGAATCGGCTCCGCCGCGGCGCTTCAGGTTCGCCCCCATCTCTTCCATCAGCCGCGGCCGGACCGAAGGATCGTTGATTCGTTCCAGCAATTTTGCGCCGCCGCCGGCCTCCGCCCAGCGCGGGACCAGCGATGCGGTGATGCTCGATCCGGAAGCTTCGTAGGGGTACTGATCGGCGGTGATCTCCAGACCCTCGGCTCTCGCCTGCCGGATCATTTTGATCGCCTCCGTGCTTTGGCCCCATACTTCGGGTCCGAGAGCCTTGATGTGGGAAATGTGCACGGCAATGCGCGCCTGCCGCGCGATCTCGATCGCCTCGCGAATCGCGCCCAGCAGCCCGATGGTGTAAGAATCCTCGTCGCGGAGATGGCTGTCGTAGATGCCGCCCTGCGCGGCGGCCACTTTGGCCAGCTCGATCACTTCGTCGGTTTTGGCGTAGCTTCCGGGGGCGTAATACAGTCCGGTGGACATGCCAATGGCGCCTTCGCTCATGCCGCGCGCCACCAGCGATTTCATTCGAGCAAGTTGCTCTTCCGTGGGAGCCGCGTCGCTCATGCCCATCACTTCGCGCCGCACGGTCCCCTGGCCGATGTAAATTGCGGCATTGGTTCCGATGCCTTGCCTGGTCCACCGGTCCAGGGTGGCTCCAGTATCCAGCGGACCCTGGCCGTCGTTGCCGGTCACCACCGTGGTCACGCCCTGATAAAGGTAAGCTTGGTTTGCGCCGGCGGACGGATTCGACAGATCGGCGGTGACGTGCGCGTGGGGATCGATGAATCCGGGGCTGACCACCAGCCCGTGTACGTCCAGAACGCGGCGCGCCTTGACTTGCGAACCGTCCCCAATGAAGACGATCCGATCGCCGCGGATGCCGATATCGGCCATTCGCGCCGCGGCTCCGCTTCCATCGATCATCTGCCCGCCGCGCAAGAGCAGATCCAGTGGCGGCTGTGCCCACAGAGCCGCGGGAAGCAGCATAAGCGCCGCGCGGAAGTTCATTTCCTCAGTTTATTCCGCCCGCCGCTGCCGCCGGGAAAGGACTTCGCCGATGATCCAGAAATTTGGAATGTGGTGCGGAGAGGGGGACTTGAACCCCCACGGGATCGCTCCCGCTAGCACCTCAAGCTAGTGCGTCTGCCAATTCCGCCACCTCCGCAAGGGCTCTATTTCTTTTGCTGCGCCGGCGCGGGGCTTCCCTGCTGAGGATTCACCACCGGCGCCTGGACTTCCTCCGTGCCCACTGGTTTGCCATCCACGCTCTTTTGCACCTGGAGCGGGATCGTCGCCGGCGTTTGTCCCTGCGGCGTGGCGCTCTTCTGAGTTTGCGCCGGCACCGGACGCGACGCCTTTTCGAGCAGGCCCGGCGCGGCCTTTCCCGCCCGCGTAGCCAGGATCGACAGCGTCAGCGAGGTGAGCATAAACGCCGCCGCCGCCACGGTAGTGGCCTTCGATAGCACCGTCGCCGAACCGCGCGGTCCAAAGACCGTCTGCGATCCCATGCCGCCGAAAGCGCCCGCCAGATCCGCTGCCTTGCCGCTTTGCAGCAGCACGACAACAATCAGGAACAGACAAAGAATGACGTGGATAGTGGTAATCAGGATGATCATCTGCCGGGTTCTATTTCATCCTACCACGGCTTATTTGTACGCCGCGATACCGGTGACGCGCTCGCCGATGACCAGGGTATGGATGTGGTCGGTGCCTTCGTAGGTCTTCACCGTCTCCAGGTTGCAGAGGTGCCGCATGATCGGATAATCGTCCATAATGCCATTGCCGCCCAGCAGATCGCGCGAAAGACGGGCGCACTCCAGCGCCATCCGGACGTTGTTCCGCTTGAGCATCGAGATGTGCGCCGGCTCCAGCTTTCCGGCGTCCTTCAACCTTCCGGCGTGCAAGGCCAGCAGTTGCGCCTTGGTGATTTCGGTGATCATGTCCGCGAGCTTTTCCTGCACCAGTTGGTGCGAGGCGATCGGCTTATCGTCGAACTGCTTGCGCAGCACGGCGTAGGAGCGTGCGGTTTCATAACAGTCCATCGCCGCTCCGATGACCCCCCAGCCGATTCCGTAGCGCGCCTGGCTGAGGCAGCCCAGCGGCGCCTTCAGCCCCTTGCCGTGCGGCAGCAGCGCCGTTTCCGGAACCCGGCAATCGCGGAAGAAGAGGCTGGAGGTGACCGAAGCGCGCATCGACATTTTTCCGTGCAGCTCCGATGCGGTGAAGCCCGGCGTTCCACGCTCCACCAGGAAGCCGCGGATGCCGTCCTCGGTGCGCGCCCAAACCACGGCGACATCGGCCATCGATCCGTTGGTGATCCACGTTTTTTCTCCGTTGATCACCCAGCAGGAGCCCTGCCGGGTCGCGCGCGTGAGCATCCCCGCCGGATTGGACCCGAAGCCGGGCTCGGTTAACCCGAAACAGCCGGTCGCTTCCCCCGATTTCAGCTTGGGCAGCCAGTGCTGCTTCTGCTCCTCGGTGCCATAGGCGTAGATCGGATACATCACCAGCGCGCCCTGAACGCTGGCGAAGCTGCGGATTCCGGAGTCGCCGCGTTCCAGTTCCTGCATCACCAGCCCATACTCGACGTTGCTCATTCCGGCGCATCCGAAGCCTTCCAGATTGGCGCCGAAGAAGCCGAGCCGGCCCATTTCCGGGATCAACTCGCGCGGGAAGCGGCCTTCGCGGAAGGCGTCGCGGATCACCGGCTGAACGCGCTCGTCGACAAACTGGCGCGTCATCTGCCGCACCATCAATTCCTGCTCGGAAAATTGAGAATCGATCAGAAGGTAATCTACACCGGGGAAGCGGGCCATCGAAACCAGAATACAGGAGTCGGCGGCCGCATATGCCGCCTACTTCTTGTGGATCGTGATATTGCCGTTGTAGGTCGTGAATCGAATCTCCGGGCCGCCGCCGTTGATCGATCCGTATAGCGTCTTATCCACGCGCACCCGGTAGCGGCCGCCATTCTTGCGTTGATCGTCTACCTGCGGCGGATGGGACCCGTCCAGCTTCACGTCGAAATCCGTGAAAATCTCGCCGTTGTCGGCCCGCATGCGCAGGTTCGCCTTGATATCGGCGGGCAATGTCACGTCGATCGCTCCGTTCATCGTCGAAAAACTCATCGTCTTGTTGGGCGCGGCCCGGTCGAGCGAAACGGTCACCCGCCCGTTCATCGAATTGGCCACCACCGAGCCCGATACGTTCGTCAACGTCACCGCGCCGTTCATGTTCTCGGCTTCGATTTCACCCGAGACGTTCTCCACCTCGATCCTGCCGCCGGTCATCGTGGTCAGCCGCAGCGACGTCTGCACCGGAACCTGAATGGTCAGATTGACCGGATGCATCAATCCGGCCTGCACCGTCATCACGTTGTTGTCCTCGGTCACCTCCAGTCCGGAGCTGTCCGGGCCCAGGCGGTGCATTCCCGGCGGCGGTTCATGGCGCTTCCTCAGGGGGCGGCCCGCACCTCCCTGGGAGTCGACGATCACGTCATTGCCGTTGTAGCCGCGCACCGTGATTCCGCCGTTGATCAGCTTTACGATCAGCGTCTTCGGCTTGGAAGGATCGCGGAACGGCACGGTGAGGCGGTCCCCCGTATCCTGCGCCAAAGCGGCCACCGCCAGCGCCAGCCCGATTGTCCATGTCCTCAGTCTCATCCTCATTTCTCCCTGTTCCGGATAAAAATCTGTCCATTCAGCGTTTCAAAACTCAACTCCGGTCCTCCGCCGCCGATCCTCACTCCGCTCATCCGGTTTCTTCGCCAGACGATCATGTTGCCGCGATGCTCGGGCTGCTCCGCCGCGGCCGGAAGGGCGGAAGTCGGGAAATCCGTAAAAATGTCGCCGCGCATGGTCCGGAACTTCACGTCGGCGTTCAGTCCCGGGCGAAATGCGACGTCGAGCGTTCCATTCACCGATTGAAACGACGTCGCCGCCGCCGGATTCTTCGCAAACGTCACCTTCACCGGACCATTCACGGTGGAAGCACTCCCTGATCCCTCAACGTCGTTCATCTCGATCCCGCCGTTTACATTGCGAATCCGGAAATCGCCCGAGGTCCCCGTTACGCGAATTTCGGAGTGATGGACGGCGCGCAGATCGAGCTTCATCAGGCGCGGGACGCGGATCTTGAAATTGTAGGTGAAGCGATAAAGGCCGTTTCCATCGATGGGAACCGAGTTATCGCCACAGTGGCAGCGGAAAGGGCCGTCGACCATCAATTCGAGCAGTCCGCCCTCGCGCCGCTCGGCGAGCGAAATTTCCTTCTTGGCCAACGCCAGCCGGTCCGCCGACCACGCGCTCAGGATTTTTTCGACATCAACTTCCACCGATCCGCCGGGCGCGGCGGTCACCTCAATCGATCCGGTAACGTCGTCGACCACCAGCTCATGGACGCCCGTGTAGGACCGATGCTCGCTGGAGCGATCCTCGACATCCTGGGCCAGCGCCACGGGCGCGAGGGCGAGCAGCGGCACAAGCCGCCAGGCCTTGCGCGCGCGGATCATTGCAGCCTCCCCAGAGCCCACTTGGCGTGCTGCCGCACGGCGGAATCGATTTTCTCATCGCCGGCCAGCTTGGCCAGCTCCGGCGCGGCCTCCTCATCCTTCAAATCCACCATCAGGTCGATCAGCGCGATCTGCACCAGCGGATTATCCTGCTTGCGGATGGACTGCACCACGGCGGCGCGCGTCACCGGGCTCGATCCGAAGCGGTGCAGCGCATCCACGGCCGCCAGCCGCACGTTGACGTTCGGATCCTGGTTCATGGTGGTCAGCAGCGCCGACAGAACTTCGGTATCCGAGGGCGGCGCCTGATAGGCGTAGGTCACCCCGCGCAGGCGTTCGCCCGCCGATTGCTGCTGCAACAACGATAAAGCCACCATTTGACGCATACTGCTTACCTCCCCGCGGAGCTGCGACAACTCGGAATCCGCCGCCGGCTCCGCTGTTTTTCCCGGACGAATCTCATATCCCAGACCGACGCCGATGGCCAGCAGCGCGAAGCTGATCGCCATCTGCCAGGCCGGCTGCTTCGGCCATAACGCAAGAATCTTTTCGCGCAGCCGCGGCTTCGGCGCCGACTCCAATCCCTGGCGGTAGGCGGCCAGCGTTTCGTAAAAGCGGCTGCGCAGATTGGGGCTCGGCTCCTCGGCGGGCAGCAGGGCCAGGCTCCTCCACAGCGCGCCGAGCCGCTCCACCTCCGCGCGGCACACCTCACAGGAGGCGGTGTGCGTCTCAAAGGCGAGCTCCTGCGCCTCATCGAGCGTGTGGCTCCAATAATCGGCCGATAAAACCTTCACGTCTTCGCACGTCATTTTTTCTCTCCCAGCGCGGCGGATTGAAACCTCCGCATCCTCACGCGGTTTTCTCCTTACGCAGCGCCAAATAAATCTGCTCCAGCGCGCGCATGGCCCGGAACACCCGCACCTTCACCGTTCCCACCTCGCAGCCGAGCAGGGCGGCGATGTCCTCGTATTTCAAATTTTGAAAGCGGCTGAGCACCAGAATCTCCCGCTTATCCTCCGGCAGCCGGTCCAGGGCGCGCCGCAGCAGCGCCAGATCCTGGCCCTTCGCCGCCGTTTCCTCCGGGCCGGGCGCTTGGCTTGCCGGCTCCGGCCGGCGCTGGCCGTCGAACTCGTCGATCCCCACCACTTCCGCTTTCCGCTTCTGCGCCTGATCGACGCTGGCGTTGCGCGCGATCTGGTACATCCACGCCGTGAAACTTTGTTTCGGATCGTAGCTCGATCTATAGCGAAGCATTCTGAAAAATACGTCCTGCACCAGGTCCTCAGAAAGTTCCCGGTTATGATTCATCGAGACGAAGTAACGGAACAACGGCCGGTGGTGCCGCTCGAACAGCACGGCCATTTTGCCGACCTGGCCGCCGCTGACCTCAGCCATCAGTGCGTTGTCGCTGGTGCTCACGTCTCGCAACTGGATACCGATTTCCCGGAAAAAGGTTACGCGGCAAGGCGCGCCCGGCGGGCCGGCCGGCCACGGATGTTACGATGGGCCGGATGCTCCTGTGGCTGCTGTGGGCGGGCTGCGCGATTGCCGCCGCTCTCTATGCCGTTGAACAGCATATCCCGCTTGCGAAGGCGTTTGCCGTACTGCCCGCGTTCCTGCTGGAGGCGGCGTTTTATTACGCGCTGGCGCGGGAACGCATCCGCGCGCGGCTGGAAAAATGTCCTCGCGCCGGGATCGCGGTCGCGCTCACGTTCGCGGCGGTGTTGCCGTATTCCGCCGCTCACCTTGCGCTGGGTGGATTCGATTGGCGCGGCTTGTGGTGGATCGCCGCCCTGGCCGGAGCAGCTTCTTTCTGGTTCGTTTTCCTGCCGCCGGCGCCCGCCGCGGATGTTTTCTTTCTCGTTTTCATGGCGGTGGTCTGGATCAGCCGCGTCCTGCGGCCTTATTACCCCACTTTGTCGCGCATTCCCGCCGAGGCGCTGCTGCAATTGATGTGGTTTCGCACCGGCCTGTTCGCCATGGTGGTGATTCGCCGCGTGCAGAATATCGGGTTCGGATTCTGGCCGCGCAAGCGGGAATGGACGATCGGGGCCATCTGGTTCGCGATCTTCCTGCCGATCGCCGCCGCCGCCGGCGCGTGGATGGGCTTCGTCGGCGGGCCGCATCTTGCCGCCGGGTGGCGGCGAACCACGCTGCTCGCCATTGCCACCTTTTTCGGCGCGCTATGGGTGCTCTCGCTCGGCGAAGAATTCTTTTTTCGCGGGCTGCTGCAACAATGGATGACGCGCTGGCTCAAGAACGAATGGGCCGGCTGGATCGCCGCGTCGCTGATTTTCGGCGCCTCCCACCTGTGGTTTCGCGGATTTCCGAACTGGCGGATCGCCGCGCTGGCGACCATCCTGGGCTTGTGCTGCGGCGCCGCGTTTCGCGCCACCCGCAGCATCCGCGCTTCGATGGTCACGCACTCGCTGGCGGTCACCGCCTGGCGGGTGTTTTTCCGCTAACCGTTTTCAACCCGCGTGGGATCCAGTTTTTCAATCGCGCGGTCAAACTCTTCCGCGCTCAGGACGCCCAGCTTCAACGCCGCTTCCTTCAATGGGACCTGATGCTCGGAGGCGTAGTGCGCCACGCGCGCGGCCTGGTCGTATCCGATCACGGGCGAAAGCGCGGTGGCGAGCGCGACCGAGTGCTCCACGTGCTCGCCGATTCTTTTGAGATTCGGCTTTGCGCCTTCCACCAGAAAGCGGCGGAAATTCTCCGCGCCGCCGGACAGAAGCGTGATCGATTGCATCACATTGAAGATGATCAGCGGCTTATAGACGTTCATCTCGAGATAGCCGCCGGCGCCGCCCAGCCCCACGGCGACGTCGTTGGCCATCACCTGCGCCGCGATCATCGTGAGCGCTTCGGTTTGCGTGGGATTCACTTTGCCCGGCATGATGGAGGAGCCGGGCTCGTTGGCCGGGATCGAAAGCTCCTGGAATCCGCTTCCGGAGAGCAGACGAATGTCGTTGGCGATTTTGTAGAGCGAAACGGCCAGCGTGCGCAGCGCCCCGGACAGATGCACCAGATCGTCGTGCGCGCCCTGCACTGCGAACTTATTCGGAGCGCTGGAAAACGGCAGCCCGGTCAGCCGGGCGATCCCGGCGGCTGCGGCGGCGCCAAACCCGGGCGGCGCGTTGATGCCCGTGCCGACCGCCGTGCCGCCGATCGCCAGGCGGTAAACTCCCGCAAGCGCGTTTTCGATCCGGCCGAGATCGTCGTCGAGCATCGCGGCGTATCCGGACCACTCCTGGCCGAGCGTGATCGGAGTCGCGTCCTGCATGTGCGTGCGGCCGATCTTGACGATGCCGCTCCATTGGTTTGCCTTATCCCGGATCGCGTCGCGCAGGGCGGCGATCGCGGGAATCAGATCCCGCTTCGTGGCCACGGCGGCGGCGATATTCATCGCCGACGGGAACGTATCGTTGGAGGATTGCGAAAGATTCACATGATCGTTGGGATGAACCGGAGTCTTGCTGCCCAGGGGCGTTCCCGCAAGCTGGCAGCAGCGGTTGGAGATGACTTCGTTCACGTTCATGTTGAACTGCGTGCCGCTCCCGGTCATCCACACATGCAGCGGGAACATTCCGGCGTGCTCTCCGGCCAGGATTTCATCGCAGGCCCGGACGATCAGATCGCGGCGCTCCGCGTCCAGCCGCTTCAGTTCATGATTCGCGTTGGCCGCGGCTTTTTTGAGAATCGCGTAGGCGGCGATCATTTCCGGAGGGATCAGATCGCGGCCGATGCTGAAGTGCTCCAGCGAGCGCTGCGTCTGCGCGCCCCACAGCTTATCGGCGGGCACGCGCACCTCGCCCAGGCTGTCGGTTTCCATCCGGAAGGCGCCCATGACTTCAGTGTGCCGGAAGCGGACGGGAAGCGGCCTGCTCCCCATAGAGGCGGCGATACACATCGGCATTCCGCAAAACCGTCTCGATGTAGTTCCGGGTTTCCGAGAAAGGCACCGTCTCGACGAACTCCGCCGGCTCGCGGAACTCTCCCCAGCTCAGCCACGACCGGGCGCGCGAAGGCCCGGCGTTATAGGCCGCCAGCGCCGCCTCCAGATGCCCGTCCAGGGCGGCGACGATGGTCTTGAAATAGTACGATCCCAGTTGCACGTTCACCGCCGGCTGGAACAGGCGCGCGGTGGAGTACGGCCGGATCTGCAATTTGCGGCTCAATTCGCGCCCCGTGAGCGGCTCGATCTGCATCAATCCGCGGGCATTTTTCCGGGAAACCGCTTTCGGATTGAACTCCGATTCCTGGCGGATCAGCGCGGCCATTAAAAACGGATCGAGGCTGTTTTGCTTGGCGAACCGCTCCACCTCCTGGCGGAACGGCATGGGGAAGGCGAGCTTCCAGAAAATCTCCGGGGCCGATTCCAGCGGCATGTACAGATAGCCGCCGGCATAACGCTTGATGTATCTCATCGCCTGATCCGGACCGCCCTTTGCTGCGGCCAGCTTCGCCAGCTCCAGCGCGATCACCTGCGGCTGATCCTCGGTCTGGCCGGCGAATCGCAGCTCCTCTTCGGCCCAGTCTTCCAACTCCGCCGAGGCCAGCATCCGGGCGCGCGCCAGTCGCAGCCGGGTGGTTTCGTTCGGTTCGAAGTTGAGCTTGCGGGCGCGCGGCGGAAAGGCCACGGAGCTTAAAAACTCGCGCGTTGCGGCGGCCGGAGCGGCGGTGACGGTTTTCAGACGCTGGCGCGCCTCGACGGCGTAGTAATAATTCGGATATTCGCGGACAATTTCGTCGTAATAAGCCCGCGCCGCGCCTGGATCGTTTTCCGATTCCGCCAGTCGGCCCAGAAAATAGAGCGCCGCGGGGGAGTTTTCCGACGCCGGAAACAACCGCAGATGCGCCCGCAGCAGCTCCGCCGCGTCCAGGCGGCGCCTCAAATAATGCCCCCAGGCGATTTTCCAGTGGCAATAAGCCGCCATGGGATCCGACGGAAACGACTCATAACAGGACCGGTACAGCGGCTCGTAGGCGTCCAGATCGTTTTCGAGCAGATGCGAATTGGCGTCGGAAACGATCGCCTCCAGTCGCCACTTCGACTGCGGATAGAGGCGAGCGAGCTTGTCCAGCGCCGCCTCCGCCTCTTCGTGATTTTTCAGGCGCCGCGCGCACATTGCCAGATAACAGATTCGTTCCGCGTCGGCTTCCGGCGAGGAAAGCTCCAGCTCGCGTAAATAACGCTGGGCGCGCAGCGTCTCATTGGCGCGATAATCGGCCACGCCGATGCGCACGCGCGCCAGATCGCGCTCGGCGCCGCCGAGCTGGGGAACAATCGACTCCAGCTCGCGTCTGGCGCGGACCCAATTGCCCGAGTCGAGCAGTTTCAGCGCGCGCCCCAGCATCGCGTCCGGCATCGCCGGCGGATAGTCGTCGCCCAGGGCGGTGCGGAGTCTGGCGAGCTCCGCCTCGGCCCGCCCGGCTTCGACCGACAGCGGGTAGCCGTAGTAGGCGCGCTGATAATAAATCGCCGCGCGGGCCGGATCTTTGGCTGCCTCCAAGGCCGCCGCCAGCGCCAGATCGCCGCCGGGCTGCGGCAGAGCGGCGTAGTGTTTCCGCAGAATCTCCACCGCGGCCTGCGCCTGATCGTTCTGCTCATAGGCCCGTGCGGCGAGCATCGCCGCCCGCCCCACCAGCGGGGACGGCGGAGTCTGCCTCCAGACCGCAGCGAGCGACTTGGGCACTTCGCCGTAATTTTCCGCGGCGAACTGCGCCGAGGCGAGAAACCACGCTACGTAATCACCGAGCTGAGGCAATTTCCGGGCAAGCGGCTGGAGCGCCGCGATGGCGGCGGAATATTTGCCGGCGTCGATCGCGTTGGAGGCGCTCTTGAGCGTGGCCAGTGGATCGTCCGCCGCGCTGGCGGCGACGGCAACGGCGGCCAGGATCGTTTTAGGCCAGGGGCCCCGGATAATCCGGCCCCAGCAGCGTCGCGTCATCATTTGCCAATACCCGAACCAGTTCCAAATGCAGATAATCGGCCGCGCGATTTCCGTTTTGCAGGAACCGTTCCGCAAAGGCTTTGCGGGCCGCGTCGATGTGCGGCTTGAGCGCGCCGTAGACGTCGCGCGCCGCGCGCCCGGACTCCACCGCGGGCGCCTGATACAGCCGTATCTCGGCGACTTTCACCTTGGCGAACCGCCGCGCCGCCGCGTCCCCCGCGATGGGGGCGGGGCAGGGGATCGTCAAGGCGGCCAGCGAGGCCAGCAGTTCAAGCGCGCCGGAGTCCGAGAGAGGGCTGGAGGAAACGGCCCGGCCCGATTGGAGAACCGCTTCGGCCCACTCGCTTTCACTCGACGCCGCGCGCATGCGGGCCACCGCGCCGGCCAGCTCCGCGACCGCCTCGCGCCGGGCCCGCGCGATCTCCGCGTCCACGGCCTGGCGCAACTGGCTGAATCGCTCGTCGAGAGTTTCCGGCACCGCGAAAAGTACATTTTCGCACGTTCGGGGAAAAATGTTTCAAAATGGCAGCTTCCGCCCGCCCGGCCCGCTTCATCCGCCACGGCCGGCGCCTCAGGCAGAATCGGGCGGACCCTGTGGTACCCTGGAACGTTTACCCTCCATGGCGGCCACGCGGGAAATACGTCAATTGATGAGCGCCAGCGAAATCGACCGCACCCTGGTGCGGCTGGCGCACGAGATTCTGGAGCGCACGTCGGATTTGAACCGTCTGGCGTTTATCGGCATCCGCCGCCGGGGCGTTCCCCTGGCGCAGCGGCTTTCCCAAAAAATTGAAGCGCTGGAGCAGCGCAAAATTCCCGTCGGCATTCTCGACATCAACCTGTATCGCGACGATCTTTCCACGGTCGGGCAGGCGCCCGTGGTCAACAGCACCGAAATCCCGTTCCCGGTCACCGGCCGCGACATCATTTTGATGGACGACGTGCTGTACACCGGCCGCACCATCCGGGCCGCGCTCGACGCCCTGTTCGATCACGGCCGGCCCGCGCGCGTGCAGTTGCTGGTTCTGATTGATCGCGGCCATCGCGAGCTGCCCATTGAGGCCAGTTACGCCGGCCGGCGGGTGCAGACCGCCCCGCACGAGATCATCGAAGTGAAATTCAACGAGATCGACTCCACCGAGAAAGTTTTGCTGGTCGAGCGGACGGCGGAGGGTGCTTGAGTTGCGGGGACTGCTCGGAATCGAGAACCTGACGCGCCAGGAAATCCAGGCTATCCTGGACCGGGCGCGGGACTTCCAGCCGCGCGGGCGCGGGAAACTGGATCTGCTGCGCGGGCGCATGGTGGTGAATCTGTTCTTCGAGGCGTCCACCCGCACGCGGACCAGCTTCGAAATCGCGGCCAAGCGCCTGGGCGCCGACACCATCTCGATCACGGCGCAGGCATCGAGCGTCTCCAAGGGCGAATCGCTGGTGGAAACGCTGAATACGCTGGCGGCGATGCGTCCCGACGCGATCGTCATGCGCCATTCCGCGTCCGGCGCGCCGCATTTTTTGCAGCGCTATCTGGATACGCCGATTATCAACGC
>JAJPIT010000043.1 GCA_021324615.1 Terriglobia bacterium | reverse complement strand
GCGGTTTGCAGCAACGGTCTGGAGAATGACGCCCTGGATAAGACGCGCTGGAACGATATTGCGCCGCGCATCGGCCTGGCGTATTCGCCGGACGCCAAAACCGTGGTCCGGGTGGCCTACGGCGAGTTCTTCATGCAGGACAACGGAAACTCCATGTACTTCGATATGGCGCGCAACCTGGGCGTGCGGCTGACCCTGACCGAAACCACCCTCGGCACCACCTGGGGACCCGGTTCGGGCCAGCTCACCGGGCTGCCGGCCACCTGGGCCAACGCCGCCACCCCGCCGGGCTCCGCCGGCAACGGACCCTCCTTCAGCCCGCCCTACGGCTACGCCAATCAGTACAATCATCTGACTTCTTACACCGAGCAGTATCTGATCAACGTGCAGCGCCAGCTCAGCGCGGACTGGGCCGTGGAGCTCGGCTATCTGGGCTCGGAGAGCCATCACTTATACGGCTTCCAGAATACGAATCAGGGTCCGGGCGGCAACCCGGTGGGCAGCGCGATCTCGCACCTGCCCTGGCCCAACGATTTTGGGGTGATTCAGATGGTCGCCGACGGGGTAAACGCCGAGTACAACGCTTTGTCGTTCAAAGTCACCAAGCGGTTTAGCAACGGGATGAGCGTGATCAGCAACTATACCTGGTCGAAGTCGCTGGACGATTCCAGCGGAATTCGCGTGCAGGGCTACGACACGCTGTTCCCGCAAAACAGCTATTGCATCCGATGCGAGCGCGGCCCGTCGTCCTTCAATGTGCCGCACCGCTGGGTGACGTCGGTGCTCTATGACATCCCGGTCGGCAGGGGGAGGATGTGGAATCTCAACAGCCGTCTGCTCGACGCGGTGATCGGCGGATGGCAGACCGGGGGAACCACCACCTGGCAGGGCGGGGTGCCGGTCAATCTCACCATAGGAGGCGTGGACAACTCGCTTACGGATGAAGCCTACGACCGGCCGAATTACATCGGCGGCCAGGCGCGTTACGCGGGCAATCAGGCCGCCGGCTCGGGCGGCGGCTGGTACAACCGGTCGGCGTTCATCGAGGCTCCCACCGGGTACTTCGGCGACGTGGGCCGCAACTTCGTCTCCGCCCCGCGCATTTTCGGTATGGATGCGTTTCTGCACAAAAATTTCGCCATGCCCTACAACGAGCATCATCAGCTCCAGCTCCGCTTTGAGGCTTTCAACGTGCTCAACCATCCGGCCTGGGGCGAACCGAATCCCAATATCCTGGCGGGCGCGGCGATTCCCGGCCAGCCGGCGGGCGCGGCTCGGGCCGGCTTCGGCGTGATCACCACCACGCTTTCCACCATTCCGATGCGGCAGCTTCAACTGGGAGCCAAGTATACTTTTTGAGGAATCGCGCAAGAGGAGACGTCATGACCCACAAATGGAATCGCACTCTGGAGCGGGCCGCCTGGATTTCGGGCGCACTGGCTCTCGTGGCCGCCACCGCCGCCGCGCAAACTTCCTACAAGCCCAAGCGAATCAACCGCGCCATCGAGCTGCTGGAGCAGGGTCAGCCGATCTACTACACCGGCTCGCATTCCGGCACCGAGGGCACCTTCGAGCAGGGTAAGAAGGACGCGCAGACCTGGGCCGACTACATCAGCTACGACATGGAGCACGCGCCGTTCGACGTGAAGGGCTTGCAGGAGTACATGCGCGGGCTGGTCGCCGGCGGGCCGACCAAAAGCGGCCATCGCACGCCGGCGGTGATCGTCAATGTTCCGGTGAACGGGCTGGACGGGCCCACGGTGCGCGCCAACGCCTGGATGTTTCAGCAGGTGCTGGCCACCGGGGTCCACGGGATTCTGTTGACTCATGCGGACAATCCCGACGCCGTCCGCGAATTCGTGGAGGCCGTGCGCTTTCCCAATCGCGAACAAGGCGTGGGTCAGAACGGGTTGAAGGAAGGCCACCGCGGGGTTCACGGAAATCCGACGGCGGCGCAGATCTGGGGCGTTTCCGTGGCGGAGTATGAACAGAAAGCCGACGTCTGGCCGCTGAATCCCAACGGCGAGCTGCTGCTGGGATTGAAGGAAGAAGACAAAATCGCGCTGGCCAACGTCGAGGACAACGTGCGAATCCCCGGAATCGCCTTCGCCGAATGGGGGCCGGGCGATATGGCGATGTCGCTGGGCGTCAAAAGCGGCAACGTCCACGATCCGCGGATGGAAGCGGCGCGCGCCAAGGTCTTCGCGGCGGTGAAGGCGAATCACCTCTATTTCCTGAACACGTGCAGCGCGAGCGATGTCATCGAGATGATCAAAGAAGGCGTGCGGATCTGCGCGGGCAATCCGCAGGCGGCGGAAATCGGCCGGAAGTTCACCAACCGGACGATGCCCTACTGAGGGGCCGCCGCTACTCCGGCTGGCGGGAGGGCTCCGCCGCACTGAACACCAGGCCGCCCATGGCGCGCTTGAGCGCGTCGATTCCCTGGCCGGTGACGCTGGAAATTTTGAAGAACGGCAGATTCCGCCGGCGCGCGAGCTGTTCGAGCGCAGCGACGCGCGCGCCATCCTGCGCCGCGTCCAGCTTGGCGGCGACGACGATCATCGGTTTTTCCAGCAGAGCCGCGGAAAAGCTGGAAAGCTCGCGCAGCACGATCTCGAAGTCCTGAACCGGATCGCGGCCGCTCGATTCGGAGACGTCCACCAGATGCGCCAGCAGGCGCGTCCGCTCAATATGCCGCAGGAACTGCGTGCCGAGGCCGTGGCCGAGATGCGCGCCTTCGATCAATCCCGGAATATCGGCGACCACATAGGTGCGCTCGCCCTCGGCGCTCACCACGCCGAGATTCGGTTCGAGCGTGGTGAAAGGGTAATCGGCGATCTTGGGCCGCGCGGCGGAGATGCGCGAGATGAGCGTCGACTTTCCCGCGTTGGGAAAGCCGACCAGGCCGACATCGGCAAGCAGTTTCAGTTCGAGGCGCAGGCGGCGTTCCTCGCCGGGCTGGCCGGGCTCGTGCTCGGTGGGAGCCTGATGGGTGGAGGTGGCGAAACGCGCGTTGCCGCGGCCGCCGCGGCCTCCGCGCGCCACGATGAAGCGGTCGCCCGCACGGGTGAAGTCGTGCAGTAACTCGCCCGTATCGGCGTCGTAGACCACGGTTCCGACCGGGGTGGGGATCTCGATCGACTCGCCTTCGCGCCCGGTCCGGTTGCTGCCCTCGCCGTGGCGGCCGCGCCCGGCTCTGTACTCGGGATTGAAACGGAAATGAAGAAGCGTGTTGTAGTGCTCGCTGGCGACCAGGGTCACGTCGCCGCCGCGGCCGCCGTCGCCGCCGCTGGGCCCGCCGCGCGGCACGTATTTTTCGCGCCGGAAGGCCAGGCAGCCATTGCCGCCATTGCCGGCCTTCACGTAAATCCGAACTTCGTCGATGAACATGATGGGCGGCGGCGGCCGCCAGCCAGCCTGCTACTGGACCGGCCTGACGCTGACGAACTTTCCGAAACGGCCGCGGTCGCGGAACTCGATCACGCCGGTGATTTTGGCGAACAGCGTATCGTCCTTGCCAAGCCCCACGTTTTCCCCGGGCTTGATGCGCGTGCCGCGCTGGCGCACGATAATCGATCCGCCGGAGACAAGCTGGCCGCCGAAGGCCTTCACGCCGAGCCGCTGCGAATTGGAATCGCGGCCGTTTTTCGAGCTGCCTAAACCTTTTTTATGTGCCATGATTCAACTCCTAGGCGACAATCTCGCGGACCGTGACGCGCGTGAAGTTCTGGCGATGGCCGATAGTCCTCTTGTATTGCTTCTTGCGTTTGAACTTGAAGACCAGCGTCTTTTCGCCGCGTCCCTGCGCGGTGATGACGCCGCGCACCCGGGCGTTTCCGGCCTCCGCGCCGGCGCGCACGGCGCCGCCATCCACAATCGCCAGCACGCGGCCGAACTCGATCTCGGCGCCGACGTCTCCGCCGAGCCTTTCCACTTCCACCGATTCGCCCGGCGCCACGCGATACTGTTTCCCACCCGTTTCGACCACTGCGTACATAGCTTGGACCCTTTGCGTCTTGATTTTCTTGGCCGTCCGCGTCAAGCGTCATCACGCCGGCGGAAGAAACCTGGAAATTTCAGGATACTATAGCGGAAGGTGCGGCGGCAAAGCGCTCACCGCGGTTCCTGCTTGGCCGCGGGCGGTGCGCCGAAATAGGCGTCGTCGTAGGTGATCGCCGCCTTCTTTTTCAGATCGGCGATGGTCTTCTGCGCATTCTCCTGCTTCAGCTTCTGCTCGATCTGCGGCCGGACCTCGGCGAAGGGTTTCGTTTCGCGCGAATCGATCAGGATCAGGTGGTAGCCGAACTTGGTCTTCACCGGCTCGGTCACCTTGCCGACTTCGGCGGCGAAGGCGGCTCTTTCGAACTCCGGGACCATCCGCCCGCGCGTAAAGGTGCCCAGGTCGCCGCCGCGATTGGCGTTGCCGGCGTCGTCGGATTCCTGCTTGGCCAGCTCCGCGAAATCGCCGCCGGCGAGGATCTTCTGGCGGATCTCGTTGGCCTTGGCCAGCGCTTCCTCCTCGCTCAGATCCTTTTCATCCTTCTTGAGCGGAACCTGCGATCCTTTGAAGCGGATCAGAATGTGCCGCGCCTTCACCTGCTCGTACTCGTTTTTATGCGAGTTGTAGTAGGCCAGCTCATCGCCGTCGGTGGGTTCGGAAAGCTGCTCGACCACGTTGGAGGCAAGCACGCGATCGGTTTGCAGCGCGATCTCGGCCTTCACCTTTTCGGACTGATCGATCTTTCGCGCCCGCGCCTCCTGCGCCAGCAGCATCAGCTCGGCGTAGTTTTCGGCCAACTTGCGCCGCGCCGCGGGGCTGGCAAGCTGCGCCTGCTGTTGCGGGGGGATGGTGGAGAGAATG